>NZ_JCBDHG010000017.1:0-267432 GCF_059834185.1 Vibrio sp. R10-SG3-ISO10
ACAGAGATGCCTTCAGTGCAGCACCTAAGCAGCAAAGGCGGCAAAACGATAGCCAATGGGCAAATCGATTTCGCAACGAGCCTATTGAGCAGGTATTAAGCGACTGGTATCAACAGCCAGTATTTAGTTCGCTAAATCATGCGCAAAGACAAAAACTGATAGATAAACGCAGTGCTAATCTAGGCCCATCGGTAGCGAATATGCTCGAGGCTACTTCGCTTGCGAAACAAGACTATTTACTCGATGCCCTGAAAGATTCAGGGATCAAAACTCATTATATATGTGGCGAAAAAGACAATAAGTTTAGTCAGTTGGCCAAACGAAGCGGTTTGTCTTTTAGCCAAGTTGAGAAAGCGGGGCACAATGTTCATATTGAACAGCCACAGGCTTTCGCAAATATTGTTAAAACTCAGCTGAACACCATTGGTTAGTATGCTGAGCCAGTAGGTAAACAAACTAGGAATCACCATGGCAAAAACAGTCGGTATCTCAGAAGAAGAACTATACGCTCCAGTTAACTGGAATGACTGCACAGGTGAATATGAAGATATTCAGTACCACAAATCCGAAGATGGTATCGCTAAGATCACTATCGCTCGTCCTCAAGTACGTAACGCTTTTCGTCCTCAAACCGTTAAAGAGATGATCAATGCTCTAGCAGATGCACGTTACGATGAAGGTGTGGGCGTTATTATCCTAACCGGTTTAGGTGAGAAAGCATTCTGTTCTGGTGGCGACCAGAAGATTCGTGGAGACTACGGCGGCTACCAAGATGATTCTGGTACTCACCACTTAAACGTTCTTGATTTCCAACGTCAAATTCGTACGTGTCCAAAGCCAGTGATCGCATCGGTTGCTGGTTGGGCAGTGGGTGGCGGTCACGTACTACACATGATGTGTGACCTAACGATTGCTGCAGAAAATGCTCAATTTGGACAAACAGGCCCTAAAGTGGGCTCATTTGACGGTGGTTGGGGCGCTTCTTACATGGCACGTATCGTCGGCCAGAAGAAAGCGCGTGAAATTTGGTTCCTATGTCGTTTCTACGACGCGCAAGAAGCGCTAGATATGGGGCTGGTTAATACAGTCGTTGCTGTAGAAGATTTAGAGAAAGAAACGGTTCGCTGGTGTCGTGAAACCCTACAACACAGCCCAATGGCACTTCGTTGCTTGAAAGCGGCACTGAATGCAGACTGTGATGGTCAAGCTGGCCTTCAGGAGCTAGCAGGTAACGCAACTATGATGTTCTACATGACTGAAGAAGGTCAGGAAGGTCGTAATGCGTTCAATGAGAAGCGTCGTCCTGACTTTAATAAGTTCCCACGCAACCCTTAATTTGTTGTTGATATCGTCGCTTTAGCCTCAATAACGTGTCGAGGATGCTCATATAGGCTTCTATATTCCGCGTCCTCTCCTTGTTCTTGAGGCTACAGCTTAGATATCAACGTACAAATGGGTGAAATATCCAATACAAGCTACATTTATATCAACAAAGAAAGGGATATTGCTATGAGATCAGCCAAACTGTATCGCTATGAATTGCCGATGGACAGTGGCGTGATACTGCGTGAACAAAAGCTCAAGCAGAGAGAAGGATTTGTCGTTGAGCTTGTTCTTGATGGTGAGCTTGGTCGAGGCGAAATTGCCCCTTTGCCTGGTTTTAGTATCGAGACGATGGACGATGTTTACTCGCAATTGGTCGAGCAACTGGCTTTGTGGCAACAAGGGCAAGCGTTCAACTTTGATGAGCTCTACCCATCGGTTGCTTTTGGCCTATCAATGGCGGAATTAGAGCTTAGTAAACAGTTGCCAGAACAAGGCTGTTTTCAAGCTGCGCCGCTATGTTCTGGTGACCCAGATGAACTTCTGCCTAAGCTGAATGCCATGACAGGCGAGAAAGTGGCCAAGATTAAGGTCGGTCTGTATGAGCCGATTCGTGATGGGATGCTAGTCAGCCTTTTCTTAGAATCGATTCCAGACTTAACACTCCGTTTAGACGCTAACCGAGCTTGGACTGCAGAAAAAGCGCAGCAATTTGCTAAGAAGATTGCCCCTTCGTTGCGTGGCCGCATCGCCTTTATCGAAGAGCCATGCCAAGCACCGGGAGACAGCTTCTCTTTTGCCATTGATACAGGCATTGCGATTGCTTGGGATGAAACGCTGCAACACGCGATCCGCAAAGAAGACTTCAAGTTAGAAGACCTCAATGGTGCGAAAGCGATTGTGATTAAGCCGACTCTGATTGGAACGGTTGAGCGTTGTATTGAACTGATTGATAAAGCCAAGTCACTTGGCATTAAAGCGGTAATAAGTTCGAGTATTGAATCTAGCCTTGGTTTAACCCAGTTAGCAAGATTAGCGCACTGGCAACTTCCAGAAGAAGTACCGGGACTGGATACTGTGGGGCTGTTTGCTCAGCAGTTAGAAGTTGCTTGGCCGGGTTGTGAATTACCTGTCGCAAGCCTGTCTGATCAGGCATTAATCTGGCAGTCGTAATGAGTCAGCTATCTCCTCTACGTCAATGGGCTCAATCGAGCCCATCTTTGTATGCTCTCTATACCCCCAACCAAAGTTACACTTGGGCTGAGCTTGAAACTGCCGTTGACCAAGTGGCGGCTTCGTTGGCAAGACAAGGTGTCGGTTCGGGAAGCGTGCTCACTTGTGTTGGCAAAAACAGTGTTGAGCTGATTTTGGTTTATCTCGCCTGTATAGAGCTAGAAGCGATTTGTGCGATAACCATGCCGCAAGCAAAGGCTGAATTTAACCAGAAACTCGCGACATTATATCCTGAACCCAGTCAGGCCAAAGTGTGGCTATCAACAGACGTTCCAGACTTGCGTAGCTTGCAAAACATAGAGCTGAAGCCTTTGGTGACTGAATGTTGTCGAGGCAAGTTCAGCAGCGAAGCGCTTGCTTCGATTGTATTTACGTCGGGTTCAACAGGCGCTCCTAAAGCGGTAGCTCATACCTCAAAGCAACATTTGGCCTCGGCTCAAGGTTTGCTGCAGCGCTTTGCGTTTACGCAAGGAGACACCTGGTTGCTAAGCCTACCTATGTACCATGTCTCTGGACTGGCGATTATTTATCGCTGGCTGCACAGTGGCGCCAGCTTGAAAGTGGGTAAAGGGGAATTAGCAGAAGATATTCAGGGTGTCACTCACGCATCTTTAGTTTCCACCCAACTTAAACGGCTTCTCGACAATGAAGTGAAACTGTCGCTCAGTCATGTATTACTCGGTGGCAGCCATGTGCCCATGGAACTCAGTCAGCAAGCTGAAAAACTCGGTATTGAAACATGGCTTGGTTATGGCATGACAGAAGCCGCGTCAACCGTGACGGCAAAACGTATTGACTCCGAATACACTGCTGGTGAGTTGCTACCAAAGCGTCAGCTTTGCCTTAAAGGGCAAAGAATTTATATAGGCGGTGAGACGCTAGCCTCCGGTTACTATATACAAGGGCAGCTAACACCAATTACTGAACTGGGTTGGTTTGATAGTAAAGATCTCGGTGAAATGGTCGGGCGAGAGCTAAAGATCATCGGCCGTGCTGACAATCTGTTTATCTCCGGCGGTGAAAACATCCACTGTGAAGAGATAGAACAAGCGCTTAATCAGATTCCTTTTATCAGCCAGTCGGTCATTGTACCGATACCAGATAGCGAATTTGGTCACAGACCTATCGCTGTTATCAAGGTAACAGATGAGATTGATGAGTTACAAATAACAGCGCATCTAAAAGGGTCATTAACCAAACTCAAATGGCCTGTTGCCTACTATGCGATGCCGGATGAACTGTTACAGGGTGGGATTAAAATCTCAAGACAGAAAGTAAAGCAGTGGTTGTTGGATCAACTCGCTCAGTAACCAAAAAGAAGTGCAGACTCGGTGACTAAGCGAAAATGCACTTCAGGGGGATGCGATGAAGGTGAAGTCACCGCAATTCTTTAAAAACTATTTTTCAGTAAACGTTGGATTAGCTAGCAAGGATGGTTTTCATCTGCTCTGCCACCTTGTCTACTTTGCCAAGACCAACGATAACTTGCAGACCGCCTTTGCCAACAGGAACTACCCCTGCCGCACCAAGTTTCTTAAGTTGTTCACTGTCTGCGACAGCAGAATCTTTTACTGTTAGGCGTAGACGAGTAATACAGTTGTCCACTTCTAGGATATTTTCAGCACCACCAATAGCCTGAATGTACTCCTTAGCAAGGCCTGAAATGTCCTCATTTGACTCACTGGCCATATCTTCGCCGCGACCTGGTGTCTTAAGGTTAAACTTGACGATAGCGAAACGGAAGATGGCGTAGTATAGGCAGAAGAATACCAAACCTTGAAGAATCAGCATGTACCAGTTAGTGGCTAACGGGTTTTGACTTGATAGAACGAAATCAACAAAACCTGCTGAGAAGCCGAATCCTGCCATCCATTCCATAGTTGCAGCAATGTACAAAGACAAACCGGTTAGCACCGCGTGAATTAGGAACAACACAGGTGCAAGGAACATAAAGCTAAACTCTAGTGGTTCTGTGATACCTGTGAAGAAAGAGGCCATCGCTGCAGCAAGCATAATCGCAAACACTTGGTTCTTGTTTTTCGCATCAGAGCAGTGGTACATAGCCAGAGCTGCAGCAGGTAGACCAAACATCATGATTGGGAAGAAGCCCGCTTGGTACATACCTGTTTGACCAGGAATACCCGTACCGTTAGCGATAGATTGAGCACCGCCCAAGAAGTTAGGGATATCGTTGATACCGACTACATCAAACCAGAACACAGGGTAAAGCGCATGGTGCATACCGATAGATAGAAATAGACGGTTAAAGAAGCCAAATAGACCAGCACCTACAGCGCCCATGCTTTCGAGTTTAATACCTAGAATAATCAAAGCGTCATAAACCGCTGGCCAGATGTAAAGTAGGGCAAAAGAGAGTGCCATACCTGCCACGGAAGTAAGGATTGGAACTAGGCGTTTACCACTAAAGAAAGCGAGTGCCTGCGGGAGTTCAACGCTAGAGTATCGGTTGTAAATCTCAGCTGAGATAATACCGATAATAATACCAATAAACTGGTTACTGATCTTACCAAACGCGGCGGGTACTTCATCTGCGCTGACACCAATCAACTGAGCTACAGAACCAGGCGCTAGCAGAGTTGTCACGACCAAAAACATAACAAAACCCGATAGCGCTGCCGAGCCGTTTTTGTCTTTACTTAAACCAAAGGCAACGCCGACAGCAAACAGCACTGCCATGTTATCAATGATGGCTGCGCCTGATTTAATCAGAAAAGCGGCGAGAATGTTTTCTGAGCCCCAGCCAACAGGATCGAGCCAGTAGCCAATCCCCATCAATATTGCGGCTGCAGGTAATGTCGCGACTGGCACCATCAGTGCCTTACCGACTTTTTGCATGTATCCGAGTATGTTCATTTATGCCCCTAGTTTTCAATTATTGATTTTTTGATGAGCTAGCACAGTGAGAGTCACTCTAGCGCTAGGTCACATTTAATAGATTGGGGACATTTTATGACTTATTTCATGGTGCGAACAAACGAATCAGATAGTAGTATAAATTAAAAATATTAATCCATTGAGGCAGTATGGCCAATCAACAATTGTTGCTTAGAAATCTACATACCTTCGACATGGCGGCAAAAACGTTAAGCTTTACCATTACAGGTAAGCAGCTTCACCTTACACAAGGAGCGGTCAGCCATAGAATTAAAGTGTTGGAAAAAGAGTTGGGGTTTAATCTGTTTGTCAGAGGAACTCGCCAGCTCGAACTGACGGAAGAAGGGGCTAGGTTTCACAGTACGTTGTCAAAAAATTTGCATGGCATCTTCTCTGAAATTGAAGAGATAAAGTCAACAGACATGGTGGGGGAGCTAAACATTGCAACCTCGACAGGCTTTGCAAATGGATGGTTGCTGCCAAGACTATCTGATTTCAAAAACAAGTATCCTAAATTCAATCTCAATATTTGGGGCTACCAAGAGCAGGAAGATTTCCACAAGAATAACATTGAAGTAGCGATATATTATGACTCTGCCAGTATGAAAGATGTGTATAGAAAACGTTTGTTTGGCGATGAGTACATTCCTGTCTGTACGCCGCAGTATGCGAAGAAACATCGCCTGTATGAAGATGGTTTAGAATCGCTGAAACGAATTAATTTTATTCATGCAGTCGGTTCAGACGTGTGGCAGCGATGGCGTGACTATATGCAGCTCGATATTGATATTTTTAATCAGTTTTACTGCGTAAGCCACCGAGAGATGGGTTTTATCAGTGCGCTTCATAATCTTGGTGTTGGTATGGGCAAATACCACTTTGTCAAAGATTTGATTGAATCTGGTGAGCTAGTCACCCCATACCCAAGTATGCCTACGAGCAAGAGTTATGATTTGCTTTGCCCTTTGGGAACCGAAGATAGGCCGAAAATTCGTACCTTTATTAATTGGATTGAAGGGCAGTTGCAATAGAAAAACCAACTTAGTTAATTTAGCAATTTCATAGTCCAAATGTGAATTTAGCTTTCTTATAACCCTAACTTATAATATCTCCAGAAAATTAAGAGTTAGGGTATAAGGATATGAGAGCGATTTTGGTTATTGCGGTGATCTTACAGATCATTGTGGCAGTTCAAACTGAGGGGCTCACACGAGCATTAGCTGAACTTTCGGCATTCTTGCTCGTGTTGGGGCTCGTATTTAGCTTTAAGCAGAACAAGCGAGCACAAGCTGCGAAAGATATCGGCCGTTTAGGCTAACAACAACCAAGCTAAAGATGTGGTTGAGATCAGAACCCACAGAGTAACACCAAACATCAAAGGCTTCGGACCTGCTGACTTAAGCTTATCCACTGAAATTCCGCAGCCAATCAAGAACAAACAAACGACGAGCGCTCGCTTGGCAATATCGAATATTCCTTGATAAATGACTTCAAATTGCGGTAACAAATCGCTGACCGCAATAGCTACGCAGTAAAACAAGATAAAGTAAGGGATGGTGACTTTTTTCGATTCACTGCGAAATAGGAATGCACTGACAAAAGCGACAGGAATGATCCATAACGCACGCGCTAATTTAAGCGTCGTTGCCGTCGTCAATGCTTCTTCTCCATAGGCTGAAGCTGCCCCCACTACCGAAGAGGTATCGTGAATGGCAATCGCGGCCCAAGTCCCAAAGGTGTGTTGATCTAAATTGAGTGCATGTCCAATCACTGGAAAAACAAATAGCGCGATAGAGTTAAGAACAAAAACCGTTGCGAGAGATAAACCAATTTGCTCGTCGTTGGCTTTGATGGCCGGAGACACCGCGGCAATCGCACTACCCCCACAGATAGCTGTCCCTGAAGAAATAAGATACCCAGTCTGTTTGTTTAACCCTATTGCTCTAGCAAGCCACCATCCAATAACCAGCGTACCAACAATGGTTGCGATGATGAGCCCAATGCCATCAGAGGTTACGGCTAACGCTTGTTCGAATTGAATCCCAAACCCTAAGCCAACGATTGAGTAGGCTAATAGCTTTTTGGTTAACTTAGCGAGATTGAACTGTTTTGGAACTAAACCAAGTGAGGCGAGTAGAAACCCAATAACCAAAGCGGTAGGGGAGGTGATAAATGGAGTTAAGCAAATCGTGAGTGCAAGCCAAAAAGGGAGTTGCTTATTGAAGTCATTCATTATTTTTATTGGTGTAGGGGGAGATTAAATTGGAAAGCGCTAGTTTAGCGAACCCAAAACGATAAAGAGAGTTGAATGAATTGAACATGCGTTAAGAAAAACTTAACGCATGTTAAAAGCATCGTGATTAGGTTTAACGCCAATCGCCTCGTAATGTCGCTACTTTATCATGCATAACGGATGTAGAAGCATTTTCTGGGTCAACCGGCTCGCCGACTTCAATTTCAATTTTCGACCAAAAACGTGTTGGTAACCCTTTGCATGCAGAACCTTTGTGACGACTGAAGTAACTACCCCAAAGTCCTTTAAGTGCAATTGGAATGACAGGCACAGGACTGCGCTTAATAATGATATCCATCCCGCGCATGAACTCATTCATCTCACCGTCGGAAGTGAGGCGTCCTTCAGGGAAAATACACACGATATGACCTTCAGACAGCGCTTGTTCAACATCATTAAATGCTTTGACGATTGAGCGACGATTGCCGGCCGAAATAGGGATAACACCAGCACGTTGCAAGAATCGTTTTAGTGGCGGCAAGTTGGCGTACTCTTCTTCCATCACAAAACGGATCAGCCTTGGACACACCGCGCTGAGCAGCAAGGCATCCATGTAACTCACGTGGTTGCACACGAGTAAAGCGCCACTTTTTTCTGGTAAGTTTTGCGTATTCTTATGGTTGACTCGGTACATGGTATGGGTGATAACCCACATTAAAAAACGCACCACAAAAATAGGCACTTGCATAAACAAGTAGCCTGCCACCAGCAGGTTGAGTACTGCCAACAGCAAAAATAGCTGTGGAATGGATAGCTCAATAATGGTTAAGCAGACAATGCCTAAAACAGCGCTTCCAACCATAAACAGTGAGTTATAGATGTTTAGCGCAGCGATAACCTGAGCTCGCTCGGTGACTTTTGCTCTTTGCTGCATAAGAGCATACAAGGGAACAATAAAGATACCACCTGAAGCTCCAAGTAACAGCAGATAAGCAAACACTGACCATAAAGGTTTGTGCATGACAAATTCGCTAAAGCTCGCAAACTCAGGTAACTGCTGAGGAACGGACGTTGCCATTAAAGCACCAAAAATGGTGATGCCTAAGCTACCTAACGGCACAATACCGACTTCAATTCTATGGTTAGACAGCTTGTCACAAGCTAGCGAACCCACCGCAATACCGACAGAAAACAATGCGAGTAAGAAAGATACCGCGCTTTCGCTTCCGTTAAGATGGAGCTTAGTGAAATTCGGGAACTGCGTGAGGTAAGCCGCACCCAAGAACCAAAACCAACTGATTGCCATTAGTGCGCGAAAGATAGTTTTATCCGCTTTAGCAATAGCGATGGTCTTCTTAGTTTGCTTAACAGGTTGCCATTTAAATTTAAGATCCGGCGCACTGGCAGGTGCTTCAGGAATAGAACGGCTAGAGATGTAACCAAACACGGCAAAGAGCACCACACAAGCCGCCGCTACGTACTTGGCGTTTTCAGCTGACGCAATCACCCCAGCACCAAGCGTACCCAACAAGATTGCGAGGAAAGTACCGGTTTCAACTAACGCGTTACCTGGAACCAGTTCGTTAGGCTTTAACTGCTGGGGTAGTAGGGCGTACTTTACTGGGCCAAAAAACGCCGATTGTGTGCCCATAAGAAACAGTAGGATCAGCAAGATAACGTAGCTTTCGGTAATAAAGCCGATTGCGCCCAAGCACATTATGCCGATCTCAGCGAGCTTCACCTTGCGAATGAACCAAGCCTTTTCGTATTTGTCGGCAAGAGCACCTGCGGAGGCAGAAAAAAGGAAAAAGGGAAGAATGAACAGCCCTGCCGCTAGGTTGATAAATAAGTTGCTAGAAATAGGTAGCGCACCCGCTCCCGCAAATGCGACGAACAGTAATAAGACATTTTTGAAAATGTTATCGTTAAAGGCACCAAAAAACTGAGTAACGAAGTAAGGCAGAAAGCGCTTCTGTCCTAATAGGGAAGTTTGGCTATTCGACATGCACAGATTACCAGTTGCTCAAATAATTAGAGAGTAGGTTTTCGATCAGCTCTTTTCCATCAATCGGTTCAGCAGCAAAGAATTTATCGTCGACACTTAACAGTGTTATACCGTGAACGCCAGACCATAATACGCGACTTGCTTGAAGCACTTCCGCTTGGCTACGCTCTGGTCCAATCAATTGCAACAGTTGTTCAAGCATACCTGTCATGGAATCAATACGTTGGGCTTGCCATTCTGGCAGCGTTTCACCATTCATATTGTGCTCAAAGATTAGCTGCCAGCGATGTGGGTGATGCTGCGCAAAATCATGATAGCAGTAGGCAAGTTCATACAGCGCTGACTTTGGATCTTGGCACTGAGAAACCACTCCTTTCGCTTCTTCCGAAAGCTCATCTAGGGTTTGAGCCACAGCGTGAAGTAGTAATAGATTATAACTACCAAAGACATTCACTAGAGTACTTGGAACATAGCCGATCATCGTCGCTATCTTTCGCAAGCTCAACTCGTGATAGGTGTTGCTTGCCAAAAATTCTTTAACAGTATTTAGCGTAAGCGCGATAAGTTCTTCTCGCGTATGATCGTTTCTTCGGGCCATGGTGAGTAATCTAAAATGAACAATGTTCAATATTCTAATGAGCCACTACCTATATCGTCAACAACCGCATGGGTTATTTGCAATATTCTGATACATGTGTCGGAGACGTTTTGGTTTGAATATGGGGCTGCTAGAGTTAATATAGTGTAATAAGTATAAGTTTATAACCTTGACAGGAACCTCAAAGGAAGAATATGAAACGACTCTTTTCCCTTGTTGCTCTACTGATGGTATCGGTTGCGATTACGCCAGTAGCAGAAGCGAAGAAGTTTGGCGGCGGCAAATCGTTCGGTAAGAGCTTCAAAACGGCGCCAGCGCCTAAGCAGCAACAGCAAAACACAAACTCGATTGGTAAAGACCAAACGGGTAAAACACAAAGCTCAAGCAAAAAAGGTCTGATGGGCGGCTTGCTAGGTGGTTTACTAGCAGGTGGTCTACTTGCTGCCTTCTTTGGTGGTGCATTTGAAGGTATCCAGTTTATGGATATTCTTATCATTGGTCTGATTGCATTTGTTATCTTTAAACTAATGCGTGGCATGCTTGGCGCTAAGCAGGGCAGCATGAATCAGAACCGCCAACAACCAGCATTTGGTGGTTCTTCTGCGCCTAAGTTTGAACAACCTAATGTTCACAACTTTGAACAGCCACAAAACAGTGGTGCTCAAACGGGTGGTTTCGGTTTTGGTGCTCAAACAGATGTACCACATAACTACCCACCGGGCTTTGACCAAGCGGCTTTCGTTAATGGCTCTCGTGAGCATTACCGTATTTTACAAGGTGCTTGGAACCACAATCAACTTGAAACGATTGAAGAATACGTATCGCCAAGCTTGTACCAAGACCTCAAATCAGAGCGCGCTAAGCTTGAAGGTGAGCAGCACACTGATGTGATGTATGTTGATGCCGAGATCGTACGTGCGGATTACGATGCGAGCAAAGCTCAGTTAAGCCTTCAGTTCAGCGGACGTTACCGTGACGCAGTTGAAGGTATCGAAGAAGATATTACCGACGTATGGCACTTAGAGCGCGATCTAACTGCACCAAACGCACCTTGGTTAATTGTTGGTATCCAAGCTTAATCAGCATTGAAATTGAAAAACGCCTGAGCTTTTTGCTCGGGCGTTTTTGTATTGAGATTACTCTAAGTAGGCTGATACAATCCTAGAACAAAAACAACGAAGAAACGATGAGAAGGTAAGTAAAGTGGCTGAATTTAAATACAAAAATCTATCCCAAGAAGAGCAAGATAAACTAGACGCAGCGGTGTTTCGTCGTCTGCTTACACATCTGGATGACAACAAAGATGTGCAAAATATCGATCTAATGATTTTGGCAGGTTTCTGTCGTAACTGCTTCAGTAAGTGGTACAAAGCTGAGGCTGAAACACAGGGTCTTGATTTAGACATTGATGACGCTCGCGAACGTGTTTACGGCATGACTTACGATGAGTGGAAGCAAAACCATCAGCCGAAAGCGACACCAGAGCAATTAGCGGCATTCGAAGCGCGTCAAAACAAAAAGTAATCATTAGGTCCACGGATCCTAGACATACAAAAACCGCCACTCAATGAGTGGCGGTTTTTTTTAAGCCGTTTACAGCGGAGGTATCACTTCCCATTAGCTAATCTGGCCTGTCGTTTCAAATTCTTCTAGCTTGATAGAGTAAGGCTGGGTATCACCAATATTCTCTTTAACCCATTCTGCGTTGTAGTAAGTATCTAAGTAACGCTCACCGCTATCGCATAGTAGAGTAACGATAGAGCCTTTTTCTCCACGCGCTTTCATTTCACTGGCCAGTTGAAGTACGCCGTAAAGGTTTGTTCCGGTAGAAGCGCCCACCTTGCGACCTAGAATTTTCTCTAGCCAATGCGCGGTTGCGACAGACGCTGCATCTGGAATAGTGCGCATTTCATCAACGACACCAGGAATAAAGCTTGGCTCTACGCGTGGGCGGCCAATACCTTCAATTTTGCTTCCATTATTACCGGTTAAACTCTTATCACCTGTTTTGAAGTAGTCGTGGAAAACTGAGTTTTCAGGATCGACTACGCACAATTTGGTGTCGTGTTGTTGGTAACGAATGAAACGACCAATAGTCGCTGAGGTACCACCAGTACCTGGACTCATTACAATCCAAGCGGGTACCGAGTGATCTTCCATTTCCATCTGGCTGAAAATTGAGTTGGCGATGTTGTTGTTACCACGCCAGTCGGTTGCTCGCTCAGCATAAGTGAACTGATCCATATAGTGGCCATTCAATTCTTTAGCTAGGCGGTGTGACTCCGCATAAATTTGATCTGAGCGATCTACAAGGTGAGCTTGGCCACCGTAGAACTCGATCTGCTCGATTTTTTTACGTGCTGTAGATTTTGGCATCACAGCAATAAAAGGCAGGCCAAGCAAGCGAGCAAAGTAGGCTTCTGATACGGCAGTGCTACCAGAAGATGACTCGATAATTGTTGTCTCTGGGCCTACCCAACCATTACAAATGGCATACAGGAACAGAGAGCGTGCCAAGCGGTGTTTTAGAGAACCTGTAGGATGTGTACTTTCGTCTTTCAGATAGACGTCGATACCCTCAATACTTGGAAGGTCTAGCTTGATTAGGTGAGTATCTGCGCTGCGTTGGTAATCGGCTTCGATTTTGCGAACTGCATTGTTAATCCAGTTATGATCAGTACACATAAGGTTTCTCCTTCAAATCGTTATGAGGTTAATTTACCTAGTTATAGAGAGAAAAGCTTTGCTAATTTTGTTGTCATTTGCTTATTATGGAGAAAAATTTTCTACTTTGAGAAGTGTGTGGATATGGATATTGATAAAATTGACCGCAAGATGCTCGACCTATTGCAAAACGACGCAACACTGTCGCTCAACGAACTGGCGGAAGCGGTTAACCTGACCACGACACCGTGTTGGAAGCGCCTGAAAAAGCTTGAGGAAGCGGGAGTTATTCAAAAGCGAGTCGCCTTGCTTAACCCAGAAAAACTCGATCTTTCATTCACTGCGTTTGTACTCGTTAAGACGAGTGATCACTCTCACGAGTGGTATAGCCAGTTTGTGTCTACTGCGTCAGAGTTCCCTGAAGTGATGGAGTTCTACCGCATGGCTGGGGAGTACGATTACATGATGAAAGTGTTGGTAAAAGATATGCAGTGCTTTGACCACTTTTACAAAAAACTGGTTAACTCTGTCGAAGGTATTTCCAATGTGACGTCCACGTTTGCCATGGAACCTCTTAAATACACCACAGCCCTTCCAATATGCCATACGTAAAGAAGTGTATGGCAGGGTAAAGCCAAGTAAAGCTCATTTTTAAACCTGTTAAGTGTGACTAATCTGACAGCAAACACACATAACAGGGATGAATAAAATGTCAGCGTTACCATCAACTCATGCCATGAGTTTAGCCATTGCAGCAGCACTACTTAGTGGCTGCAATGGCGGAGATGACTCAAGCAGCGCCACATCTACACCTTCGGTATCAGGTAATAACATCACCAATCTTTTGTTTACTAATCTTTCGGGTGATTGCCAACAATATCTAGGTACCTTTTTTTCAACCGTGAATGACATTCAACGCTCCCTCATTTACACAGGTCAAACGCAGATAACGTCGAGTGGTAGTAAGTGCGTTGTTCAGTCAAATGCGATTCCTAACCATGACTTCAATGATGTGACGGCTTCATTTGCCACCAACGTCTCCGAGCAATCGACCTACTATGAGTTTACCGCTTCACCTAGCTTTGCAGGTTCTACTACTGCGTTAAGCTTAGGGACCTCAGAAGCCATTCTTCTCAACGGAGTTAAAGTCGATCTGTTGGCGGCGGCTTGCTACGGCGTGGGAGATGAACGTACGGGGTGTGGTCAAAGTGAAATCAACAATCCTTGGCGCTACGACCCGATGTCGTCTCTAAACGGCTTTGGTACCGATATTCACAATGCACATGTACAACCTACTGGGGAGTATCATTATCACGGTAATCCCGTTGCAATGTTTGTCCAAGATTGTGTGGGGGGAGAAGCCTCTCCAGTGATAGGCTTTGCCGCTGATGGGTTTCCAATTTATGGCAGTTGTTTCCTAGATAGTTCAACCAGCCAGGTTCGTAAAGCGACGTCAAGCTACCGTTTGAAAACGGGGGCGCGTGTTGATGTGGGTAGCTATGCGGCTCCTGTTGTGGGTGGCAACGTTGTGAGCAGCAATTATGACGGGCAGTTTCGCGGCGACTGGGAGTACTCTGCAGGCTTGGGAGACCTTGATGAATGTAACGGTATGACAGTGAATGGTCAGTATGGCTATTACGTTACCGACGCATTCCGCTGGGTGATCAACTGTTTTAAAGCTAGCGTTGATACCAGCTTTAGTGGCTTTAGTATTGAGCGTTCGCACGGACACACGCATTAAAAAGCCTCCGTTAGGAGGCTAGTCTTGGAAGGATGATTTTATTCAGTAAAGCGCATGACGCCTTCTTGTACCGCAGAGGCCACCAAGTCACCATTGCGATTGTAAATCTCACCACGCACCAGACCACGCGTATTGCTCGCGGTTGGACTTTCAATGACGTACAACAACCATTCGTCCATCTTGAATGGGCGGTGGAACCAGATCGAGTGATCGATGGTTGCCACTTGGAATTTTGGAGTCATCAGTGAGACGCCGTGAGGGTGAAGAGCAGTCACTAAGAAACCCCAGTCAGAGGCATAGCCAAGCAAGTACTGATGGATCAATTGATTATCTGGCATTTCGCCGTTGGCTCTAATCCACAGGTACTGTTTAGGCTCAACCTTCTCAGGTTTTAAAGGATTGACCACAGTGACAGGACGCATTTCAATTGGCTTTTCGCCACAGAAGGTCTTCTTAAGTTTTTCTGGTAAAAAATTAGCAATACGTTCCGCTAACTCTGACTCAGAAGCATAGTTTTCAGGGCCCGGGATATCAGGCATGGTATTTTGGTGCTCAAAGCCTGGCGCTTCACCGTGATAAGACGCCGTTAAGTAGAAAATCGGCCGACCATTTTGAATGGCTTTAACACGGCGAGTACTAAAACTACGCCCATCACGTAGGTTTTCTACGTCATAGATAATCGGCTTTTCAGGATCGCCTGGGTAGAGGAAGTAGCTGTGAAATGAATGCACAGTACGGTCTTCATCAACGGTGTAACGCGCTGCTGATAAGGCTTGACCGATTACTTGACCACCATAGACTTGAGGAAGCCCTAAGTTTTCACTTTGACCTCGAAACAGGCCCTCTTCTAGCTTTTCAAGTTGGAGCAAGTCCAGCAATTCACTTAGAGGTTTACTCATTTTCTCTACCTTTAATCTTTATATCTAGGTGGCATTTTACCCGGTTTAGTGACAAATAAAACAGTTGTTTGATTTCTATGTCAGGCAAAACTCAACATAGTTAAAGTCTTGTCAATAATCATTGAATTGCAATGACAAGCTAATAGAGGCTACTTATAATTCTCTAAAATCTAATAAGTTAAGAGAGTATTCAATGAAGAAAATGTTCGCGCTAGTCGCTACAGCAGTACTAGGTTTAGTACTTGTCGGCTGCCAATCTCCTGAGACAACGCAAGCACAAAATAAAGTCGAAAGCGTGACCGGAACCGTCTCCTATCGAGAGCGAATTGCATTGCCAAAAGGTTCATTGATTACAGTGACTTTGCAAGATGTCTCTTTGGCGGATGCTCCTGCTAAGGTGATCGCTAAACATCGATTTGAAACTAATGGAGCGCAGTCGCCGTTTGAGTTTGATTTGGCTTACCACACCTCAAAGATCGATTCGCGTCATCGCTACAGTGTCAGTGCTCGTATCGAAGTGAACGGCAAGCTACGCTTTATCACTGATACTATTTACCCGGTAATTACGGATGCTGATAAGACAGAGAATGTTGATCTGCGACTTGTTGGCGTTCGCAACTAGTGATTTTTTATGGCAGCCTTAGGGCTGCCATCGATAGAGTCTTAGTTTCACTCTTCCATCGTTAGTCACTTCCACCCCTTCCGCAATTAGCGCTTCACGTTGGCGTGTTAAATCTTGCCCTTTTAGTGAAATTCTACCTTGACTATTAATCACGCGAAACCAAGGTAGTTTACTGTCAGCAGGTAGGTTCCCTAGCGCTTTTCCTACATGGCGTGCGTAACCGGGATAACCCGCCATTTTTGCGATCTCGCCGTAAGTACTGACTTTTCCTGAGGGAATTTGGTGAATTACTGCAAAGATTTGCATTAAAAACTGGTCCATAATGACAGTGTCCTAGTACAGATTTCCAAGGAATGGATAAGGAGAGGGCATGGTATTTTCTACATTTCAGTTCTTAGTGACAACTCTGTTAGCTGTTGTTTGTGCTCGAGCTATCAGCATAAGCGAGGGCGATATTCCTGTATTAGCCTTGGTGATCCCTGCGCTATGGATTTTCCCTCAAGGCGGTCTTGTTGGCTTGGTATTAATGGCCGCGATGACAACCTACGGTTTAACCCTTCCTCATCAACCTATCACACTTTCAGTTAGCTTGTGGGTCTTATTTCCTTTGTTAATGGTGGCTTTTTCAAGACGCAGTAGTCTCGGTGTGGTACTCACTAGCTTCTTAATCGTCGCGACCTTACTGATAGGTATTATGGTCACGCAAGCCGGAGATAAGCTAGCAGGAGAGCCTATTGTCACGCTCGTTCAAACCCTATCGGTTGCCGTTATATGGTGGGCCGCTTCACACTGGAAACCATCAAACAAGCACAGCTGGTGGGCACTTGGATTAATTCTTCCTCTCTGGATAGCAGATCTCTCTTATGCTGCATTAATCGCTTTATGTATCACCGGAATCATGGCTTCGATGGAGAGCTTATCTCAGCTTAAAACCTTTCGCTGGAGTAAGTTACTTTGTTGGACATTGCCAACGGTTGGTTTTGCTGCCTTGGTTGTTTCGCCCAATATTGAAGTACCGAACCCGGTGTTTGTGGTATGGATTTGCCTACTAGGAACGGCTTGGATGACGGACTACATTCTCCGCAGTGTCGAAGAGAATCAAGATATATAATAAATCCACTTTTTTGACTGAAGATGCAGGCTTGGCATATGTAACTTGTTGTGTCAGAATTGCCGAAAATCTGCTCTGGTCAGTCAAGGAATGGCTTAAACCAATATGGCAACTTACTGACGTGCCATAACTATTCAAAAGGGATTTATGATCAAAATGGGTCTTATCTGGCGAACGACTCTACTTATCATTAGCATATTCTGCGCGCCTTCAGCGATGAGTAATGTTGCCTATAAAGTAGGGATTGAAGCCGATGACTTCGTCACGCGTACCCTTTTTGATGCAGTTTCTGAACGCTTTGGTATTGAGATTGAATACGTCTACTACCCGAGCTTTAGTGACATTCTTGAGGCGGTTAAGAGCGGAGAGGCTGATTTTGCCGCAAACGTCACTTATACCCCAGAGCGTGCCAAGTACTTCGACTTCTCAAGTCCAACCAACATTGAATTTACCTATTTATATAGTGCCCATAATGACACGTTAGACTCGGCGGACATTATTGGTATCCCGGAAGGGACCATCTATGGTGAGCTTATTGCGGCAAATTATCCCCATATTACTCAGATTGAGTATGCTGGTCATGATGAAGCAAAGTCGTTACTAGAAACTCAAAAAGTGGATGGTATTGTTGATGCGATTAACCAATTAAAGCCCATGTTGTTGGCAGGTTACGATGCGCAGCTTCTGAATCACCAATTGTCGATCAAGCCTGTCTCGATCATTGCACCCAAGCAGATTCATCGAGATCTGCTTAAAACTATAGAGTCATACATTCATACCGCTGGAATTCAGAAACGTCTTCGTGAATCAGTTAAACGGTATCAATTTGAACTCCGTCAGCAAGCGCTGCGTCAATCAGTCATAGACAGTAATCTAAACCTTAATCGCACCTATCGAGTAAAACTCGAACCCGTAGGGCAATACGCGATGTACCATAAAAATGGACAAGTGACAGGGATCAGTGCCGATGTGGTCTTGCAAGCGTGTAAGATTTTGATGCTTAACTGCCAAGTGGTGAGTGATGCAAAAGAGACATGGGAAAGTATGTATCAAGACTTGGTGGCAAAGCGAATCGATATTCTCGCTCCTCTAATTGTTTCTCACCAGCGTAAACAGATTGCGGAATTCAGTGACCCCTATTACTTCCCTGAAGTTGTTATGATCAAGCGAGAAGGCTATAAAGACAATGTTTATAGTAATGTTTCTGAACTAATCGTAGAAGAAATAGGCGTATTAAAAGACGATTTTTTTGCGGATCTTTTGACGCAATTACTGCCAAACAAAGAGCTGCGTTCTTACACGACATCGCAGCAAATGTTTGATGCGCTACTCAGTGAAGAAATTGACTATATGGCGATTACTCGTGCAAGTTTTAACAAGAGATTGCGCGACTCAAGTGATTTATTACCCCTAGAAGAAGACAAAATGATTGGCAGTTTTTATCGCTCTGATATTGCGATTGGCTTTGCCAAAAATGACATGGGGGCGAACTTAGCTCCGCTGTTTACCCGTGCGATAAAGATGCTAGATATTGCTTCACTGATAGAGCAATATGACTATCAGCCTAACTGGCGTGCAACGTTGCAAGCAGAACAAGCCTTTTCGCGGAAAAGCCATATCCTTTTTGTCATGGTGATTGGTTTTATGTTGATTGTATCGATGTACCTACACAGCCAATCCAATACTGATCCTTTGACTCGTCTAAAGAATCGTCGGTCCATGCATCAGAGGTTTCTCAGTGGCGTAAATGCTGATCTTACGGTCATCTATCTTGATGTGAATAGATTCAAGCAAATTAATGATACATATGGACATGAGGTGGGCGACCAAGTGTTGAAAAGTGTCGCAGCGCACATTGAAAAAGTATGGAAGGGGCGTTGCTATCGTATCGGTGGTGATGAGTTTATCCTGATTGGTAAAGTAGACAGAGAAGAGGTGAGCACGTTACTTGAAAAGCTGCAGCGTGTTCCTTTTCAGTCTCAAGAGCAACAGTTGTCATTTGATATCTCAGTGGCTATTGGCATTTCATTGCCAAGGCGAACATTTATGAGTTTACAAGAAGTACTCAACGAAGCCGATGAAGCGATGTATCAGCATAAACAACAGTCAAAGCAATGCGCTAATGAAGATGTGAATGGCGATAAAAACGTCCACTATCTCAATTAATGGTTACTGACTAAGCAGTTGAAACGAAATGAGGCGTTTTCTGCGGTGTTAGACTTGAAATACCCCAGCGGATGTTTGATAATCCCCTCACTCCTTAGCGATGCTAAGGAAACAGAATCTATGGAGGCCCTGGTCCTCCCGCAACAATAGCTCGTGAACTCGGTCAGGTCCGGAAGGAAGCAGCCGCAGCGAGTGACTTGTGTGCCGGGATGTGGCTGGGGCTTCCACCCATTTAAAACGCCGCTTTTACTAGCGGCGTTTTGCTATCTGCCTACCTAGTTTTTTATTTGCAGTTTTATTCAATTCTTCGATGTTTGCCCTTGCAGCTTTTTTGCAGATAGGTAGCTTTACCAGCGATATGGCGATGTGTACCAGTGTGAGTAAAGAGTCTATGGCTTCTGGCGCCGCGAAAATGACCACTCGTGATTTTGCGATTGGTAGCTTCTTAATGGTCAACGGCGGTAAGAACTTTAAAGGTGAGCAAGTTATGCTTAATATCTTTTACCAGCTAGCTAAATAGATTTACTCGCAAATCACCCCACTAGCCTATGCTAGTGGGCTTTTGGAATACAGGTGTCAATCAACTGGTTGAACTCCAGATGATGAAGAAGTGATCTGCTTTTCTACATCAATGATTTTCTGATACTCCCCTGACTTTATGAGTTGTTCGATCCCTAAACGAAGGGCTTCTTTGAGTTCTTGGCTGCGGCTGAGGTTTTGCTTTGAGAACATCACATACATGTCATTTTCGATAATCGGTTTGGGATGCACTTTGAGCTGATTAATTTGCATGGCTGGAAGTAAATTGCCAAGCATATAGTAGCCACGTTCTAGCCCTGCGGGGTAGGCGTCAATTCTATGCTTGCCAAGCTTAATGAAATTGACGTCATCAGAGTTTGATATTTCGAGCTTTACCCCGTTAGATTGCATTAAGCGGGTTACTTCATATTCTTGAGTTGCACCGATTTGATATTGGTTGAGGTCGGTTATGTCTTGCCAGTCAAATTGGCTATTGCTGTGATAAAAGAAGACGATCTTCTGCACAAATAATGGTGATGAGAATAGGAATAATGCTTCCCTTTCACTGTTTTTAAACCAAGGGAAAGTTCCGTCGTACTTGTCTGTTTGGGCGTAGCGATAAGCGCGACTCCAAGGGTGATACTCAATTTTGACTTGATAATCCTGTGTGGCAAAAGCGGCGCGGACTAGCGTCTCTGAGATTTTATAGTTGAGGTTATCTTGGCTGCTGGTGTAGGGCTCCCAATCGCCAATCACAAAGTTAACGGTTCTGTTAACGACCTCTGCGCTGCAAAACGATGAGTAACTCAACAACAGTAGTAATGTGACAAGCTTACCCATAGTGCGCACCTTGATTATTCCTACCTACAAATTTAGATGACAATTTACTTAATAAGTAGTTTGGGACCTCAATATGACGTTTTTGTTTCATTACAAGCGGTTTAAGCCGCAGAGTTTTGGCTTAGGGTCTAAGTTTTTGTCACCGGATAGGTAAAGAGTAATTGACCCTCCCCTTAGGGTAAGGTTTAGCATAAACGAGATTGTTCATTATTAGGTGCGTTATGACGTTCAGAGTCAGCCAAAAAATCTGGATTGTTGCGATCAGCATGTTTTCGATGCTGTTCTCGACGCTATCTAGCAGCGCGCCTTTAATGAGCTTTGAAATGATGGACGCAAGCTCAATGCATCATTCTCAAAGCGCATGCAATATGCCGATGAAATCCAATCTAGAAGAACATTCCCCGACGATGATGGAGGAGTGTGAGTCCGAGCCTAGTCAGCACATGTGCTGCGACGTGATGTGCATGACAGTCTTTGCTTTGCTTAATCACTATCAGCCAGTCCACTCGACTTCTAGCCATCTTGCTCTTATTGTCCGAGACGATAGGAGTGTGCCGATCAACCAAACGTCCTCCCTGTATCGCCCCCCAATAGCGTAACTCGTTTTCTATTACTTCATCTCTTTACGATTTGTTCGTGAAGAGGCGCTTTTATGCCTTTTTAGGCACATAGAAACGGATTACTACGTGAAGACTAAACCAACGTGTCTGGCACTTACGCTAAGTGCAGCGTTGTGGTTTGCCCCGACTGCTGCATTGGCTGAGGCCGATTTAGCAGCGCAGCCACCTCGCGATTTACTGGCGCAGATGATTGATACTGCGTTAAATAATGATACCAATCGTAAACAGCTCTACGCCCAATCACTCGCAATGAGAGAAACGGGTATTGCTAACTCAACCTTAATGGACCCAAAACTGAAGGTGGGGTTTGGCGGTTTGCCAACCGAAAGCTTTAAGTTTGATGAAGACCCAATGACCAACATCTCGGTCGGTTTGATGCAGCAGTTTGAACGGGGCTCGACACTCGAACTGCAACGTAAGAAAGCGAACCAACAAGCGGATGGCGTGACACTGCAATTGCAATCGCGCGAACTTGAAGTTGCTAATGCGATGACTCAGTTGTGGTTAGAGCTGGGTTATTTGCAACAAGCTGAGCAGATTCTGCAAGAAAACAAACAGCTACTCGTCGAGCTACAGGGCTTTATTCAAACCAACTATTCAATTGGTAAGAGTGAATCTCAAGACTTACTCAATGCTCAGCTTCAAGTCAGCAAGCTTGATGAGCAACTGCAAGCTAACGGGCAAATGCAAACTCGATTGATCTCTCAATTCTCTGAGTGGCTAGGCATTGGCTGGCTCAATCAACACAGTGATTTGCGAGCGAGCAATCAGTTAGATTGGCACAGTTTGGCAACTAAGCTAGATAGCAACGCAAACCAAACCGACCACTTCGAGTTACTTAAACGACATCCAATGGTGCAGATGATCGATGCTTCGATAGCTGTGAATGAAACTCAGGTCAATATCGCCGAACAAGCTTATACACCTCAAGTTGGTGTTGAAGTGATGTATGCCTATCGACAGGCAAACAACATGATGGGCGAGCCTGCCTCTGATCTTGTCAGCGCCTATCTGACTGTCGATGTTCCGCTGTTTACGGGCAATCGACAAGATAGAAACCTAGCCGCAGCGCAGTATCAAGTTGGGGCGACTAAGTCTCAGAAAGATACTTTGTTGGCGCAGATGAATGCCCAAGTGAACGCGCTACTGGTTGATGAGCGTAATTTAAATCAACGTCTTGAACGCTACCAAGCCACCTTATTACCTCAAGCGCGCGCAAGAATTCTCGCCGTCGAACGTGGTTATCAAAATAACACAGCGCAGTTTAGCGACGTGATCGCCGCCACGAGAGATGACCTTGCCTTGCAATTAGAACAGCAACGTTTATTGACCGATCTAAACATCGTCAAGAGTAACTTAGCGACGCTATTTAGCGCTTTCGAGTTTCAGGTCTCGCTACCTGAAATCACTCAGTAGAACAATAAGGAACAAAAATGAAAACATTTAAGGTAGCGACGATCGCACTATTGATTGGTGGTGGTATTGGCTTTGGGGTGAGTCAGCTTTTACCTAGCCATTCGTTGATGAACATGGCGGATGCTGCGGCTCCAAGTAAGGACTCAAATGAGCCCTTGTATTGGGTGGCACCGATGGACCCAAATTACCAACGCGATAAACCGGGTAAATCGCCAATGGGGATGGATCTTATCCCTGTCTATGCCGAGGATATGGCTTCAGATGCCAACAAGCCGGGCACAGTGACGATAGACCCATCGGTAGAAAACAACCTCGGAGTGAAAACCGCGGCAGTTGAGAAGCAGCGATTGTCACCGAGGATTGAAACCGTTGGTTACGTTGCGTTTGATGAAAGTCGTTTATGGCAAACCAATGTGCGTGTTGCCGGCTGGGTTGAAAAGCTCAATATCAATGCGGTAGGAGAAAAAGTCGCGAAGGGTGAAGTGTTATTTACGCTCTACTCTCCAGAGCTAATTAAAGCGCAAGAAGAGTTACTCAACGCCTATCGAACCGGTCGAAGTGGTTTGGTGACAGGGGCGACCGAGCGCTTGGTGACCTTAGGGGTTGATCGCGCACAAATTAAAGCAATCAAGAAGCGAGGTAAAGCGTCTCGATCTATCGAGATTAAAGCGCCGGCGGATGGCGTTATCGCGAGCTTGAATATTCGCGAAGGGGGGTACTTATCGCCAGCGCAAGCGGTGATCAGTGCAGGCCCGCTGGAAGAAGTCTGGGTTGATGCGGAAGTCTTTGAGCGTCAAGCCCATTGGATGCAAGCAGGCAGCATTGCCACGATGACGCTTGATGCGATACCTGATGGTCAGTGGCAAGGAGAAGTGGACTATGTCTATCCCATTCTTGACCCGAGCACGCGAACTTTGCGGGTGCGTCTGAAGTTCCCCAACCACAATGGTGAACTCAAACCGAATATGTTTGCCAATATTGCCTTGCAGCCCGTTACCCAAGAGTCAGTATTGACCGTCCCTAAATCTGCCGTGATTCGCTCCGGAGGAATGACCCGTGTAGTGCTTGCAGAAGGCAACGGAAAGTATCGCTCTGCGCGCATCAATGTGGGTCGAGAAGCAGGCGAGAGTGTCGAGGTACTTGAAGGACTTACCCTAGGCGATAGTGTTGTGACGTCGGCGCACTTTATGTTGGATTCAGAATCTAGCCAATCTGCCGATCTGTCGCGAATTAATGGCACTGAGCCACCAGCTGAGACTGTTTGGGCTCAAGGTGAAATCACCGATGTAATGGCAGGGCATCGAATGCTGACCATCAATCACCAAGCCGTTCCTGAATGGCAATGGCCGGGCATGGTGATGAACTTTAGCGTAGCTGAGCCGCTAAACATGCAAGAGCTGAAATCGGGCCAAGCCATAGAGTTTGAGATGCAAAAGATGCCGGAAGGTCAGTATCAAATTGTTGATTATCGAGTCGGTGACAGTGTTGTCGCCAATGAGGTGTGGGTAAGCGGAGATATCACCATGTTGATGGCGGACTTCGGCATGATTACCTTACAACATTTACCTGTCGCGGAATGGGGTTGGCAGGCCGGAGAGATGAACTTTTCGGTGGGTGATGAAGTGGATTTATCTGGGTTTGAGGAAGGTCAGAAAGTTCGGTTTCTAGTTGAAAAGCAAGGGGCGGAATACCTACTTAAGCAAATCACGGTGAGTGAGGAGCCAGTATGATTAGTGCGATTATTCGATGGTCGATCAGTAATCGTTTCCTAGTACTGATTGCGACTTTAGCTTTAACCTTAGGTGGTCTTTATAGTCTGAAAAACACCCCAGTGGACGCTATACCCGATCTTTCCGATGTTCAGGTGATCATCAAAACCAGCTATCCCGGTCAAGCGCCTCAGGTGGTAGAGGATCAGGTCACCTATCCACTGACAACGGCCATGCTTGCTGTTCCCGGTGCAGAAACAGTGCGGGGTTATTCATTCTTTGGCGACTCATACGTCTATATCATATTTAACGATGATACTGATATGTATTGGGCGCGTTCACGGGTACTGGAATATCTCAGTCAGGTGGCTCCGAATCTTCCTTCTGGGGCGAAGCCCACGCTCGGGCCTGATGCCACAGGGGTAGGTTGGGTATACAGCTATGTCTTGCAAGACAAAACAGGTCAACACGATCTGTCTGAGTTACGCTCGCTGCAAGATTGGTTTTTAAAGTATGAGCTGCAAACTGTTGATGGCGTGTCTGAGGTTGCGACTGTTGGCGGAATGGTAAAACAGTATCAAGTACAAATTGATCCGGCCAAACTCCGTGCTTATAACCTGACGTTGCAACAAGTCAACAAGGCAATTCAGCAAGGCAACCAAGAAACAGGAGCTTCAGTCATCGAAGTGGCGGAAGCGGAACACATGGTACGTACCACTGGTTACCTATCGAGTGTTGAAGATATTCAATCCTTACCACTTAAAGTGACAGACAAAGGAACGCCTCTGCTACTCGGTGATATCGCAGATATTAACCTTGGCCCTCAAATGCGCCGAGGCATCTCTGAGTTTAATGGCGAAGGTGAAGCGGTTGGTGGCGTGATCGTGATGCGATTTGGTGAAAACGCCAGTGAAGTGATCACTAACGTCAAAGCCAAACTCGCAGATCTGCAGCGAAGTCTGCCTCCTGGTGTTGAGATTAAAGCGACCTATGACCGCTCGACATTGATTGATTCGGCGGTAGAGAACTTATGGAAAAAACTGGCAGAAGAGTTCATCGTAGTTGCGATTGTTTGTGCCTTGTTCTTGTTCCATATCCGCTCGTCGTTGGTGATTGCGCTGAGCTTACCTGTGGGGATTTTGTCAGCCTTCATTGTGATGCATTGGCAGGGTATTAACGCCAACATCATGTCGTTGGGCGGTATTGCGATTGCGATTGGAGCAATGGTCGATGGGGCGATCGTGATGATTGAAAATGTCCATAAACACATCGAGCGTACGCCTCTCAATGATAACAACCGATGGGAAGTAATAGGTAAGGCTGCGCAAGAGGTGGGTGCGCCGCTGTTTTTCTCGCTACTGATCATCACCTTGAGCTTTGTTCCCGTGTTTGCGCTAGAAGGCCAAGAAGGCAAGATGTTCTCACCACTTGCGTTCACCAAAACCTATGCGATGGCGGCTTCTGCAGGTTTAGCGATTACGCTAGTGCCTGTTCTGATGGGCTATTTCATTCGTGGTAAAGTGCTGCCAGAGAGCAAAAACCCAGTAAATAAGGCGCTCATTGCGCTTTATCGTCCGCTACTCAACTTAAGCTTAACTTATCCTAAAACCATGATTGTATTGGCATTAGGTCTGCTTGCCTCTGCCTACTATCCAATGAGTAAACTCGGCAGTGAATTCATTCCGCCTCTAGATGAAGGTGACTTGATGTATATGCCGACCACCTATCCGGGGATCTCTATTGGTAAAGCGCGCGAGCTATTACAGCAGACCAATAAGTTAATTAAGTCTGTACCTGAGGTTGAGACGGTATGGGGCAAGATTGGTCGGGCAGAAACTGCCACTGATCCGGCGCCACTGACCATGATCGAGACTGTGATTCAACTCAAACCCAAAGCGCAATGGCGCGATGGGGTAACGACGGAGTCGTTACGTAAAGAGTTTGATCAACTGGTTCAATTCCCAGGTTTAACCAACGCATGGGTCATGCCGATCAAAACGCGTATCGATATGCTGGCAACAGGGATCAAGACACCGATAGGCATTAAGATCGCCGGGCCTGATCTTAAGGTGATAGAGCAAATCGGTGGCGAGCTTGAGCCGCTTCTAAATCAAATCAATGGAACGGCGTCAGTCTACGCTGAGCGTGTCGCTGGTGGTCGTTACGTGACGATTGATATTAAGCGTCGTTCAGCTGCTCGTTATGGACTCAACATTCAGGATGTCCAGCAAGTTATCTCGACGGCGATTGGCGGAATGAATGTCGGCGAGACAATTGAAGGGTTAGAGCGTTACCCAATCAATGTTCGCTACCCGCAAGACTACCGTGATTCGGTGGTGAAACTGCAAAACCTCCCACTAGTGACACCTAATGGCGCGCGTATCGCGTTGGCAGATGTGGCTGACATTCGCTATGAAGATGGCCCTCCGATGATCAAAACCGAGAATGCCCGTCCAAACGGCTGGGTGTTTGTTGATATCGATGGGCGAGATTTAGGCTCTTACGTCAACGAAGCGCAGGCCATTGTCAGTGAGCAGCTCCAGCTACCTGCGGGTTATTCACTTACTTGGTCTGGTCAATATGAATATATGGAGCGTGCTAAGCAGCGTTTGAGCGTAGTGGTGCCTATCACCATTGCCATCATTATGTTGCTGCTCTACTTCAGCTTCCGCCGCGTAGGGGAAGTGTTGGTCATCATGTGTACTCTGCCACTGGCTATGGTAGGTGGGCTATGGCTGATGCACTACCTAGGTTACAACTTTTCTATCGCGGTAGGCGTGGGCTTTATTGCTCTAGCTGGGGTGGCAGTAGAGATAGGCGTCATCATGCTGGTGTACCTCAATCAAGCTTGGCACCAACGTAAACTCGATGCCGTGCAAAACCTGCAGTCGTTACACAAAGGTGATTTGACGGACGCCATTCGTGAAGGTGCCGGACTTAGGGTTCGTCCGGTGATGATGACGGTACTAACAGTCATCATAGGTTTAGTGCCAATTATGTACGGCGATGGAACTGGCTCTGAAGTCATGCAACGTATCGCGGCGCCGATGATTGGCGGCATGGCATCAGCGCTACTGCTGACTCTGCTAGTACTGCCTGCAATCTTCAAGCTGTGGAAGCAAAGAGAGCTTTCAAAGCTATCTAATGACAAACAACAGGCTTCAAATCAACAAGTTCCAAACCAATAACTTCAATCGTAGGTGGCAATGTCATTGTTGCTGCCTACAACCTAATCGTAAGGATATAAAAGATGAAAAAGACATTTGCATTGCTCACAACAGCCTTGGTTAGTTCATACGCTTTCGCTCAAATGGACCATTCGATGATGAATCATGGAGATATGGATCATAGTCAGATGATGGCAATGGATCACTCTGACATGGATCACTCAAAAATGATGAATATGGAAGGTATGTCAGATGTAGGTATGCCTGCGACAGGTGCAAAACCTGACAAGGTCGTCCACGTTGTTCTCAGCGATGATATGACCATTCGTTTTAAGAAAGAGGTTAAGATTGAGCCTAATGATGTGGTCCAGTTTGTGGTAATGAATTCAGGCAAGATAGACCATGAGTTTTCAATTGGTTCAGCAAAAGAACAGTTAGAACACCGTGAGATGATGAAAACGATGGCTGGTCATGCCCATGATTCTGGCAGCACAGTGACCGTAGAACCGGGAAAAGCCAAACAGTTACTGTGGCATTTCCATGGTGACAATAATGTGGAATTTGCCTGCAACATTCCGGGTCACGCTGAAGCTGGCATGGTAAAAAGCGCCACCTTATAGACCCAATAGCTTCGTAAAAAACGGCCAATTCCAATTGGCCGTTTTTGATTGTCAACTTAGCACGACAAACTCATACAAACTTCATATGTATTATTTGATTTTACATACGCTATCATCACCGGAACTTTATAATCTTGAGGTAGTCTGATGGCTACGCAAAACAATTTTTGGAAGTAAACCATGGCTAAACGTTGGCTTTTATCTGCTGTCGGTGTCGCATTGCTAGGTGGCGGCGCGTATTTTTATCTGCAATCTTCTTCTGAGCCACAAGCGTTTCCTAAGCTGGCAGTCGTAAAAGGAACCATTGAGAAACAGGCGGTTGCGGTAGGCAAAATCGTTCCGGCGCACTCAGTATCGATAAAGTCACAAATTGACGGGATTGTTGGAGAAATCTACGCCCAAGTGGGTGAGAAAGTAAAACAGGGCCAGCCTTTAATCAAAGTACGCCCAAACCCAACGCCTAAAGCACTGACAGATGCCTCAACTGAATTAATGCGTAGCGAAGCGGATCTGGAGTCGGCGAAGCAAAAACTCGCCAACTTAGAGAGCTTGGTTAAGCAAGACATTATTCCACGTAATTACGATGAATATGTTACCGCGCGTTCGGTGGTTAAGTCAGCTAAAGCCAATGTGTTACAGAAACGCCAAAACCTTGAGTTGATCCGAAGTGGTGAGGCTTCAATAGGTAATGCCCGCTTAACCTCCACCATTTATGCACCGATTGATGGCACAGTCCTCAATCGAAAAGTTGAAGTCGGTGAGCCAATTATCTCAACTGAATCTAGTCAAGCTGCGACCGAGATGATGTCGCTGGCGGACATGAAAAGCCTGATCTTTAAAGGCAGTGTCAGTGAGCATGATGCGGCGCAACTGTCACCGGGTATGCCGGTAATTCTTACGGTAGCCCCATACCCAGAGGTTGAAATAGAAGGTGTACTGACCAAGGTGGCGATCCAGTCAGAAAACCTGAACTCTCCGGATGCGACAGCGGCGAAGAGTTTCGATAATGGCTTCGGGGTAGAAGTCGGAGAACTGAAAATTCCTCAAGATATTTTGCTACGTTCGGGGTTCTCTTCTACAGCACAAATCACGCTTAAAAAGTCGGAAAATGTACTGACTCTACCAGAGCGTGTGCTTAAGTTTGAGGGCGAGACGCCCAATGTTCTGATTCCTGATAATTCGGAGCAAGGTTTCCATAAACAGAAAGTGAAATTAGGTCTTTCAGACGGCATAAATGTGGAAGTGCTCGATGGCGTTGAATTGGATGAAGAGATCATTGATAACAGCATGATGATGGGGGCTGCCCATGGCTAAGTTGCACCTATCTAAAATCAGTGTTGTGTTACTGGCAACAACCCTCAGTTTGCCGAGTTACGCGATATCTATTGAGCAGGCATGGCAACAAGCAAAGCAGAGCGATCCTAATTACGAAAAAGCCAAGATAGGTGTTCAGCTAGGTGAAACGGGCATTTCATCTAGCCGTAGTTCGCTACTGCCTTCATTAAGTGCCGATGCTTCTGCTAATTGGAACGAAACGACGCACAATACTAACAGCTATGGCGCCAACCTTTCCCAAACGATTTGGGATAGCAGCTTGTGGTCAGATCTAGACCGAGCAGAAGCAAACTTGCTAAAAGCCCAATTAGAGCTGTCTCAAACACACAATGAATTGGCGCAAAAACTCCTTTCTAGTTATCTCGATATGGCCAGTGCTCAGGGTGACCTTGTGTTGGCGCAAAACAAACTAGAAGAAGGGGCTAAGTTACTTAAGATCATCGAGAAACGATACAAAGCGGGCAAAGTGAAATCCATTGATGTGGAAGAAATTAGAGCCACTCAAGTTTCGGAAAAAGCCGCGATTCTCAAGGCTCAAGCTCAGCTGCAAAGCAAAAAAGCAGAGCTTGCTGCACTGATCAATCAGATGCCTGAAGAGGTAGACCAAGTCCGAACAGATTCGCTTGTTCAGCCGCCAATGTTAGTCGATTCTCAAGATCAGTGGCTCAAGCTAGCCAAAGACAGTAGCCCAGAGTTATTGGTTGCTATGCAGAATGTAAAAGCAAGCGAATTTGCTAAAGACTCTGCGCAGGGTGGGTATTACCCGACGGTTAAGGGCAAGCTAGGCTACAGCGATGACGATAGACGCTCAAGCGGTGAGTTCAATGCCGGGATTACACTCAGTGTGCCGATTGATCTTAATGGGGCGACGCGCGCTAAGGTTGATGAAGCATCGCTTAATATTTTAAGTGCCAAACAAGATTTGCGTCGAGTAGAAATAGATATCCAAAAACGCATCATCCAACGCTTTAGTCAGGTTGATATCAACTGGAGTCAGGTATTGATGGCGGATGAACTGGTTGAATCGCGAGCTAAGGTTTTACGCAGTAAAGAGAAGCTCTATGATGCTGGTCTTCTTGAAGTGTCGGAAGTGATCAATGCGCACAACAGTCTATTCGATGCAAAGAATAGCCTGCAAACCAACCTATATAACTACTGGCGTCAGAGAGTTGGACTACTGCAAACCGCTGGTAAGTTAGATGACAGCACTATGGCTTTGATTTCTCAGGCTTTTGATTCATGAGCAGTTTGTTACAGCAAACTTGGCAAACCTTGATTGCACATAGGCTAAAAAGCATTTTAGCGATCATTGCCATTGCATGGGGTGTGATTTCTGTCGTTGTTTTGATTGCGCTCGGTGAAGGCTTCTATCGTCATCAAACTCAGTCATTGTCATTTATGGTTAACAACGTGCAAATCGCTTTCCCTTCAAGTACCAGTAAGCCTTGGCACGGTATGCCCTCACGACGAAAAATCACTATTGAGCAAGATAAAGTCGATATGCTCAAACAGTCGGGTTTTGTCGCGCAAGCATCGACGGTGTACGCGAAGTGGGACGCCAGTGTAACCAACGTTAGAGGGCAGAAGTTGTCTGGCTTTGTGAGTGGGATAGATCCATCTTACTTTTCTTTAGTGCAGCGCAAGCTGGAATCTGGTTCGCGTAATATCTCGCCGAGTGATGTCATTAACCATACGCGAGTGGCTGTTCTCGGCGACCAAATTGCCAAAATGGGGAATATTAAGGTCGGCGAACAGGTCAAAGTCAACGGTATTCCTTTCTTGGTCATAGGTGTTATTAAGGATGAAGATACGGGGATTTCCTTTGGTGATAGCCGCAAGGTCTTTGTTCCGCAAACCACTTATCTCGATTTGTGGGATGCAAAGCCGTGGATGTTATTACTCAAGCCTGTTGAAGGTATGGACAGCGCATCTTTCAGGCAGAGTTTAGTTACCTTCTTTGCCAAACAACTGCATTTTGACCCGAGCGATAAAGAGGCGATAAATCTGCCCGATTTCAGTGAGGGCGGAGCATTGATTACAGGGATTTTCCGCGGTATTCAGATCTTCCTTGGCGCAAGCGGGGCAATGACGATGGCCGTTGGGGCACTAGGTGTAGCTAATATCATGTTCTTATCTGTGACGGAGAGAACGCGCGAAATAGGGGTTCGATTGGCGATTGGTGCAACGCAAAATTCGATATTGGGCCAGTTCATTCTCGAAGGGTTAATCTTAGTTGCCGTTGGGACAGGGCTAGGGTTAACCATCTCTTACGCGCTTGTTTCTCTGTTAAGTACAGTAACTTTACCTGATTGGTTAGGTTCGCCGGTGATTACGCCAGATTCGATTGCTTGGTCACTGTTGGTGACGCTTGTTTTAGCTCTACTAGCCTCATACTTTCCCGCGAGGAGAGCATCACGCTTGACTCCGGTTATCGCTTTGAGTGCGAGGGCTTAATGATGCTGTTACCGATGAGACAAATCTTCCAAGAGATGGCAGCAGAAAAGCTCAGGTTGGGTCTGACAATTTTGGCTGTGGCATGGGCGACACTTTGTATCGCAGCGATGTTATCTGTTGGCGAAGGGATTCGTCAGGGCGTATTGAGAACCGCGCAAAATGGCAACGGTAATCTCATCTATCTGACTGGTGGTATGGCGACCGTCGATTACGGAGCTTTTCATCAAGGTAAGTTCTTAACCCTTAAAGCGCAAGATGCGGACGTGGTTCGCGCGTTACCCGAGGTGAAAGGGGTTGTACCCACTGCAAGATGGAATGAGCGTATTAGTGCTGGTGATCGAGGTTCATGGCAAGAGCCTTTAGCGGTGACGACGGAATTTGCTTCGCTGACTAATTTGCGACCTTTAGCTGGTGGTCGCTGGCTCAACCCTCTCGATCAAAAAGAGATGCGTAAAGTCGTGGTTTTAGGTTACTCGTTAGCCGCTGATCTATTTAACCCTGTAGAAGACTTCAGTTGGTTTGCTGCAGTGACACTGCAAGCCAATCCGGTGGGGAAAAAGGTCAAGATTGGCAGTGAAGAGTTTACGGTTGTTGGGGTACTGAAAAAGAACAGCGCTGAAATTGAGCAGGGCGACCAAATCAATTACTCAAGCTTTGTTCCACTGGCAACTTGGCAGCGTTTTCACGCCAACGGTGAAATTGCAGGTATCAATGTCGAGCCTAAAGCGAATGCAGACAGAAAGGCGTTGGCAAAGACGATTCGCCAAGTGATAGCACGTAAGCATGGCGCAAGCGTCAATGATGAGCAGGTTGTACAAATCGAAGATATGTTCCTGCAACAGAAAAGCATGCAGCAGTTCCTAATTGGTTTGCAGAGTTTCCTTGGCATTATTGGCTTTGTCACGCTCGCTGTGGCGGGGGTAGGTATTGCCAACGTTATGTACGCAACAGTAAAGCGCTCGACCCGTGATATTGGCGTAAGAATGGCGGTTGGAGCAACCCCGACCGCAATCCGCTTGCACTATCTGGTGCAGTCACTCATGACCATGATGCTAGGGGGAGTGCTCGGTCTTGGCGTTACTTATGGGCTGGTATCCGCACTTAGTGCAATCAGCTTGGAAGGCAATGTGTTTTACGAGCAGCTAGGCAAACCGGTTCCTGAACTGTCTTGGATTGTGGTGCTGGTGGTGATTACGACCTTAATCATTATTGGTGTTGCGTCAGCCTGGTTGCCAGCGAATCGAGCAGCGAAAGTCAGTCCGTTGGAGGCATTACAAAGTGAGTAAGAACAATAGTGGAGAGAAGATGTCACACCAATCGCTCGTCGAGCTGAATAATATCTGCAAATACTATTCGAGCGGAGAAGCGGAAGTACGCGCGCTTGATGGTGTTGAACTCACGATTAATCAAGGTGAATTTCTATCTATTTTAGGTCCGTCTGGCTCGGGTAAATCGACCCTGATGAATATGCTTGGCTGTTTGGATAAGCCGACAGCAGGTGACTATCAGTTGGCGGGTCAGAATGTGGCGAGCTTAAGTGCCAATGAGCTCGCGGGGATTCGCAATCAAAGAATAGGCTTTGTCTTTCAGAGCTTTAATTTGCTCGAATACGCGACAGCACTCGACAATGTGGCGTTGCCTCTTGTTTATTCGGGTGTGAAAGCCAAAGAACGCCGAAGACGAGCAGCAAAATTGCTTGAACAAGTTGGATTGGGTGATCGCCTTGATCACAAGCCCAACCAATTGTCGGGCGGCCAAAAGCAGAGGGTGGCGATTGCTAGAGCCCTAGTTAATGATCCGCAAATTATTCTCGCCGATGAACCGACTGGGGCATTAGACTCTAAATCTGGTGCAGAGATTGAAGCCCTGTTTAATCAGCTTCATGCTGAGGGGCGAACATTGATTATCGTAACGCACGATAATGCACTCGCAGAACGTACCAAACGCATTATCACGATTAAAGATGGCAAAGTAATTTCTGACCGAAAACCTATTGCACAAGTTGCATGAGTAAGCGAGCCATTTGGCTCGCTTTTTAGTTCTCGTGAGGCGGAGACATAATGTGGTGGTTGGCGTGCTCTTGATGAGCTTTGTGCCACTGTTCCAGTTTTTCCCGTGTCTGATGAGAAGAAGGTTGCTCTAAACAATGCTTAGTCACGCTCTGATATTGGTTGGCAAGCTTTTCGCTCGCCTCCGTTGCTTGTTGTGAGACTGAATTTGTCTGCTTTAAGCGTTTCGCTTTGGCTTTATCGAATATTGATGTCATCAGTGACTCCTTAGCTAATCTTATAAACGTTAACTCGGTTAAGAGCGCAGTCGGGTAGGTAGAGGGTATGATTATGTGCGTGAAGCAGGTATGGCATCCATAGCTGGCCTTTACTTGGGTCGGCACCAAAGCCACTAAAACTATCAATAAATTGTCCCTGTTGGTCAAAGACTTTGATAGCTCGATTAACCAAATCAGACACAAACAACTTACCACGGTCAAAGTCTATACTGGTCGGTAGCAGGAAGTTGTCATTGGTCGTTCCGTAACCCTGCTGACCGAAACTGCCAACGTATTGATCATGACGATCGTAAATCACCACGCGATTGTTGTTTTGATCGGTTATGTACTTCTGACCATCCGGTGTAATCGTGATGTCGGTTGGTGTGAAAAATTCATTATCACCATGGCCTTTTTCACCAAAGGTAGTGACTAAGCCAGCGATTCCTTGTTGATTGAGCCGCCAACGACTAATGCGATTATTGCCAGAGTCGGCAATATAGATATCGCGGCTTATAGGATCGACGGCAACACCTTGAGGCTTGAATAACTGCCACTCTTGGTGACCCAAACCTCCAAAATAGCTAAAGGGTACTAGCTCGCCAATTAACTCGTCATATTGATAAATCGTCACAATACCGCTGATATAATTGCTGACAACCAGTAAAGGTATGTCTGGGTTGAGCTGTCCGAGTAATGGCGACGAAGGAGTTAGAGAACAGATGCCAAGTGATCCGGGTAAAAGGGGCAAGCTACCCGGCCTCACTGCATCGGGTTGAGTGCTTTCTGTCGCTTGTAGTTGATAGTTGCCGGCGTCAACCAGCCAAAGCAGTTGGTTTGGGTCATCAAACTTATCGCCAAGGAATATTCGTACCCAGGTTTGTTGCCATTTTTGCGTCCACTCCATCTGGGTGCTTAAGGTCATTGAAACCCAGGAAGGCGCATCGATTTGGTGAATAGAATTGAGCCACTTATCTTGCTGTTCAAAGTGGTTTTCCCACCATTCGCTGATAATAGGGTAACGACTTTCGGGGTTGTTTGTCGGAACAGGAGAGGTATCGCCAGCCACCGAGGTGACAAAGTGCAGCTGTCCTTTTTTATCGCGCTCATCACCCAATTGATCAACCACTAATGTCGATATAGGCAGTTGGGGGGATAATTCTGACCAGTCGATCTGATGAATCTCTAAAGAAGCGAGAATGGGCTCGGTAATCAACAGGCGATTTTGGTCAAGTTTGGTGATTTGTATTGGTGAAAAGAAGCCGATGAGATTACCTGAAAAATGGCCATCAATATCGTAAACAGACACTGAATACTGCTTGGCTCCCGGGATAAGGATTCGGTTATCAATGATTGAGACATCGCGTGCGAGGTCGATACCATCTAAATAGGTTTTACCATTCGCAAATGGGACGGGGTTTCCCTCCCAGTCACAGCGAACTACAGTCGCAAAGCCAGTATTCGCGACGTACAGATGACCGTCGAGATCGCAACTCAGTCCTTGAGGCCATAAAAAGTGAACCTGCTCTTTGGCTTCGATGACTGTGATGTCTCTTAACCATTTACCTTCCTCATTGAAAATCACTAATCGGCTTTCACCGTTTTCACCTTCGTAAAACTCGTCGGCCACGCACAGCTTACCCTGATAGAAAGCCATTCCGTTTGGACCCTGTAAGTTGATGGGCTCCTCGCTGCCAAAATTGCTGATTGAGCGGATGCTGAGCGCCTGATTGTATTCAAGGATATGAATACGTTTGTTGGCAATGTCGCTGACGTAAATCCAAGGTTTATTCGGGTGAGGTAACAGGCGAAAGGGCATATTAAACTGTTGGCTACCATTGCCAACACTGCCAAAGCTAGCTAGCAACTTGTCCATCTTTCGGTCGAAGACGAGTACGCGATTGTGTGCAGTGTCCGCAAGCCAGATTCGACCAAATTTGTCGACACAGTTGCCGACAGGGGTATTGAGTGAAACGTTGCCTGCCGCACGACAGGGGAGGTTAGGTAAATGCGTTACCTGCTTACCAATATAGGTGTGATATGCGATTCCCATAATAAGCCTTTATGACGTTAATATATATGTAATTAGATGTATAAATGTAGCAGGCTTAAATGACAGTTCCACGAAGTGTCATTGTTACATTTGAAATTGTGCGCGGGATTCGGAACTGATTGATAATAAACGGCCTTCTAAGTCAGAAGGCCGTTTTTTGCATTGGAAAACCTAGAAAGCGTAGTTAAACTGAATACCTGCTAACCAAGCACTTGTGTTGACGGTAGAAACGACATTGAAAGGCTCTGGGTCAACGATAAACTGTGACTCATCAATCGTCGTTTGCTCACCTGTTAAGTAGCCTAACGATAAATCGACGCTAAAGTTTTCGGTTGCTTTGTAAGTACCACCAAAGGTAAACCAATGTCTGTCAGTATCAGGAATCGACAGTGAACTGATTTGATCTACGGGTGACAAGTCATACATATAGCCCGCTCTTAGTTCGATAGAACGATTCAGGTAGTGAGTAACACCCACTGAAACGTGTCCGGCATCTTGCCATTGGTAGTCTTTAATGGATTCTGAGTAACTTTCCGAGGTTAAGCTATCAAACTCAGACCAAGCAACATACTGCAAGCTGTAGTGCGCTGCCCATTTAGAGTTGAGTCTATGGTAGCCAGAGAACTCAATTATATCGGGCAGTGGGATGTTAATTGAGTCTGTGACTCCTTGCCCCATCTGGTCTACATGGCCGTTCGCAGTTAGCTCAGGGCTGTAGCGATAAGATAAACCAAAGCGGTTATTCGCATCGAGGACATAAGCCACACCTAGATTAAACCCTAAACCAAACCCGTCAGCATCAATAGATAGCAGTGGCGCGTTGTTGTGTTTGCGCGCGATATCACCTTCGCCATAGATGATGTCTAGACCACCACCTACCGACCATGCATCATCAATTTGATAACTGGCAGAAAAGCCCGCATTGATGCTACTTAAGTAAGTTTTGCCACCGAATATAGGCGCAGCAAACTCCTGTTCAAATTCGACATCAGTACCAAAATTTGAATGGACGGTAGCGCCGAGTGTCCAAGGGGTTCCTTCTAACGGAAACACCATATTGGCGTTAGGTACTAAGGTATTGTTGTCGAGAGTTGTGTCATCGAGCGATTGAGTGATTGTGTTTGGCGTCGTGTAACGCATATCACTAAACTCAACTTGGCTAGCAATATTGACAGCACCCACTGATATCATCGGTTGGTCGATTAAGCTCATCGCCGCCGCGTTTTTGGATACCACAGCAGCGTTGTCTGCAATAATCGCATCTCCGGCGAATGCACGACCTAAACCCGTTGCCGACTGAGCATTAAGTTGAAAGCCTGCGGCGTGGACTTGTACGGTAAATGACAGAGCAGTAAGCCCCAAAACTGTTTTTCTCATTATGGTGCTTCCTGTGTATCGATACTTTCTTCATCTTTTTTAGAGATTGTTAGTTCACTTCCTTTAGACTTGATCATGTCTTGAACTAAGGATTGCTGTGTTTTCTTAGAACTTCTCACATCACTAAGCGAACCACAGTCACCAAAATCTATTTGATCGGCACAGTCACCAATATCGGGAAGTTGAGGGACGCCATTTTCATCAGCAGGTCCTTCATAAGAAAACAAGTAAGTACCGTGCCCACCTACCGTTGCTTTAACTACACCACGAATGTTCGATTGTGACGTAGTAGAAGTGATAGGTTGCAAGCCAAGGGCCCTAATTAATGGATCGGTACCAGTAAGAGTGTTGTCTTCTGCGTTATTAGGAACAACATTGTCTGGCACATAGTCTACATAAGGTATGCAAGCCCCTTCACACGTCCCTACGGCTTCAATTAATAAGGTTGGGTGGTCTGCAACCGATTGACGAGAAACTTTGCCCGCTGGGTCGGAACCATCGATAGTTTGTTGGACTCCTTGCTTTAACACAGGCAACAAAGCTGAGTAAATTTCGTTTTCAAGCATTGTGATACTTTCGCTCAGCTCATCATTGTGCTGTTCGAGTGCGAGAATACAGTCTTTGTTGCTCGTATTTGAGTCACATAAGCTCGGAAGAAGAGTTTCTGCAATTGCTCGTTGAACATCCGCAGAGCTTTTCACTGACTCTTCCATCACAGGACCGAGTAACTCAGAAGTTAAGGTTAGGTTTACCAAGCCTTGTCCTGGCACAACGTAGCTTGAAGTCGCTAGAGTTAATCCTTCAATCGCACCATTTTCTGCGTGCTCGGGGAAGGTTGCTTCGGTTGTCATAACAGACATGATTCCGCCAAGGGAATGACCAACAAGGTGTACTTCTCTGTTTGCTGAAGAGGAGCCAAAATTCAACGCTGATCTTAAACCAACAAAATCGTTGACTGTTTGGAGTAAGTTGGTACGAAGTGCAAGAGGCGAGGTGATGTTAATGAAATAAGATTTATCGATAGCTGCGCTTATTGGTGCACCGTTAATGTCTTGGACTATGCGAGAGCCGTGATAAGGCATATCGATAGCTGCGACAATAAAGTTTTTTGATTTCATCGCGCCAGTTACATAATCAGTAGCCATTAGCGACGCAGCTGACTTGTCACCTCCAATACCATGGTTAAACATGATGGCTGGGTGGTTTGTATTTTGTATAAAATCGACTGCTGCAGAAGGAGTGCTCGTTTGGCTATTTCCTGAGTCTTTGTAGGGCAGATAAAAATCAACATCGATTAAAGTAGAAGAGTCGTTGTATGTCGCAATCTCAACGTTATCTTGATTAAGAGTCTTCTCGGTGAGCATCTCACCGTTTGTTCCAGTCATCCATTTATACATAGAAGGACAACTAGCGATAGGGTCAAATCTATCTAGTGTACAGCCTTCGTCATCGGAAATTTGCTGAGTAAATGGCAGATAATTGTTAGTTTGAAGTTTCGCTGAGACTAAAACATGCTTACTTAAACCGTCACCTTTAATCTCATGTTTGACTATTCGAAGATCGATGAAAGGTGTGTCGTCCAAGGTTCTTGTTATCATTTTGTCGATGACGGAATAACTATTTTGAGTAGTAAATGTAGAGGCGTATACGACCTCATTTGGCTTACCTAAGTCACTATACGCAGATACAGCGTTTTTAGTTTTCTGTTGGAGATTGCGTTGTTGCTCATCTAGCTCATTAGGATCAGCACTTAACAGTTGTGCAAAGGCTGGCGCTGATTTTAAAGAAATGCCTTCTACCGTCATTACGCCGTTCGAAACGGCAATAAAATACTCCGTCCCTGGTTGAAGAGCAGCGCCGCATTCGATGATGAGTTTGCGACCATCACTAGATAGTTTAGTGTTTGGAACCTCTTGCCCAGTTGTTCCGTCGATGAGTAGAACGTTTCCTTGCAGAGAAGTTGGTTCTAGGGCAATAACTTGCTCAGAACCGACACTGCTAAGCGGAATCTCAATCGGTTCGACACACAAGCCCCAACCATCAACAGCGGCGAAACTGGTCTCGAAATTTTGGTAATAAGCGTCATATTCAGCATTGGTTGAATATGCATTGGGTGAAGAAGGTTCACCCGGCAAAGAGATTGTCCCGTCAGCATCATAGCCATAACCGTCATTCGGCATAGGAATGCTACTCAACGAAAAAGGTACTTCTACAGCGATATTATCAGAAGTGCTTTCCTCGCTCCCACACCCGCTAAGTAGTGTGATAGCCGAAATAGCTAAAGATAGAGAATGAAATCCTCTCATAGGAGATACCCGTTTAGTTGCTCAAATTGACCTGATATATCGAGCGAACAAGGGGTTATTTACAAATGTTTAACACTAAAAAAATCTAAAGGCTTGTGGGGATGGTAATTTAGATAGCGTGTCTAAATGAGTTTTTGGATAGAAATTTGTTGTGGGTATGCTTTGTTTTGGGGAGACGTTCGCTATTTAAGTGCACCTGAGTGACTAAGTTCACAGAACGCTGTTTTTCCGGAGATGAATGTAGCTAACTGTTAGCTAGATTACATTACTTTTGTTAATTTTTCCGCACAATATCTAGCATAAGATGCTAAAAAAAAGTGTCTTATTAGATAATTTGGCACTTCAGTCTGCTAGTTGAGGGAAATATAAGTTAATTAACTGACTAATTTATCTTTACTGGTGTTTTTTACCATTTTGTTGAAGTAACCGTGGAATTATACGATTTTTTGCTACATTTTTATGGCAAATTACTTCAATGATTGATACTGTGTGCCGCAATCTTTGTACGGTTTTAGATTTTTATGCTTAAAATTTGAGCTAAACAGATCTAAATCACTGTCCGTTCTAGTACTGTACAAAGAAGTCATGGATGCAAATGAAAAACTTGGAGTTTTACGCATGTATAAGAACAAAATCACACGCGCACTATTTATAGGCGCGGGCCTTTCTTTAGCTTTAACTGGTTGTGGCGACAAACCAGAAGAAAAGCAAGCTGCACAGCCAGCACCTGCTCCTGAAGCTAAATCAGACTCTCAGAAAACAGAACTTGCTGACGTACAAGAAATTGTTCGTGGTAATGGTACTGAAGTTGCGACAATCGACCCGCACAAATCTCAAGGTGTACCAGAGTCTCACGTAATTCGTGATCTTCTAGAAGGCCTAGTGAACCAAGATGCTGACGGTAATACTATTCCTGGTGTTGCAGAGTCTTGGGAAACAACAGACAACAAAACGTTCACTTTCCACCTACGTAAAGACGCAAAGTGGTCTAACGGCGATCCTGTAACTGCTGGCGATTTCGTATACAGCTTCCAGCGCGCAGTTGATCCAAATACGGCTTCTCCATACTCTTGGTACATGGAATACACCAAGATGGCGAACGCAAAAGACATCATCGCAGGCAAGAAAGACAAGAGCGAGCTAGGTGTTAAAGCAGTCGATGACCACACTCTAGTGGTTGAACTTGACGCAGCTGTTCCTTACTTCGTAATGATGATGGGTCACACAACAGTGAAACCTGTTCATAAAGCGACAGTTGAGAAGTTCGGCGACCAGTGGACTAAGCCAGAAAACTTCGTTGGTAACGGTGCATTCGTTGTCGACAACTGGGTTGTTAACGAGCGTCTAGTACTTAAGCGTAACGAACAGTACTGGGACAACGCAAACACCAAGCTAAACAAAGTAACTTTCCTACCTATCGAAAACCAGGTAGCGGAAATGAACCGTTTCTTAGCAGGCGAAATCGATATCTCTTACGAACTACCTGTTGAGCACTTCAAGCGTCTTAAGAAAGAGCACCCAGAAGAAGTATCGGTTACGGGCAACCTATGTACTTACTACTACATCTTCAACACTAAGAAAGCGCCATTTGATGACGTTCGTGTACGTAAGGCGATCTCTTACGCAATCGACCGTAATATCGTTACTGACGCTATCCTAGCGCAAGGTCAGAAACCAGCTTACTTCTTAACGCCTGAAATCACAGCTGGATTCAACCCAGAAATGCCTGCTTACGGTCAAATGACTCAAGCAGAGCGTGATGCAGAAGCGGCTCGTCTTCTAGAAGAAGCAGGTTTCGGTTCAGACAACCCACTTAAGTTTAACCTTCTTTACAACACATCTGAGAACCACAAGAAAGTTGCTGTAGCACTAGGTTCTATGTGGAAGAAGACACTTGGCCTAGACGTTACTCTAGAAAACCAAGAGTGGAAAACTTACCTATCTACTAAAGATTCAGGTGACTTCGAAGTGGCACGTGCCGGCTGGTGTGGTGACTACAACGAAGCATCTTCATTCCTAACTCTAATGAAGAGTAACAACACGACTGGCGGTATTCACTACGACAGCAAAGCTTACGACGAGATCATGACTAAAGCGATTGCCGCTCAGTCAGAAGAAGAGCGTCAAGCGCTGTACCTAGAAGCTGAGAAGCTACTAGCGAAAGACATGCCTATCGCACCTATCTACCAGTACGTGAAATCACGTCTACTTTCTCCTAAGGTTGGTGGCTTCCCAGCAAACAACCCAGAAGAGAAGATCTACTCTAAAGATCTATACATCATCAAGTAAATCTTGAACTGATAGAACTATAAAAATATTGGCCTGCATGTGAGAAATTACATGCAGTGCCTTTATACAATCTAAATTCGTAGAAATTTGATTGATTCTTAATTTTTAATTGTCACAGACTGAAAGAGTGAGTTTATGCTTAAATTCATCGCGAAAAGGATATTTGAGGCGATCCCAACCATGTTGGTTTTGATCACCGTATCTTTCTTTCTTATGCGCTTCGCACCGGGTAACCCATTCTCAAGCGAGCGTCCATTACCGCCAGAAGTTATGGCGAACATCGAAGCTAAATACGGGCTTGATAAGCCAGTATTTGAGCAATACACCACTTACCTAACAAACGTTATTCAAGGTGATTTTGGTCCTTCATTTAAGTACCTAGATTACTCTGTAAACGAACTGATTTCTGTTGCACTACCAGTATCGGCAAAAGTTGGTTTTATTGCGTTTATCTTTACGGTCATCATGGGGGTCACGGTTGGTACGATTGCTGCCTTAAAGCAAAATACCTGGGTTGACTACACCATAATGTCCACCGCCATGTTAGGTGTTGTAATGCCATCGTTTGTATTGGCACCGGCACTGATCTATCTCTTCTCGCTGCATTGGAACCTATTCCCAGCGGGTGGTTGGCATGACGGTAGTTTGAAATATCTAGTTCTACCAGTGATTGGTATGTCACTACTCTACGTCGCGACTTTTGCACGTATCACTCGTGGTTCGATGATCGAAACATTAAACAGTAACTTTATTCGTACCGCTCGTGCGAAAGGTCTAAGTTACCGTTACATCATCATCAAGCACGCACTTAAACCAGCGCTTCTTCCTGTTGTTTCATACATGGGCCCTGCGTTCGTAGGTATCATCACAGGTTCAGTTGTTATCGAAACCATCTTTGGTCTACCAGGTATTGGTAAGCTCTTCGTTAACGCTGCATTCAACCGTGACTACTCGCTAGTAATGGGTGTAACCATCTTGATTGGTTTCCTATTCATTCTATTCAATGCGATTGTAGATATCCTACTTGCAATGATTGACCCGAAAATTCGCTACTAACAGGGACGTTTGGTTATGTTAACGAAAAAAGAAAACCTAGAAGCGATTGAAAAGTTCTCTGAAAACTTAGAGATCGAAGGTCGCAGTCTATGGCAAGATGCTCGTATCCGCTTTATGCGTAACAAAGCGGCGATGGTGAGCTTGTTTATCCTATTCTTAATGACGCTAGCGGTAATCGTTTTACCGACTATTGCGCCATTCACTTATGATGATACTGACTGGTACGCGATGCACGTTGGTCCAAACGCAGAACACTGGTTTGGTACTGATAGTTTAGGTCGTGACCTTTACGTTCGTACCTTAATTGGTGGCCGAATCTCTCTGATGGTTGGCGTGATGGGTGCGTTTGTAGCGGTATTGATTGGTACGCTTTACGGTGCAGCTTCTGGCTTCATTGGCGGTAAAGTAGACCGAATCATGATGCGTATCCTTGAGATCCTTTACGCAGTACCGTTTATGTTCCTAGTTATCGTACTAGTAACCTTCTTCGGTCGTAACATCATTCTTATCTTCGTCGCTATCGGTGCAATTGCATGGCTAGATATGGCACGTATCGTACGTGGTCAGACGCTTAGCTTACGCAGTAAAGAGTTCATCGAAGCAGCGCACGTTTGTGGTGTGAGCAAGTGGAAAATCATCACTCGTCACATCGTGCCAAACGTACTGGGTATTGTAGCGGTTTACTCAACGCTTCTAATCCCAAGCATGATTTTGACTGAATCATTCTTATCATTCCTTGGTCTTGGTGTTCAGGAGCCGATGACAAGTTGGGGTGCGCTTCTTCAAGAAGGTGCACAGACAATGGAAGTAGCAATCTGGCAGCTTACATTCCCAGCAATATTCATGGTTGTGACTCTCTTCTGTTTCAACTATGTCGGTGACGGCCTGCGCGATGCGCTGGATCCAAAAGACAGATAATCAAAAAGCAATAAATTACAAAATCTATAAAAAAGATTAAGGAAGCAATGATGAGCTTATTAGATGTCAAAGATCTGCGTGTCGAATTTACCACTCAAGATGGTATCGTCACCGCAGTAAACGATTTAAATTTTTCTCTGAATCAGGGCGAGACTCTAGGTATCGTAGGTGAATCTGGTTCAGGCAAATCTCAGACTGTATTCGCTATCATGGGACTACTGGCAAAGAACGGTATTATCTCAGGTAGCGCAAAATTCGAAGGTAATGAAATTCTTAACCTTCCAGAAAAAGCACTCAACAAAGTACGTGCAGAACAGATCGCAATGATCTTCCAAGACCCAATGACGTCGCTTAACCCTTACATGAAGGTTAGTGATCAGTTAATGGAAGTACTTATGCTTCACAAAGGCATGGGTAAAGCGGAAGCGTTCGAAGAATCTGTACGCATGCTTGAAGCGGTGAAAATTCCAGAAGCGCGTAAGCGTATCACTATGTACCCGCACGAGTTCTCAGGCGGTATGCGTCAGCGTGTGATGATCGCTATGGCTCTGTTGTGTCGTCCAAAACTGTTGATTGCGGATGAGCCGACAACAGCTCTAGACGTAACGGTACAAGCTCAGATCATGGATCTGCTTAACGAGCTGAAATCGGAGTTTAACACTGCGATTATCATGATCACTCATGACCTTGGTGTGGTTGCAGGTTCGTGTGACAAAGTACTAGTTATGTACGCTGGTCGTACAATGGAGTACGGTACGGTCGATGAAATCTTCTACAACCCAAGCCACCCATACGCTGAAGGTCTGCTAAAAGCAATTCCTCGTCTGGATACAGAGGGTGAAATTCTACCAACGATTCCAGGCAACCCGCCTAACTTACTTCGTCTACCACAAGGCTGCCCTTATCAAGAGCGTTGCCACCGTGTAATGGATCGTTGTAAGCAAGAAGCGCCAATCTTGACGCCATTTGGTGAAGGTCGTCAGCGCGCATGTTTTTCTGAATGGGAGGCTTGGAGCAAATGAGTGTAGATAAGAACCTAATCCTAGATGTTAAAGATCTTAAAGTTCACTTTAGTATCGCATCAAAATCTGCTTGGCCTTGGTCAAAGCCTGCAAACCTTAAAGCAGTAGACGGCGTAAACGTCCGTTTATATGAAGGTGAAACCTTAGGCGTAGTAGGCGAGTCTGGTTGTGGTAAATCGACTTTCGCGCGTGCAATCATTGGTCTTGTTGAAGCGACTGACGGTGACGTAATGTGGCTTGGTCAAGACCTGACTAAGATGCAAGAAATCCAGCGCCGTGAAACGCGCAAAGAAATTCAAATGATTTTCCAAGATCCTTTGGCATCGCTCAACCCGCGTATGACAGTAGGTGACATCATTGCTGAGCCATTGGAAACCTTCTATCCAGAGCTTTCGAAAGATGAAGTGAAAACTCGTGTTAAAGAGATGATGGCGAAAGTAGGTCTACTACCAAACGTAATCAACCGTTACCCTCACGAGTTCTCAGGTGGTCAGTGTCAGCGTATCGGTATTGCTCGCGCGTTGATTCTTAAGCCTAAGATGATCATTTGTGATGAACCTGTATCGGCGCTAGACGTGTCAATCCAAGCTCAGGTTGTAAACCTACTTAAAGAGTTACAGAAAGAACTTGGCTTATCACTAGTATTCATCGCCCACGATTTGTCGGTAGTGAAACACATCTCTGACCGAGTGTTAGTTATGTACCTTGGCAATGCAGTAGAGCTTGGGGAAGCCGAAGCCTTGTTTGCGGATCCTAAGCACCCGTACACTCGCGCGCTTATGTCTGCAGTACCGATTCCTGATCCAAAGCTTGAGCGCAACAAGCACATCGAGATGCTAGAAGGCGACCTTCCATCACCAATTAGTCCTCCTTCGGGTTGTGTGTTCCGTACGCGTTGTCCTCAGGCGACGGAAGCGTGTGCTCAAACTAAGCCTGCTATCGAAGGTAACGACGTTCATGCCGTGTCTTGCTTGCACGTGAGCGTATAATTTCAGCCTGTGACGGGCTTAAGCGCGGCATCCTTACGGGGTCGCGCTTTTTTTGTATAGTCACTTTCTACTATTCAAATAATTCGAACAACTAAACCAACTGTCTCTAACCACCTGTGTTGCGTATTTATTTATACTCAATTTATTCAAAGAATTCGGGTTAGGAGACAATAATGGGTAAGCTAGTTGAAGGCGTATGGCATGATGTGTGGTACGACACCAAATCGAGCAATGGTAAGTTCGTTCGCGAAGATGCTGGGTTTAGAAATTGGGTAGAAAACAAACCTGATGCTCAGTTCCAACCAGAATCAGGGCGTTATCATCTCTACGTTTCGCTTGCCTGTCCTTGGGCTCATCGCACTCTGATTTTTAGAAAGCTAAAAGGGCTTGAAGAGCATATTGACGTCACCGTTGTCTGCCCTGACATGATGGGTGAAGGTTGGCAAATGGGGTTGCCTGAGCCTCTGTTTGGTCATACACGCATGCACCAAATCTATACGCAAGCCAAACCAGACTACACGGGTCGCGTAACGGTGCCGGTACTTTGGGATAAGAAACACAACACCATTGTCAGCAATGAGTCTTCTGAAATCATTCGTATGTTTAACTCTGAGTTTAATGAACTCACGGGTAATACAGCTGATTACTATCCGCAAGAGAAGCGCGAAATCATTGAAGAGTGGAATGCTTATGTCTACCCCCATGTTAACAATGGCGTTTACCGCTGTGGATTTGCCACAACCCAAGATGCCTATGAAGAAGCCTACAACCACCTGTTTGAATTGCTAGACAGATTGGATGATCATCTAGCGAAAAGCCGCTACCTTGCTGGTGACAGCATTACTGAAGCCGACTGGCGCTTGTTTACCACGCTGATCCGTTTTGATGCCGTTTATGTTGGACACTTTAAATGTAATAAGAAACGTATCGCGGATTACGCTAATCTTAACGGTTATATGAAAGAGTTGTATCAGGTGCCCGGTATCAAAGAGACAACCGATTTCTACCACATTAAACGCCACTACTACTTTAGCCACACAGGGATTAACCCGACACAAGTTGTTCCTCTTGGTCCTGAGCTAGATTTAACTTCACCCCACGGCCGAGATTTGGTTAGTGGTGCTTGATAACACGATTTGATCTCTGCCCTGTGCCTTTGCTTGGTATAGGGCTTGATCCGTTTCTGCCATGGTTTGATCGAGCAGAATGCTGTCGTTCACCACGATTAGTTCTCTTAATCCGGCACTGAAAGAGACGCGAATCTCTTGATGGTTGAAGTCGATTTTAAGTTGCTTTACCGCGAGTCGAATCGATTCGCTCATCTCCATTGCTTGTTCTTCATTTTTTGCGCATAGCAAAACACAAAATTCCTCACCGCCTACACGATAAAAGTATTCAGCATTAGGTTGCGAAAGGACCGCTTTACTCACCGACTTCAATACTTCATCCCCACACGCATGACCGTAATTGTCGTTGACTTGTTTAAAATGGTCGAGGTCAATATGCAGTAAGTAGTGATGACTCAGAAACTCAGGATGATGGGAGAAATCATTCTCCATACACAATCGATTTCTTGCACCAGTCAAAGGGTCAAGCAGAGCGGCATCACTGAGTTTTTGCTGTGTTTTGGCTCTGACATCTTCATGCACAAAGGCGATGGCCCAAATCAAAATGTAGGGGATGGCAAAGTTAAACGTCGTATGTGCGGTTGAATGAACGATGGGCGGATAGGAAAGGAATATAGAGACAACGATAAGGAAAAAGGCAAAAGTGACGGCTGACCCGACATATCGATTCAATAAGATGTGGAAGACGGGAGGCATACAAAAAGTCCAGAACACCAGTATCGAATAGCCCTTCGCCACCGCCAAGCTGTAGATCAAAATCAGGCTCAGACCGCAGATCAGTAAAGCCGAATACCAAGGTTTGTAATGGCCAAATTGAATTCTCAGATAGATAAACAAGCAGAGCAGGGTATAAGCAAAATCTATGTAGCCAAACTTCGGTACGTCCCAGATAAAGAAGTTAACTATGGTAAAGCCTGCGCCAGTAATTGCGAGGAAAAAGCTGGTGGTCTTAAGGACGCTTCTTTCAACAGTATCTGTAGTGGAAAATAGCTTGAGTGCCATTTGATTTCCTTTTCGAACGATGAACCTAAAGTGTAGCAACAGGCTGAGAAAAGGTGACGATATCAGCGAGATACCTAAATCCACAGATATAAAAAACCCTCGCAGGAGCGAGGGTTTGAAGTACTCAGATGAGAGAGATTAGTTAACCACTTTCTCTTCTGCTTGAGCCGCTTGGTCTGCTTGGATTGCAGTTAGAGCTACTGTGTATACGATGTCGTCTACGAGCGCGCCGCGAGACAGGTCGTTTACAGGCTTACGCATGCCCTGAAGCATTGGACCGATAGATACTAGGTCTGCTGAACGTTGTACCGCTTTGTACGTCGTGTTACCTGTGTTTAGGTCAGGGAATACGAATACAGTCGCTTTACCTGCTACTGGAGAGTTTGGCGCTTTAGAAGCGGCAACATTTTCCATGATAGCTGCGTCGTACTGTAGCGGACCGTCGATAACAAGATCAGGACGTTTCTCTTGAGCAAGCTTAGTTGCTTCACGTACTTTATCTACGTCTGCACCCTTACCAGATTCACCGGTAGAGTACGAGATCATTGCAACGCGAGGGTCGATACCGAATGCTGCTGCAGAATCAGCAGATTGGATAGCGATTTCAGCCAACTGTTCAGCTGTCGGGTCTGGGTTGATCGCACAGTCACCGTAAACCAATACTTGGTCAGGTAGCAGCATGAAGAATACAGAAGATACGATAGACGCATCAGGAGCAGTCTTGATGATCTGGAACGGAGGAACGATAGTGTTTGCTGTGGTGTGAACAGCGCCAGAAACTAGGCCGTCAACTTCGTCGTTCTCAAGCATCATTGTGCCTAGGAATACTGAATCTTGTAGCTTCTCGCGAGCAACAACTTCAGTCATACCTTTCGCGCCACGTAGTTCAACTAGGCGAGCAACGTAGTTTTCACGAACTTCATCAGAGTTGATGATCGTTACGCCAGCACCTAGCTCAACGCCTTGTTGTGCAGCAACGCGACGGATTTCGTCTGGGTTACCTAGAAGCACACATTCAGCGATGCCGCGCTCAGCACAGATAGCCGCAGCTTTAACTGTACGTGGTTCGTCACCTTCAGGAAGAACGATACGCTTACCTGCTTTACGAGCGAACTCAGTTAGCTGGTAACGGAATGCCGGTGGACTTAGGCGACGAGACTTCTGCGTACCCTCAGTCATAGATTCGATCCAGTTGCCATCGATGTTGCCAGCAACGTGCTCGTTGATGAACTCGATACGCTCTTTATCGTCTGCAGGTACTTCGATAGAGAAGCTCTGTAGGTTTAGAGACGTCTGCCAAGTGTTACCTTGTGCTTTGAAGATCGGTAGACCTGAATCAAATGCTGGCTTACATAGACCTGCGATTTCTTCTGGAATGTCGTAACCGCCAGTTAGAAGTACTGCACCGATTTCAACACCGTTCATTGCTGCTAGAGCTGCTGCAACGATTACGTCTGGACGGTCTGCTGAAGTTACAAGTAGAGAGCCTGGTTTGAAGTGCTCAATCATGTTTGGCAGAGAACGTGCACAGAATGTGATGCTCTTAATACGACGCGTGGCGATGTCACCAGCGTTGATAATATCAGCGTTTAGGTGCTCAGCCATGTCGATTGCACGTGTTGCGATTAGGTCGATGCTCCATGGCACACAACCTAGTACACGAATTGGAGAAGTGTTGAAGATTTCCATCACTTTCATTTCGTTTTGCTTCGCGCTATCCGCATCGTCAAAGATTTCAGATAGGTCAGGGCGAGTACGGCCAGCTTCGTCAACAGGAGCGTTTAGCTTGTTGATGATAACGCCAGAGATGTTTTTGTTCTTAGTGCCGCCGAAGTTAGAACATGCTACTTCGATACGTTCTTTAAGTTGCGCTGGGTTATCTGTGCCAGGAGTCGCTACAAGAACGATCTCTGCGCCAAGTGTTGCAGCAATTTCTGCGTTCACTTGGTTAGCAAATGGGTGTTTACGAGTTGGTACAAGACCTTCGATTAGCGTAACGTCCGCATCTTTGTTGATTTGGTTGTAACGCTCAACCACTGTTTCAAGCAGCTCATCCATGTTGTCGTTACCGATTAGGCTTTCAGCAACAGACATCATCATAGGTTGGCCGATCTTCACATCGCTGTTCGCGCCAACGATAGTTGAAGTTAGATCAGGTTGATCGCCGCCAGAACGTGGCTGACAGATTGGCTTGTAAAAAGAAACTTTAACGCCTTTGCGCTCCATTGCGCGAAGAACACCCATGCTTACGCTAGTAAGACCAACACCAGCACTTGCAGGGATAAGCATAATAGTACGAGACATTCGTAGAGTACCTATAGCTATTGGGATAAAAGCTTAACTGCGTATTCCTTACTGTGTGGAATAGGAGTTAAGCCCCTTAGTTAGAAAACCGGCTGACGATTGTCAGCCGGTTAAGTCAATTAAAGACCTGCTAGTTCTGCAGTGTCTTCAGCGATAACTAGCTCTTCGTTAGTAGAGATAACCATTGCTGGGATACGGCTGTTTTCAGTCGTGATAGTACCTTCGCCGCCGAAACGTGCTTTCAGGTTAGCTTCACCGTCAACTTCGATACCGAAGATACCTAGGCGGTTTAGAACCATTTCACGGATAGGACCAGAGTTTTCGCCGATACCACCAGTGAATACGATCGCGTCTAGGCGACCTTCTAGAGATGCAGTGTAGCCAGCAACGTATTTCGCTAGGCGGTGGCAGAATACGTCCATCGCGCGAGTTGCTTCTTCTTTTTCACCGTAGTTGTCTTCAACGAAACGACAGTCAGAAGTCACTTCAGTAAGGCCAGCTAGACCAGACTCTTTAGTTAGCATGTTGTTGATTTTATCAACAGAGTAGCCAAGAGTGTCGTGTAGGTGGAAGATGATCGCAGGATCGATGTCACCACAACGCGTACCCATTACTAGACCTTCTAGTGGAGTTAGACCCATAGAAGTATCTACTGACTTACCGTTCTTAACAGCACAAACTGAAGCACCGTTACCTAGGTGACAGTTAATGATGTTTACTTCGTCAACTGGTTTGCCAAGGATGTTAGCAATTTCACGAGTGATAAATAGGTGAGAAGTACCGTGCATGCCGTAACGACGGATGCCGTGCTCTTTGTACAGGTTGTATGGAAGAGCGTATAGGTAAGACTCTTCAGGCATTGTTTGGTGGAAAGCAGTGTCAAACACAGCAACGTTTTTCAGTGCTGGGAAAGATTTTTGTGCTGCTTTGATGCCGATGATGTGAGCAGGGTTGTGAAGAGGTGCAAGTGTTGCACAGTCTTCGATGCCTTTAAGCACGTCGTCAGTAATTAGTGCAGACTGAGTGAACTTCTCGCCGCCGTGTACAACACGGTGACCGATTGCTGCTAGGTTCTCAGAAAGCTCTGGCTTAGAAGCAAGAATAGTTTCTACCATGAACGCTAGAGCTTCTTCGTGAGCTGCGCCGTCGCCTAGTTGAGCTTCGTGCTTACCATCAAGTTTCCACTTGATGCGAGCTTCTGGAAGGTGCAGACATTCTGCAAGACCTGTTAGATGCTCATCACCGTTTTCTGCATCAACAACAGCAAATTTAAGAGAAGAACTACCGCAGTTTAAAACTAAAACTAGCTTTGACATGAGTGACTACCTGTAATAATCAGTTAGGATAAAAATTAATCACAAGAATAGACGATGCTATAGAAGCTGCGTACTAATCTTGGTCAAAAAAACTTCGAATTCCGTATAAAAGAGAGTGATGATCCAAATCACCACCCTTGCATCCGCTGCAGAAAGGTCTCAAGAGTTGCTTAAATTGTAAATAACGGCAACAATGAGATTGTGGGTCCGCAAAGGATAACGATAATAAGCAATGATAACAAAAAAAATTTGAAAGAATATTAACTTTCATCAATTTTTTGTCCGTTTAGTTGAAAGTTTCAACTAAATTTTAGTTTAGGACCCTGTACTGGAGTGAGAGAGCCCTATGAGTAATAAAGCCGGTTTAGTTCATAGTCTACGAGATGGACAAAAGTACATGGATACTTGGCCAATGCGTAAAGAGCTTAATTTGCTGTTTCCAGAGCAGCGAATCATTAAAGCGACGCGTTTCGGTGTAAAAGTGATGCCAGCGATTGCGGCAATCAGTGTCTTAACTCAAATGGCGTTCAATAATTATCAATCTATGCCTCAGGCTGTCATCATTGCACTGTTTGCTATTAGTATGCCTATTCAAGGCATATGGTGGCTTGGCAACCGTGCCAACACGAAACTTCCACCTGCGCTTGCCGGTTGGTATCGCGAAATCTACCAAAAAATAGTTGAAAGCGGCTGCGCGCTAGAGCCTATGAAATCTCGCCCTCGTTATAAAGAGCTCGCTCAGATCCTTAACCGCGCTTTTCGTCAGCTAGATAAAAATGCTTTGGAGCGTTGGTTTTAAGAGAGGGAGTGGGCTGCGCCCTGCGAGAAGCTAGAACGCAGCGCTCGAGACCAGACTTCGTCCTTCGAGATGTACTCGTGGTAAGTGTGCCGAAAGTTGCTAGCAGTGTTGGTTTCTGTTTTAGCGTAATTATCTAAAATTATAAGAAAAGGGTTGGTATTAAGTGCCACTCCTTTAAAATTTTCTCGCTTCTCGCTTCTCGCTTCTCGCTTCTCGCTTCTCGCTTCTCGCTTCTCGCTTCTCGCTTCTCGCTTCTCGCTTCTCGCTTCTCGCTTCTCGCTTCTCGCTTCTAGCATAAAAAAACGCCCACCGAAGTGAGCGTTTTCTCTTATTTAATACTATTCAACATTAGTTGAACATTGCGATAGCGTCAGCTGGGTCTACGTATTCTAGATCGAAGCTTTCTGCTACTTCTTTACACGTTACTTTACCGTGGATTACGTTTAGACCTTCTAGGAAGCCGTTGTCTGCTAGAAGCGCTTCGCGGTAGCCTTTGTTCGCTAGCTTAACGATGTAAGGTAGCGTAGCGTTGTTTAGTGCGAACGTAGAAGTACGAGCAACAGCGCCTGGCATGTTAGCAACACAGTAGTGAACTACGTCATCAACGATGTAAGTAGGGTCTGCGTGTGTTGTTGCGTGTGAAGTTTCAAAACAGCCGCCTTGGTCGATTGCAACGTCTACGACTGCTGCACCTGGCTTCATCTTAGCGATGTGCTCTTTTGTCACTAGTTTAGGTGCTGCAGCGCCTGGAATTAGAACTGCACCGATCACTAGGTCAGCTTCTAGAACATGCTTCTCAATAGCATCTTCTGTAGAGTAAACCACTTTTGCACGACCTTGGAACTCTTCATCAAGACGACGTAGTGTATCAACGTTGCGATCAAGGATAGTTACGTCTGCGCGAAGACCAACAGCCATACGAGCTGCGTTAGCACCAACAACACCGCCGCCTACGACGACAACTTTCGCTGGCTCAACGCCTGGTACACCACCTAGTAGAAGACCACGACCACCGTGAGATTTCTCTAAAGTTTGTGCACCTGCTTGAATAGACATGCGACCTGCTACCTCAGACATTGGAGCAAGTAGTGGCAAGCGACCCATATTATCTGTTACAGTCTCATATGCTATACAGATAGCTTTGCTCTTGATTAGCTCTTCAGTTTGTGGAAAATCTGGTGCTAGGTGCAAATAAGTAAATAAAATTTGCCCTTCTCGAAGCATAGCTCGCTCGACAGCTTGAGGTTCTTTAACCTTTACAATCATTTCTGCTTGCGCGAAAACGTCAGCAGCGGTAGGAAGAATGGATGCGCCTACAGCGATGTAATCATCGTCTGAAAAACCGATGCCTGAACCGGCATTAGTTTCAACAAAAACTTGGTGACCTTGAGACACTAGCTCGCGAACGCTCGCTGGGATCATGCCAACACGGTATTCGTGGTTTTTGATTTCCTTAGGTACGCCAATGATCATCCTGACTCCTCATTTTATATTGGTTGTATAAACTATATTAGTTGTATTAACTGTGTGTAGGGTAATTCTGTCGAATTAATATCTAGTATAGATATGATTGGATAAAATTTGATACTGAATATTAAAAAGTTGTAGTATATTTTTTTGCAAGGAAGTAATAAGGTGGAATAAAAAATGGCAGACAACAATAAAAAGCCGTCCAAGGATCTAGATCGCATCGACCGCAACATTCTTAATGAGTTGCAGAAAGATGGTCGTATTTCGAATGTAGAGCTTTCAAAACGAGTGGGTCTTTCTCCAACTCCGTGTTTGGAACGTGTGCGTCGCCTAGAGCGTCAAGGTTATATTACGGGCTATACAGCATTGCTAAACCCGCAATACCTAGATGCTTCGCTTTTGGTATTCGTAGAGATCACACTTAACCGTGGTGCGCCAGATGTGTTTGAACAGTTCAACACAGCGGTTCAGAAACTTGATGACATTCAAGAGTGTCATTTAGTATCGGGTGACTTTGACTACCTACTTAAGACTCGTGTATCTGACATGAGTGCTTACCGAAAGTTGTTGGGTGATACGCTTCTACGCTTACCAGGGGTAAACGACACACGTACTTACGTAGTTATGGAAGAAGTGAAACAAACGAATCAGTTGGTCATCAAAACTCGCTAATTCAAGCATGAGTTTGGCTTAAAGTCTTAATAGCTTTCCATATTCTGACTTTAAGCAATTGGGTTTTGTCCCTTGATATGGTTAAATCGATAGTCCGAGTAGCATAGCTGCTCGGACTATTTTTTTCCGACCAATCAGGATGACTTCTGAATCGATTGGTGTTTTATAAAGATAAAGTTGGTTATGTTCAAAGAGACCAAAAATAAAGTAGAAACGATCATTAAGACGGGAGAAGAGTCTCAACCGTCCCGCCTGAGCGGTCCTCAGCGCCTTCAAGAATGCAGTTTGATCGTAATCGTTCTTGCCTCAATTTTGCTTTCAGTCGCACTTTTCACATTTAGCGCTGCCGATCCGTCATGGTCTCAAACCGCTTGGGGGGGAGAGATAAATAATGCTGGTGGTCTAGTTGGGGCTTGGCTAGCTGATACACTCTTTTTTACCTTTGGCTCATTAGCGTATGTGATTCCTTTTGTGGTAACCGGTACAGCTTGGGCAATGCTGCGTAACCGTGATGAAGATGAATCAATCGACTTTATGCTTTGGGGAACGCGTTTACTCGGATTAACAATTCTTATTCTAACCAGTTGTGGTTTAGCGGATATCAACTTCGATGACATCTGGTACTTCTCTTCAGGTGGTGTGATTGGCGATGTACTGACCAGCCTTGCGCTACCGACTTTAAATGTGCTTGGCTCCACGCTTGTCTTTCTATTTCTATGGGGCGCGGGTTTCACGCTCCTAACTGGCATCTCTTGGTTATCCATTGTCGATTGGTTGGGTGAGGGCGCGATTCGATTGTTCACTAGCCTAATCAACAAAATACGTGGACGCGAGGATGAAACGCTAGAAGCTGAGCTCAATAACTATGATTATGAAACCGAAACGAGGCCAGTCATTGCTGAAGAACAACGTGAAGCTCACGAATCAGCAGAGCACATAGAAGAAACCAACGCTGAACGACGTCGTTATAACATTCATATGCCTGAAACTGCCGCAGCCTCAGCGCTAGCGACTACAGCAATGGCACAGCCACTGACACAAGAAATCGCTGAGACTATTGAAGAGCCAGCTTATGCAGGCGAAATCACTAACACTGTTATCGAAGATTCGATTGAGACAGACTTTGAGCGCAGCAAACACCTTGGGGCGACTATTGAAGATCTTGAGCGCGCCGCGATGAATGGTGATGAGCTTCCTCAAGTCGCTCAGCCGCCGCAACCAGAAGAGTCTTTCTATGAACAGCCGCAAGTTGAAGAGACTGCAAGTGAGCCACCTGCATTAAACCAGCCAGAGCAAGCGGTTACAGAAGCTGTTGAAGTCGCTGACGCTAATGACTTGCCGTGGGTTGAAGAGGTCGCCGAAGAAGAGATTGTTCAGCCAAGGATTAATCCATCTGAACTGGAACAGATTTCATCAGATATTGAACCAGAAGATGATTATCAGGAACCTGTTATATCATCATTTGATGTCGCTGAAGAAAGCGTAACGGTCACCGAAGAGGTAGAGTCAACATTACCAGAGGATGTAGACGCTGCAGCATTGCACAATATGGTTGCAGAAGCGCAAGCTAAAGTTGTCGCTCAGCAAAACCCATTCTTAGTACAACAAGAAGCGAATCTTCCAAAACCCGCTGAACCGATGCCGACTCTTGAGTTGCTGTACCACCCTGAAAAGCGTGAGAACTTTATTGACCGAGAAGCATTGGAGAATATTGCACGTTTGGTCGAAGCGAAACTGGCTGACTATAAGATTAAAGCGACAGTCGTGGATATCTTCCCGGGCCCGGTAATTACACGCTTTGAGCTCGACCTCGCTCCCGGCGTTAAAGTGAGCCGTATATCCGGTCTATCGATGGATTTAGCGCGCTCACTCTCTGCTATGGCGGTTCGTGTTGTTGAAGTGATACCGGGTAAACCTTATGTGGGGCTTGAGTTGCCAAACATGAGCAGACAGACGGTGTTCTTCTCAGATGTTGTCGGCAGTCAGCAGTTTATTGAAGCCAAATCACCAACAACAGTTGTACTTGGCCAAGATATTGCGGGTGAAGCTGTGGTGGCTGATTTGTCGAAGATGCCACACGTGCTCGTCGCAGGTACAACGGGCTCAGGTAAGTCTGTGGGTGTAAACGTGATGATCTTGAGCATGCTCTACAAGGCAACGCCTGAAGATGTTCGCTTTATCATGATTGACCCGAAAATGCTTGAGCTATCGGTGTACGAAGGTATTCCACATCTTCTGTCTGAAGTGGTTACTGACATGAAAGACGCATCGAATGCGCTGCGTTGGTGTGTCGGTGAAATGGAACGTCGCTATAAGCTGATGTCTGCTCTCGGTGTTCGTAACATTAAAGGTTTTAACGACAAGCTTAAGATGGCAGCTGAGGCAGGGCACCCAATTCACGACCCTCTATGGCAAGCTGGCGACAGTATGGATGAACATCCTCCATTGCTTGAGAAGTTGCCTTACATTGTTGTGATTGTCGACGAATTTGCCGACTTAATGATGGTGGTAGGTAAAAAGGTAGAGGAACTGATTGCTCGTCTAGCGCAGAAAGCGCGTGCAGCGGGTATTCACCTGATCCTCGCGACTCAGCGCCCATCCGTTGATGTTATCACTGGGCTTATCAAAGCGAATATTCCTACTCGGGTTGCGTTTACCGTATCCACTAAGACGGACTCGCGCACCATCCTTGACCAAGGCGGTGCGGAATCGCTACTGGGTATGGGTGATATGCTCTATCTCCCACCGGGTTCTAGCCATACCGTTCGTGTGCATGGCGCATTTGCCTCTGATGATGATGTGCATGCGGTAGTCAACAACTGGAAAGCACGCGGTAAGCCGAACTATATCGACGAAATTACTAATGGTGACCAAGGCCCTGAAGCACTCCTGCCTGGCGAGAAGCCAGAAGGTGAGGAAGAGATGGACCCGCTATTTGATCAAGTTGTTGAGCATGTTGTGCAGTCTCGTCGTGGTTCGGTATCAGGTGTACAGCGTCGCTTTAAGATAGGCTACAACCGAGCTGCACGTATCGTTGAACAGTTAGAAGCGCAAGGTATTGTGAGTGCGCCAGGCCATAACGGTAACCGCGAAGTGCTTGCTCCTGCTCCCGGGCGTGAGATGAATTAATTTAGAACGGGCTCCGCCCTCCGAGATAAGACAAAGCAGGGTGTTCTGAATCGAGATTGTAATGCCTCTAAGAGGTCGTCATTCCATAGACCGACGAAGGAGGGAGTAGGGAATCTCTATGGTCTCTTAGCTTAATTTTGGGAGATCCCCAACTCGGTCGTCCCTCCCTCTTGAGGACGACTTGTGTTTACGTAAAGGGTTGATGTTTAGCATTCTCTAGTTTCCCGTAAGACAAAGTCTGCTCCCGACTCCGTTTTCCATAGCGAAGCGTTCCTGCCTCATTCCAAACCAAAAAGGGCTGACATATTATGTCAGCCCTTCATTTTTGTGCGTTTCCGCCTCTCGCTACTTGCTCTTCACAAACTGCGCGACCACAAAAGGTACCAATGCAATTAGGTATGCAGAGAAAATGATCACTAACCATTGTGGCATTGAAAGACCTAAGAACTGCCACACGACCTTACCGCAGTCACCAAATGCTTCAAATAGCCAAGGTGCCCATTGGTTCAGTGGTGCCCAATCTGGGAAGCTGACGAATAAATCACAAGTCTTAAAAGGTGAAGGGTTAAATTGGTAATCAACATGCTCAAGTGAAAGCATCAGACCTTGATAAGCGCTTGCGCCCCAAGCGATAAAACCAAGCCAACGGAATGCTGTGTTATGCGGAGCAATTAAACCAATTAGTGCGGCTCCTCCAACACCAAACATAGCCACACGCTCATAAATACACATCACACAGGGTGAAAGCATCATGACATGCTGAAAAAACAGGGCACATGCTTCAAAGAAAATGATGGAAAGCAGTAGTAGCAACCAAGATAGTCGCCCTTGAGAAAATGTTTTTAGAGTGGAAAGAATGTTCACACAGATATCCTGTAATAAAAAAGCTCTGGGTAATCAGAGCTTTTTATCGTGTAAAAGTTTCGGTATCAACTAAAACTTTTTAATAATTTAGATTAGTGTCCGCTTGAGACTGCAGGAGTCAACTCTCCGACGTGCGCTGAAATCCAACCCGCGTCATAGAACCAAGCTGTCATCGGCTCGACAAAAAACACGATACCTGCAAGACCAACAAGAGCCAGTACGATGGTATAAGGCAGCGCCATTACTACCATACGACCGTAAGAAAGGCGGATAAGAGGTGCTAGTGCAGAGGTCAATAGGAATAGGAATGCCGCTTGACCGTTTGGTGTTGCAACTGAAGGTAGGTTAGTACCTGTGTTGATAGCAACCGCTAATAGATCGAACTGGTCACGAGTGATAACCCCTTCAATAAGAGCAGTTTTCACTTCGTTAATGTATACCGTGCCGACGAACACGTTATCTGAAACCATCGAAAGTATGCCATTAGCGACATAGAACAGCGCTAGCTGAGTGCCTTTGTCTTCTACGTGTAGTACGGCGTCTATAACAGGCTTAAATAGTTGCTGGTCGATGATAACGGCTACAACAGCAAAGAACACGGCAAGAAGCGCGGTAAATGGTAAGGCTTCTTCAAACGCTTTACCCATAGAGTGCTCTTCGATTACACCAGTAAAGGCAGTCGCTAAGATGATAACAGATAGGCCAATTAGACCGACTGCTGCAAGGTGAAGCGCTAGACCAACGATAAGCCATACTGCAATAAAGCCTTGAACCCACAGTTTAGCAAAGTCTTGCTTGGTACGCGTTTTACGCTCTTCACGGTCGAAATCTACTAGGATTTGACGAACATTCTCAGGTAGGCGAGCACCGTAGCCAAAGACTTTTAGCTTCTCGACCAGTACACAGGTAATCAGGCCGCAGACAAATACGGGTGCAGTAACGGGTAGCATACGAATGATGAACTCACCGAATTGCCAACCTGCTTGGTCCGCAATGATGAGGTTTTGCGGTTCACCTACCATGGTCATTACGCCACCGAGTGCCGTACCGACACCCGCATGCATAAGTAGCGAGCGAAGGAATGCGCGGTAATTTTCTAAATCATCACGTGTGAGCTCAGACAAGTGATCATCTTGAGTATGATCATGCGAGGCATGAGGGCCCTGACCAGAAGCAACTTTATGATAAATAGCATAGAAACCAACCGCCACGCTGATAACAACCGCAATGACAGTTAGTGCATCTAAGAAGGCTGAAAGGAAGGCAGCAGCAAAACAGAATGCAAGGGAAAGCATGCTTTTAGAGCGGATACCCAGAAGAATCTTGGTAAAGATGAATAGCAGCAACTGCTTCATGAAGTAGATGCCTGCAACCATAAAGACAAGCAGTAGCAGTACTTCGATGTTCGCCACAAGTTCGTGTTTAACTTGTTCTGGGCTTGTCATGCCTATGGCGATAGCTTCGATGGCAAGTAAACCACCAGGCTGAAGAGGGTAACACTTAAGTGCCATTGCGAGGGTGAAGATAAACTCTGCGACTAGCAGCCAACCTGCAACGAAAGGATCGACAAAAAAGAAAACAATTGGGTTAATGACTAAAAATGAAATGATGGCAACTTTGTACCAATCTGGGGCCTTACCAAGAAAATTCTTAATAAATGCATTTCCGAGTGACATCGGCATGATTTAGATACTCTTAATGTTGTTATGAATAGACACTGCACGCGCTTGTATCCATTTAATCGGAAACTTGAGAATTTCTGACCAGTGGAAATATACCCGTAGGTAGAAAACAAACCCGATTCAACAGTGACTTAGAAAAACAACATTCCGTTCACGATCATGTGGTCTTGCCAAGTCACTCCCTGAGAAAGACAAGCACTCCTTTACTTTGGTCGCCACTGTACTCTTCAACACAATTTAGTCAACGAGAAAATTGTGTTGAGTATTTTATTCGCTAACTTTTGTTTAAAAACGCGATCAAAGTTGCGTAAACATATCACGAGAGTTGTGAAAAACAATGGTTAATGCAAGCAAAACGACGAAAGCATAGAATAAGAAAGAATATGTAATTATATTGAATGGAAATGACAGTTTAATTATGTAATTTTACAAACTTAATTTTTGCGGCTGAAATGCCTAATGGTGGGCTCTGCGGGATGTTTTTTATTTGTTAAATATGAAAATTATCCTATTTCATAACCCAATATGTTTCAATAAAATCTGCATAGCGTTAGAGTTAATGCTCTATTGTGGTTTTGCCGCACGTTTACTGTGTGGTGGTTTCCGATATAGAAAAACTAGTGGTATGATGAGTTCTATTAGACCCATAAAAATACAAGTTTGGATAAGATATAAATGGTCATTAAGGCAAAGAGCCCAGCAGGATTCGCAGAGAAATACATTATTGAAAGTATTTGGAAAGGGCGATTCCCACCTGGTTCTATTTTACCAGCAGAACGCGAGCTCTCTGAACTAATTGGCGTAACGCGTACAACTCTACGAGAAGTACTCCAACGTTTAGCGCGTGATGGTTGGTTAACGATTCAACATGGTAAACCGACGCGTGTTAACCAGTTTATGGAAACGTCTGGTCTTCATATTCTGGATACGTTAATGACGTTGGACGCAGATAATGCGACTTCAATTGTTGAAGATTTGCTTGCAGCACGCACAAACATCAGTCCTATCTTTATGCGCTATGCGTTTAAAGCCAATAAAGAAAACTCTGAGAAAACCATTTCTAGTGTGATCAGCTCGTGTGAGGCTTTGGTCAATGCTGAGTCGTGGGATGTTTTCATGGAGTCGTCTCCTTACGCTGAAAAAATTCGTCAGCATGTTAAAGATGATGGTGAGAAAGATGAGTTAAAGCGCCAAGCCGTACTGGTTGCGAAAACATTCAACTTTTACGACTACATGCTTTTCCAACGTTTAGCGTTCCATTCAGGTAACCAAATCTATGGTTTGATCTTTAATGGTCTAAAGAAACTGTACGATCGTGTCGGTAGTTACTACTTTTCGAACCCACAGGCTCGTGACTTAGCCCTACAGTTCTACCGAGACTTACTTGAGGTGTGTGAAACCGGTAATCGTGACCAAATTCTAATTGTAGTGCGCCACTATGGCATGGAGAGTGCTCAGATTTGGAACCAGATGAAGACGACTCTGCCAACAAACTTTACTGAAGATGACAGTTAAATAGAGCTTGTCGCTTTCGTATTAAAAAAAACCGCCAGTTGGCGGTTTTTTATTGTTCATAATCTGTTTTTAGCAGTCAGCACAGGCTTCATCTCGGCCGCCAGCTTCAGTGAACCAAGCCGCTAAGTGTGACTTAAGGTCTTTAAGCTCATCTGGGCCGATAAGTGCTAAACCTAAGTCTTCTGCTCGAGTGATATCGTTATGACGAAGAGGGCGGAAGCTAACCAGCATGGCACGAGCTTGCAAGCCACCGAGCAAATCACGAAGCGATTCAAGTTTATACAAGGTATCGTCACCATCATCACGCATTCCTTTCGTCTTACACTCGATGATGTGAAGTTTATTGTTAACGACTGAAGCTACATCCAGTTCGTTACGCACTTCGCGCTCCCCAAGTTGACGGTAAACTTGAACGTTAAGTGAGCGGTCTTGAATGGTCGGCATATCTTGTTGGATCTGACGAACTGTGCTGTGAACGAGAGTTTCGAGCCATTCTCCGTTAGAGAAACGGCGCGCGTCTTCGTTGGCAAAGGTCAATACGCCGCCATGATAGGTCGCGATTTCGGCTTCAACTAAGTCACTAAGCAGCATATTCAGCTCGCGATAACCTTGTTGTTTTTCCGATAGCTCAACATCAAGACGCTGTTCTTTACGACAAGTTGTCGCAAGATAGTTGAGTGTGGCAAGGCCGGGGCCTAACTCTAATGCATTGCTTGCCCAACGCTCTCCGAGCTCATACAGTTTCTGATCAAGTTGAGGGGGTAATTCTTGGTCACTGAATTCACCGCGAGCTCCGAACACGGTAAGGTAGTCATCGATGGTGATTCTGTCCTGAACTTGAGTATCTTCTTTACCGTCAGGATAAAGCCAACATAGACGGTCACTGTTTGGTTCAACAACGAAAATAGGCCAGTGATAGGTGCGGAAAATCTCGTAGACCGATAGTAGGCGATGGCGAAGTCCACAGCTTGCATTCAGCTTAACTTCTTCGCCTCTTGCTTTTAGGTCTTCTGCAAGAATTGAAACGGCTTGCTTAATCTTTGATGGATTCGCGACGTTAGGAATTTCAAAAAACTCCGAGGTGATGTTCCTTTTGCTCAACACGCTGTGCAGACGTAGATACATATCTTCCTGAGCAGGGACTCCAATGAAAACGATATGATCGCTTACGGTGCGATTATCAAGAAGTGGAGTGACCAAGCGAATCGGGTCTTGATCGATGATGCCAACATGAACAGCCATAGTTTTTCCTCATGTTTGGCTTGCGAGAGAGTGAAAGAAAAGTGGGCAAGCCTATAAACCATATAATGACATGGGATATAAAAAACAAGGGCGGCTATGAAAAATAGCCGCCCAATCTCAATAAATTACATTGTTCTGACTTTCTAGAGCTTAAACCTATGGACCAACTCACCTTGTTGGTTCGCCAGTGAGGAAAGGTTATCACTCGTCTGAGCTATTTGTGCCATGGCTTGATAGCTTGAGTCGGCAATAAGATTGATCTCTTCGATATTACGAGCAATATCGCCAGTCGTCTCACTCTGTTCAGCCGCCGCTTGAGAGATATGGCCGCTCATTTGGCTAATCTCCATGATAAGCCCTTGGATCTCTTCCATTGCACTATTGGCATTAGAAGCTTGCTCCACTGAAAGCTCCATATCATCCATACAGCTTTGAATCACCTTATTGGCTGATGTTGAGCTACTTTGAAGATTGCTGATCATATTTTCAATTTCCGAGGTAGACTCTGTTGTACGTTGAGCCAACACTCGAACTTCATCAGCGACCACCGCAAAGCCGCGGCCTTGTTCACCAGCACGAGCTGCTTCGATAGCTGCATTCAATGCCAACAGGTTGGTCTGTTCGGCAATATTCCGAATAACATCTAGGATACTGCCGATTTGGCTACTCATTGCTTGCAGGTCTTTAACCGCATCAACAGACTGGGTGAGGCGCGTTTCAAGTTGATTGATAGTCGTAATGTTGGTGCCCATGATATGGCGGCCAGATTCAGAAGCTTTTTCGACTTGCTCTACCATTTGTTGTGAGCTTTGAGCGCTTTGTGCGACCTCTTGAACAGAATGCGCCATCTCGGTCATAGCGGTTGCAACATTTGCCGTCTGTTCACGTTGCTGGCTGAGCTGTGATTGCGCTTGAGATGAGGTTTGTTGGTTGGTTGTTGCTGTTTGAGTCAGATCATCGGACGCATCATTGAGCTTGACCAAAATGCCATGAAGGTTATCGGCTAGAGAATTAATATGGTTGCTAACGCGGCTGAACTCATTGTTGTAGCGAATCTCGATACGCTTGGTCATATCGCCTTCAGTAAGTGACTCAAGAGTGCCAAGAATGCGAGTGAGTGGGTCGCGTACGCTATGTGCAATATGATATCCAATCGCGATAGCCATTAAGATAACGATCGCGCCAATTGCAATTGAGCGAACCACCCCCTGTTCGTATACATCACCGGCTTCTTGTAGCGACGCATTTAAGCCTTGTTTTGCGACTTCACTGAATGAGTCAAGTACGGCCATGGTCGCATCAACCTGCTGAGTCAGACTCGCGATATTGGCGTACAGGGCATCTTTAGCCAATAGGTAAGCACTGTGTTGGTCTAATACGCCTCCTTTCTTACCGACATCACGAGTAAACTGTTGAACTGATTCGTCAAACGCCTTTTTTATTTCCGGCATTTGCGTTGTTAATCCGCGGTAGGCGTAGTTAAGGTGGGTGACGGCTTTCTTATTCTTCGCTACCGCTTTAGTCACCAACTCTGTATCACTGCTTGCTAAAGCATCTGAAGTGGTGAGTTCAGCATCTTTTAGTTTGATAAAATAGCTTTTGGCCATCACTTTAACTGAAATGCTGCTTTGGTCATCAACATACTCTTTCATTCCGACACTTAATTCAGAATGCAGGCGTTGGAAGCGTCGAGTAGACTGTTGTACTTCCTCTTGCGCGGTAAACATCGCGCGATAATTGCCCATTGCTTGTTCTGCTTCAGCGAAGTAACTCAGTTCCATCTCTTTGAGTTGGACAATTGACTGCTCTAGTTCAGCTTGGCCGACGCTTACTTGTTCTAACGCTGTTAGCTGTTGGTTATATGCTTCTTTCTTTTGAGCGAATTGCTCTGAAAGTTGATCCATGCGCTCAAAGCTTTGAGTTGTCAAAAAGTCTTTAAAAAGTTTGTCGGCAGACAATAAAGCAACGCTGGTTTGGTTTGATTGTGAAACTAGTGGCAGCGAGGTGTTTGAGACACCTTCGAAGTTTTGGTGGATTTGTTGCATTCCTCGCATCATCATCAACGTCGTAACGATGAACATAATAATGATCAATGCAAACCCAGCGTACATGCGCCTAATCACTGAGCCCTTCATAGATCTCTCCCTGTAATTATAAAGTCTTAAAAAATTAACAAAAAGAAAGCCATTGTATTGATACCGAGACACACATTTTTTGACGCACAATACATATTTAGCTAGTGAGTAATAACGGATTGTCGAATAAGTGAACTGAACAGCGTTTTTTATTGTGATTTTGCGAAGCTTGACGCATACTCGTTTCAACTCAATCAACAACAAGTGTATCAATGGAGCCCTTCATGGCAGAAGAAACCATTTTCAGCAAGATTATTCGCAAAGAAATCCCAGCAGATGTTGTCTATCAAGACGATTTAGTTACCGCATTTAGAGACATCAACCCGCGTGCTCCAAGTCACATTTTGATCATCCCAAATAAACTTATTCCAACCGTCAATGACATCGAAGAAGAAGATGAATTAGTCATGGGTCGTATGTTTACTGTGGCGCGAAAACTAGCGAAAGAAGAAGGTATCGATGAGGATGGCTACCGTTTGATCATGAACTGCAACTCTCATGGCGGACAAGAGGTTTACCATATTCATATGCACTTAGTGGGTGGACGCCCGCTTGGCCCAATGCTAATGAGCTAAAAACTTTTGATATGAATGGAACTTTTTAAAGGGTTTGATGTCGAACGTTAAATTTTTTAAAATACGAGACATGTCATCGTGTCAAATAGTACAAAAATCGGAGTAGAAAGTGCATAAACACATTCGACTCATGTTTGCCTTAGCAAGTAGTTTGGCTCTTTCCGCTTGTGCCAATTTATCTGTGGGCAATCTTTTCAGTCATTACAGTGCGCAAAATAGTGAGTTGCACCAAACAATCAAGAACGGCCGCTATTATGAAGCCGAAGAGTTGTTACCTGAGGAGATAGCTGGGGACATTCTAGATAACATGGAAAAAGGCAGAGTTTATCTGCTAAACCAGCAATACCCTGAAAGTAAGGGCGCATTTGAAGTCAGTGACCGAGCGGTTAGAGTGCAACAAGATCAAGCAACGATCTCTGTTTCAGAGACGGCAATGAGCTTAAGTGCGCTTGCAGTTAATGACAACTTAAAAACGTACCAACCTGCTGACTACGAACTGGGTTTTTTACATCTTTATTTAGGTCTTAACTATCTTCAAAAGAATGACCTTGAAGGTGCGATTATCGAGATGCGCCGTGCTAATCAAGTGCAAGAGCGCGCGCGTAAAGATAGAGAGAGTGAACTTGAATCGGCTCAAAGCCAGATGCAAGCACAAGGCGTATCGCCAAACCTTGGTAGTATTCTTGCTAACTATCCAGATGCCGGCAAAAAGCTGCAGGCAGTACAAAGTGGCTACTTGCTTTATTTGTCTGCACTGCTTTATGAAGCAGACAATGACTTAAACGGAGCCTATGTCGATTATCGTCGCGCGTTGGCCGTTATGCCGGACAATCAGCAGGTAATTGATGGGACTAAGCGTGTTGCTAAACGTTTAGGTATGCGTGAAGATCTAGCCAAACTCGAAAAGCGTTATGGTAAAGCCAGTTACCTAGATACGAATAAAGGTAGGGTAATTGTTATAGATGAGCGTGGCGTGGTAGACGCAATGAACGGTTGGACACAAACGCTGCCAATTTCGCGAGGCAGTAACCGTGGTTTATATACCGTTGCTTTGCCTTATTACGAAAACGTACCTGCGGAAAAATTTAGCCCTGTAATACTCAATGACAACAGCGTAAGCGAAAGTCTACTGACTGACGTAAATCTAATGGCAAAGCAAAATTTGACCGAGCGAATGCCATCTATCTTAATTCGTCAAGCACTACGAGTATGGGCTAAAGAGGAATTGCGTAGAGAGGCAACCAAAGATAATCCTGATGACTTAGGTAATGCGCTGTTTAACGTGTGGAACACACTAACTGAGCAACCTGATACTCGCAGTTGGATAACTTTACCTGGAGAAATCTACAGCGCAAGTTCTGTGGTTGAACCTGGGGAACAATCTGTACAGGTTGCTGGTCAAACTCATACCTTCAATGTTGAGTCTGGTCGTACAACGCTTGTTTGGCTTTCGCGCCAAGGTAACAACGCAACCATTTGGCATAAACAACTAGGAAATATACGATGAAAAAATGGCTTATTTCAATCGCAGCAGCGCTGACCTTAATGGGGTGTGCTAGCAACAGCAATACGGCTGGGCTGCGCATCGATGGCGCCTCTCAAACGGTCCTGTTTGGGGACAACGTTCTGGCAGGGCGTGTGAGCATCGAAGATATTTCAACGATTGATGTAGATGGTCGCGCACGAGGCATAGTGCGTTTGGCAAATCAAACCAAAGGCGACCAACACATTCAATACCGTTTCTATTGGTATGACGATCAAGGGCTAGAAGTGAACAACAAGCTTAGCCCATGGCGACAAGCCATTCTTCGCGGAGCTGAAGAGGTTTCTATTTCAGAGATTTCTATCAATCCAAATGGGCGCCAATTCCGCGTTCAAATCCGTGAACTAGACAATTAATTTTAAGAAGTAACTCAAGGATATCCTAAGGAACCGACAATGAAAAAAAGTGTAATTGCATTACTTGGTTTGGCTGTAGTGCTTGGTGGCTGTTCTAACCAAGTAAGCTATGGTGACGCTCAAGCTGTGGAAACAACAACAATTGATTTTGGTTCAACAGACTTGCAAAAAATTGCCGGTGAAATGGTCGACAGCATGATGATGTCGGGCTCTGTAGCAGCTATCACTCGCGATTCACGCCCTATTGTTTTTGTTGAGCGTATCAAAAATAAAACTAGTGAACATATCGATACTGAATCTATTACCGATTCTATCAGCACTAAGATGCTGAATTCTGGTAAGTTCCGTTTTGTAGATATGGATCGCGTAGAAGCAGTACGTGAACAGCTAAACTTCCAGAATAATGATGAGCTAGTGAACCAAAGCACGGCAATTCAGTTTGGTAAGATGGTTGGCGCTCAATACATGCTCTACGGTAACCTTTCAAGCATTAACAAGAATGCTGGCAGCGACAAAGACGTATACTACAAAATGACGATGCGTCTAATGGATCTAGAGACTGGTCTAATTGAATGGGCAGATGAGACTGAGATCCGTAAGCAAGAATCAAAAAGCTTCTTAGGCCTATAAGCCAAGCTTTATGTAACAAAAGGAGTGTACTATGGCGCGAATGTCGTGGAGTGAAGCATGCCAACTCGATCGTTCATTATTGTCCCTAGAACACTTCTTTTCTATTCCCCCTGACTATGCTCAAACGCTAACAGGGGGACTAACTAACCGTTGCTGGAAAGTGGTCACTTCAGACGGAAAGTCTTTTGTCTGGAGACCGACAACCAATATCACCAAAGCCTTCTCGATCTCTCGTTTTCAAGAGTATCAAATTCTCACGGCTATCGAATCTAGCGGTTTATCTCCGCAAGCCGTTCACATCAATGACCAAGGACTGTTAGTCACTTGGATCGAAGGCGAGTCTCTGACGCAGGGACTACCGTTTGATTCGCTACTTAAGACCATGATCTCCATTCATGATATGGACACGCAACGTATTCCTGTTGCGCCCTTTAATTTTACTGCGCGTGTCGATCACTACTGGATGTTGCTTGACGATGACCACAAAGTCGAGCCCTATGTGTCGATTTACAATCAGTGGCGTTCTGCTCCGAGCTTAGCGGATGTTGGCCAAACGTTATGTCACTTTGACTTAGCTGGCTACAACATGGTTAAAACTAATGCTGGAAATAAGGTCATTGATTGGGAATATGCTGCAATGGCGGACCCGCGATTAGATCTTACGCTCTCAATTGATGTCTGTAGTGAAAAGCCATTAGAGGCGGTATATCGTTATTGCCAGTTGAGAGGAGTAGAGGGCGTTGATGATTGGGTAGAAGGTGTAATGGCGTGGCAACCTCGAGCGATGATGATGGCAATGCTTTGGTATCTATTAGCCCATCAGCTCTGGGGCGATGAACAATATTTAACCCAAGCACGTAAACTCCAAGAAACAATTTGCAGCTAAGATCACTGTTTGGTGGTTCGGCGCGTTTAAAGTTACTCAGTGAGCTTTTAAACCTTATATTTCGTGGTAGATTAAAATCACAAGGATCGAGGGATTTACAATGATTATCTATTTACACGGTTTTGATTCGACCAGTCCAGGCAACCATGAAAAAGTGCTTCAACTTCAGTTTATTGATGATGATGTACGTTTCATTAACTACAGTACTCTCCATCCAAAGCACGATATGCAACACTTGCTGAAAGAAGTGCATAAGGTGATCGAGCAGTCAGGTGATAAGAACCCTATAATTTGTGGTGTTGGTCTTGGCGGTTATTGGTCAGAGAGAATTGGTTTCTTATGCGGTATTAAACAGGTTATTTTTAATCCGAACTTGCACCCTGAATTAACTATGCAAGGACGTATCGATAGACCTGAAGAGTATGAAGATATCGCCACTAAGTGTGTTTCAGAGTTTAGAACCAAGAACAAAGAGAATTGTCTGGTGATTTTGTCGAAAGAAGATGAGATTCACGACAACAGTAAAACGGCATCAGAGCTAGAGAATTACTACGACATTATCTGGGACGAAACTCAGACTCACAAGTTCAAAAAAATCTCCCAACATCTGCAAACCATGAAAGCATTTAAAGAAGCAAACTAGTCGTTAGCTTTTTCGATTTCTAATCCCTAGGTGACAGAGTGCTCTCTGTCGCCTTTTTATTGTTCAATTAACTCTAATCCTTACAAAATTTAGTGGGATCACGCGATTCTTTAGTTGCGTGTCATGTTTTGCTCTATATAATGAACTCACTACAAATTTTTTGATAAATATCAAAAAAAATTGAGAGCGAGTAAAAAACTTGCCCATTAGTGAGCTACGTCAAACGTGTAGCATTTAGTGATTCGGCTCTTTTATCCAATAAGCGTGTCATATTTGTTGGCCCTCTATGTCTAGACCGTGTGCGAAGAGAAAGTCGCCCCTAGACCAAAAATACAGAATTCCATCGAGTCGATTTTCGGCTTGATTCAGTTTTATTTTATTTTTTGAGGAAGTTGCTGTGACACGAATTATCGTAGTAGGCGGCGGTGCAGGCGGACTAGAGCTTGTTACCAAACTAGGTCGTACACTTGGCCGTAAAGGTCGTGCTAAAGTCACTTTAGTCGACCGCAAGGCGAGCCACTTATGGAAACCCCTTCTGCATGAAGTGGCGACGGGCTCTCTTGATGAAGGTGTGGATGCACTTAGCTACCGCGCGCATGCCAAAAACCACCACTTTGATTTTCAAATGGGCAGCCTAGAAAATATCGATCGCGAGCGTAAAGTGATTAAACTGCGTGAGTTGAAAGATGACAACGATGAGCTGCTGATGCCAAGCCGCGAGCTTGAGTATGACATTCTAGTCATGGCTATTGGCTCTACTTCAAACGATTTCAATACACCTGGCGTTCGCGACAACTGTATTTTCTTAGATAGCCCCGAGCAAGCACATCGCTTCCGTACTCAAATGAACAACGAGTTCCTTAAGCTACATGCTAAAAATGGCAATGGTACAGTGGATATTGCGATTGTTGGTGCGGGTGCAACGGGTGTAGAGCTGTCGGCAGAACTACACAATGCGGTAAAAGAGCTACGTACTTACGGTTTTGGTGACCTTGACTCAAGCAAGCTCAACGTGAACCTTATTGAAGCTGGCGAACGTATTTTGCCTGCGCTTCCACCACGCATTTCAGGCGCTGCTCATCAGGAGTTGACTAAGTTAGGGGTGAACGTCCGCACTGCGACTATGGTGACTCAAGCCGATGAAGATGGCTTAGTGACCAAAGATGGTGACAAGATTCCAGCTCAGATTATGGTCTGGGCTGCAGGTATTAAAGCACCTGACTTTATCAAAGACATTGCTGGCCTAGAAACCAATCGCATCAACCAACTTGTGGTCAAAGATACACTGCAAACTACGCGCGATGACGATATCTTCGTGATCGGCGATTTGGCGCAGTGTACTCAAGCGGATGGTTCGTTTGTTCCACCGCGTGCTCAAGCTGCGCACCAGATGTCGAGCCGTGCTTTCGCTAACATCGTTGCTAAGCTTAATGGTCGTGAAATGAAGCCTTACATCTACAAAGATAAAGGCTCTTTGGTGTCATTAAGTCGCTTCTCAACCGTGGGTAGCTTAATGGGCAACTTGACCAAAGGTTCTATGATGGTCGAAGGGCGTATTGCACGTGTTGTTTATATCTCTTTGTACCGCTTGCACCAGATGGCGTTGCATGGCGTGTTCAAGACAGGTTTGATCATCCTAATGGGGCGTATTAACCGAGTTCTACGACCAAATCTTAAACTTCATTAATTAATGAACAAATACTAAAAAGAGCGCCTCGGCGCTCTTTTTTGATTTGGACTACGTCTTGAAACTTAGTTAGGTATGACAGAGTAAACAAGGCCTGTTTTAGGTTTACCGTTGAAGATAAAGCGATTGCGCGCTTTGGCTTCCAACAGACCACCACAAGACTCTATCAGCTTTTGGCTAGGCAGGTTATCTGGGTCGCAGACCACTTCTACTCGCGTTAATTTAAGTTGGGCGAAGCAAAACTCGATTAAAGCATTGACCGCTTTTACACCGAGTCCCTTACCTTGATGTTGATCGGCAATCCAATAGCCAATACTCGCCATGTTAAAAGTATGGTAAAGCTCATTAATCGCAACCATTCCGACTAACTCGTCGCTTGTACGGCAAAATACGCCAAACCCATAGGCTTCAGATTTTACCCAGTTTAAGCGTGTTGCTAAGACAAAGCGCTCGGCGTCATTCAAGGAGAAGTCCGCATTGCACCAGTCAATCCAACGGTGAAGGCTAGGCGACTTAGCCACACAGTTTCTCAGAGAATTGCTCTCTTCACTGGTTATTAGCCTCAAGACTAAATGTTGGGTGACGATTTGATAATCTGGACTCATAAACAAAAAGCCCTCGTTGGAGGGCTTACTCGATTATTGATTGACGCGACGCACTTGAATGATGACACCCATTAGAGGGTGATCGAGGAAGTGTGTTTCCGTACTGCGCATACGGCGCTTCTGGTCAAATCGATAACTCTTCAAGAACTCAACTTTGTGAACAGTGGGAGTGACATCTTCCATCAAACCGACCTGAACAACCTGATTGTCAGTGGCAGGTTCTGCCGTCAACATTTCTGGCTGATGTTCTTGCAGAGTCACTTCTTTCACACTAGGTGATTTAAGGTCGAGCTCTACATCAGCATACAAATAGTGCTCTACATAGATTTGCAGTTTTCCATCAAGTTGATACAAAGGCTTTGGAATACTCTCTTCGGTAATGCCCTCTAGGACTTGGCTTTGACTTTCTTCGATCATAGAGCCATCAGGATTAAACTTGCCTGAATAATCTCGACCTGCTTGCACGTGGAAGATAGGCGCACCGAAACGGCCTTGATCTCCTTGGCGCCAAGCTTTGTGCATTAACACTTTAAAACCCGCATGCTGATTGAGCTTTTTAACTTCGCTATTAAGGGCATACTCGGAAGCGGGTAGCATTTGGACACCTTTCTTTGCGCGGTAACTTGCGTCACTAAAAGAGCCAGCTCTTTCAAGGTTAACTTTCGCGACGTCTGTAGGCCAAGATTCAGCAGTTTGCTCGGCATCCACGGCACGTTTAAAAATGATCACTTCGATATCGAATTGACGCTGCGCCATAGAAGGCATTGCAACAAGCATGAGCAGCAGCGGGATCAGTTTCTTCATTACAACTCCATAGTGAGGTGCGAGGCACCTCCATTTGATTTTGGCTTTACGCTTTTGGCAATAAATTTTGCTGGAATTCACCCAACATGTCACTAACAAACTGGATGCGCTTACGTCTATCTACTAATGGTATCGTAAACTTGAACTTAGTGGGTCCATCCATTGCGAATTTTTGTGGCTGAGATTGCAATAGTTTAACCAAATACATAGGGTTAATGTCAGCATCTGGATAGAATTCGATAAAGCCACCTTTGTCGTGAGCTTCAATCTTCTTCACTTTCAGAGCCGCTGCTTGCAGTTTCAACTTGGCTACTGAGAGTAGGTTCTTAGTGGCATCAGGCAATAAACCAAAACGGTCTATCAGCTCAATCTTAAGTTCACCTAACTCATCTTCACTTGTCACACTAGCAATTTGCTTGTACATCGAGAGCCTAGTGTTGATGTCTGGGATGTAATCATCCGGCAGAAGGGCAGGTAAGCGCATTTCGACTTCAGTTTGCTCTCGAAGTAGCTCGTCGAGTGAAGGCTCTTTGCCTTCTTTCAACGCTTCCACTGCTTGCTCTAGCATCTCCATATATAGAGTAAAGCCAACCGATTGAATTTGACCACTTTGCTCGTCACCAAGTAGTTCACCTGCACCACGAATTTCCAAATCGTGGGTCGCTAAGGTAAAGCCCGCACCGAGATCTTCCAATGAAGCAATGGCATCAAGACGTTTAACGGCGTCTTTGGTCATAGCTTTTGGATGGGGCGTCATTAAGTAAGCATAGGCTTGGTGATGCGAACGACCGACACGACCGCGCAACTGGTGAAGCTGAGCCAAACCAAGATTATCTGCTCTATCCATAATAATGGTGTTGGCTGTTGGTACATCAATACCGGTTTCAATGATGGTGGTACACACTAGCAAGTTAAAGCGCTGGTGGTAAAAGTCATTCATAATGCGTTCGAGTTCTCTCTCGCGCATTTGGCCGTGTGCGACGGTTACGCGCGCTTCTGGAATCAACTTCTCCAGATCGGCCGCAACTTTTTCTATAGTCTCAACTTGGTTATGTAAGAAGTAAACCTGACCACCACGCATAATCTCACGTAGCACAGCCTCTCGCACTACTGCGTCATCGCTCTGTCTGACAAAGGTTTTGATGGCGAGACGTCTCGCTGGTGGCGTGGCGATAATTGACAGATCACGCATGCCACTCATGGCCATATTCAAGGTACGAGGAATAGGTGTCGCGGTTAGGGTTAAGATATCGACATCGGCACGCATCGCTTTCATCTTTTCTTTCTGACGTACGCCAAAGCGATGTTCTTCATCAACGATTAGCAGACCAAGATCTTTGAACTTAATGTCGTTTGATAGAAGCTTGTGGGTTCCGACAACTAGGTCCACTTTACCTTCTTCAATATCTTGCAGTACCTGCTTCTGCTCTTTAGCTGTTTTGAAGCGAGACAAGACTTCGACTCTAACTGGTAAGTTAGCAAAACGGTCGCGGAAGTTCTCAAAGTGCTGCTGGGCAAGTAGGGTTGTTGGTACAAGGACAGCAACTTGCTTACTATTGTCGGTCGCAACGAATGCCGCACGCATTGCAACTTCTGTTTTACCAAAGCCAACATCACCACACACCAAGCGATCCATCGCTTTAGCCTGGCACATGTCAGACATAACGGCGTTGATCGCCATGGATTGATCATCGGTCTCTTCAAATGGGAAGCCCGCTTTGAATGTCGCGTATTGGCCGCGGTCTAACTCAAACTTGTAACCCGGCTTAAGTTCGCGTTTAGCGTAGACATCTAAAAGTTCAGCCGCGACGTCACGTACCTTTTCGGCGGCTTTACGTCTTGCTTTAGCCCAGGCTTCACCGCCAAGCTTATGCAGTGGCGCGCTTTCTTCTGCACCGCCAGAATAGCGGCTGATAAGGTTTAGTGAGGCAACAGGAACATAGAGTTTGGCATCATTCTGGTACTCAAGCGTTACGTACTCTGTCGTCATACCGCCAGCTTCTAGGGTTTGCAGTCCTATGTATCTGCCGATACCGTGGTCGATATGCACTACGGGTTGGCCTGGTTGCAATTCCGCTAGGTTACGAATGACCGCATCGCTATTGGTGGTTTTGCGGTCTTTGCGTCGGCGCTGAATGACTCGGTCACCGAGTAAATCACTTTCACAGATGAGTGCAACTTGCTCGTCACCAAATACGAAACCATGCTCAGCGGCACCAAGGATCAGACTGAACTTGTTACCACTACTCAGTGCTTGTTGTAAGTCGCTGCTTTCTTGTGGTTTTAACTTAATTCGCTGGAGCAGTTCAAGCAAAGCCTCACGGCGACCTTCTGACTCAACCGAGAAGACTATCTGACCGGTAAAGGTTTCGCTAAATTGGCGCAGAGCGGCCATTGGTTCTTTGTTTTGGTGCTGTACCGCAAGCTCTGGCAAGGAAGAGATATTAGGATTGCAACGACCCTGTTTTTCACTGACTGGCTCAACATACAGCTGCACTTGAGGTAACAGTTTAAACTGGCTAAACAGTTCATCCTTCTTAAGCCATAGCTCTTCAGGCGGCAGCAGTGGACGCAGCGGATCGACTTTGCGTTGATCGTAGCGGTAGTCCACATCTTCCAAGAAGGTATCTATGGCAGGTTCTAATTGACCGACCGTTAGCAGTTGTGTGTCCTCTGGGATGTAATCAAACAAGGTTTCCGTTTGTTCAAAAAACAGTGGCTGCCAGTATTCAATACCTGCTGGCCAAGTCCCTTTAGAGACTTGCATGTAAACGGATTCAGGTTCACGGCGAGCTTCGAAACGCTGACGCCAGCGAATACGGAAGTCTTCAATTGCGCTCTCAGAAGTCGGAAATTCATGCGCTGGAAGTAAACGAATCTCTTGTTTATCTTCGATTGAACGTTGATTCTCAGGATCGAAAGTACGTATTGTATCGATTTCATCATCAAAGAAGTCGATACGAAATGGGTCATTTGAGCCCATAGGGAAGAGATCTAAAATCGAGCCTCTGCTCGCATATTCACCTGGACCAAACACTTGGTCTACATGTCGATAACCCGACTTTTCAAGTTGAATGCGTAGCTTCTCTAGAGAGAATAGATCGCCCACTTTCACCATCAGCGTATGCTGCATTAAATAGTCGCGCGGGGACTGGCGTTGCAACAGCGTATTAACCGGAACGATAGTGATTCCACTCGATTGCGTTGGCAGCTGATAGAGTCGAGAAATTCGGTCTGAAATAATCTCCTGATGGGGAGAAAAGCTATCGTATGGCAAAGTTTCCCAGTCAGGGAACAAGGCGACTTCTTGAGTGGCGAACTGCTCTAGCTCTTGTTGTAGTTTTAACGCGGTTTGCGGATCAGGAACGGCGAGCAGAGTGTGAGAGCCGTGCTGTTGTGCGAGTTCAGCAATGGCAAGGGCTAAACTTGCCCCTTGAAGGTTACCAATCTGCTTTTTGTCTCCGGCGCGATCTGAGCACGCCAGATTAAGTAATGATGTGTTAGACATAGTTCTGTTTATTTGTCGCGATTAAGTGAGCGCTGACGAAGGAGCTTTTGTTGTTGGAATAGAGCGGCTTTGATAAGGAGATCTTCATCGAGATCACGCAGTAAATCGTATTTCACGGTGACGAGATGAGTGTCCTCGGTCACTTCTACTTGCGATATGTGTCCGTAACAATATATTGCTGCGGCAGGATGCTCTAAGAATAATTTTACACGAACTTTGGAATCAAGGCTCACTGCCGCATCAGAAATGTAGGTAAATTGACTGGCGCCAAATGAATGAGTTTTATGACGCATAGATGGGTCATCTTGCTGAGATAGCATAAAGGTCAACAGTAAGTTGAGTTTAGAGTTTTGCGTATCTAGCAGTTGAATTACATGCTTAAAGTCGCTATTTTTCAATTCATTACGCGCGCTGTCATTCAATAAATCAAGATTACTAAACTCGCTAGCAACAATGAAAGGTGCTGGGATTTCCCCTTCAAACTTTTCATAACTTGGGAAATCCACGCCCTCAGCCAAAGCTTCGACATTGACTGTCATTGTGTGGTTGACGGTAAAGAATTCTTGATCGGCCATGCTTGATTCCTTTTACTTGATAACTTTGATTATCGTTATAGCTGACAAGTAATCAAGCTATCCCTTTGTTTATTACATATTTTAACCACTAATTGGCAATTAAACACTACACGCCAAGGGATTTAATCGGTAGAGTAAGCACCATTACTTAGGTCATCAAACCCTAACATTGGTTTCTACTATGTTTCATCCAGTCTCAACCTTCATCGGTTTGCGCTACTTACGCGGTCGCTCCGGTGATAGGTTTAGCCGCTTTGTCTCTTATATGTCAACGGCGGGCATTACGATCGGTGTAATGTCGCTTGTGACTGTGCTTTCCGTTATGAATGGATTTGAAGCGCAGCTTAAAGGGCGCATTCTAGGCGTTCTTCCTCAAGCCATCGTTTCTCAAATTGATGGCAAAACGGCGAAAACAGAACGTGCTCCTGAATTTATCGCGCAACTTTCTTCTGCTGGGCATCCAGAGCCAATCGTTCAGAGTGAAGCTGTTATCCAAAGCCCAAGTCAACTTAACGCCGGCTTACTGATTGGTATTAAGCCTTCAGAGCATGACCCTATCGAGCGTCATTTAATTGCGGGCCACTTATCTAATTTACAAGCGGGTGAGTACCAGTTGTTTATTGGTCATTCGCTCGCCCGTTCAATGGACGTCTCGGTCGGTGATAAAGTCCGCTTGATGGTAACTAGTGCGAGTCAGTTTACGCCACTGGGTCGAATCCCAAGCCAGCGTTTATTTACTGTGGCGGGTATCTACAATACAGGTTCAGATGTTGATAAACAGCTGATGATCACGCATATTTCAGACGCTGGAAAATTGATGCGTTTGAAGCCGGACACCATGACAGGGTGGCGCTTGTTCTTTAATGACCCATTTGTGGTTGGCGAACTGAGCCAAAATCCACTTCCAGAAGGCTGGCAATGGCAAGATTGGCGCGATCAAAGAGGCGAGCTTTTCCAAGCGGTAAGAATGGAAAAGAACATGATGGGCTTAATGCTCGGTCTCATCGTGGGCATTGCAGCGTTCAATATCATTTCTGCGCTGATTATGGTGGTAATGGAGAAGCAATCTGAAGTCGCGATCTTAAAAACTCAAGGTATGACCGACAGGCAGATTCTTTCGATCTTCATTGTTCAAGGCGCAAGTAGTGGCGTAATAGGTGCCATCATTGGTGGTGGTTTGGGTGTCTTGCTAGCCAATAATATTAACTCGTTACTTGAAAGTGCAGGTATCGCTCTATTCGCGGTGGGTGGTGAGCTGCCGATATTAATCAACCCTGCTCAAATTTTTGTTGTTGTCGTATTGGCTATTGCGCTGAGCCTTGTGGCGACTTTGTTCCCTTCATACCGCGCATCATCAGTAAAACCAGCCGAGGCTTTAAGATATGAGTAGTCTTCTTCAATGTCACAACGTGTGCAAAACTTATCATGAGGGTGCATTCGATACTCAAGTTCTTAAAGGTGTGAGTTTTGATATCGAGAAGGGCGAGCTAGCCTCGATTATTGGGACCTCAGGTTCTGGTAAAAGTACGCTGCTGCATATCTTGGGTGCTCTGGATGATGCGACCGAAGGCCATGTCGAGTTTTTAGGCCAAGACTTATCGAAATTGAGTTCGAACCGTCAAGCTAAGCTGCGCAATCAGCACCTAGGCTTTGTTTACCAGTTTCACCATCTCCTGTCAGATTTCAGCGCAATAGAAAACGTTGCAATGCCTTTGCTTATTGGTGGTGTCAAAGTGAACCAAGCCAAGTCGGCAGCGAAAGCACTGTTAGATAAAGTGGGCTTAAGCCACCGAATAGAGCATCGACCAGCAGAGCTTTCGGGCGGTGAGCGTCAACGTGTGGCGATTGCGCGAGCATTGGTGAACAATCCCTCTCTCGTTTTGGCGGATGAGCCGACTGGTAACTTAGATCATAAGACGGCATTAGCGATTTATGATCTGATGCGCGAGCTTAATCAAGAGTCTGATACCGCATTTTTGGTTGTTACTCATGATGGCGAGTTAGCGGCGAAAATGGATCGTCAGTTACATATGCAAGACGGTTTGCTACTCAACATTGAGGGGGTGTAAGTGTTTTCATCCCTGTCTCTGTTTATTGGAGGGCGATTTAGCCGAGCCAAACAACGAAATAAAATGGTTTCGTTCATTTCTATGTCTTCAACCATAGGCATTGCCGTGGGTGTGGCGATGATCATTATTGGTTTGTCTGCGATGAACGGTTTTGAGCGCGAGCTTAATAATCGTGTCTTGTCGGTTATCTCTCACGGAGAGTTTGAAGGCGTAAGAGGTCCACTGATTGAGTGGCAAAACGTGGTATCCCAGAGTGAGAAACATCCTAAGATTGAAGCGGCGGCTCCCTATGTGAAGTTTACTGCACTTGCTGAAAAAGGCGCGCAGCTTAAAGCCCTTGAAGTAAGAGGTATCGATTCGCAACTTGAAAGCAAGGTTTCTAACTTAAGTGATTTTATTGACTCTGAGGTATGGGACGGGTTTCAAGCGGGGCAACAACAAGTCATTCTTGGCAAAGGGATTGCAGATTTACTCAAGGTCAAAAAAGGCGACTTTTTAACTTTGATGATCCCTACCTCTGGTGCCACGACAAAAGTTCAGGCGCCAAAGCGTGTGCGCGTAAAAGTTGCTGGCTTACTCACTTTAAATGGCCAGATTGACCATAACTTGGCGCTTGTACCGCTTCAAGATGCGCAGAATTACGCAAAAATGGGCCAAGGTGTAAGTGGTGTCTCCGTGCGTGTTACCGAAGTACTTAATGCGACTCAAATTATTCGTGAAGTAGGCAACACACTGGATGTTTATGTTTACTTGCGTAGCTGGCAGCAGAAATACGGCTTTCTTTACCGTGATATCCAACTGGTTAGAACCATTATGTACTTGGTGATGGTTTTGGTGATTGGTGTGGCGAGCTTTAATATCGTATCAACCTTGATGATGGCGGTAAAAGATCGTGCCGCTGAGATTGCGATTTTGCGCACGATGGGCGCGACAGATGGACTGGTCAAACGGATATTTGTTTGGCAAGGGGTCTTTTCTGGCGTGCTTGGAAGCGTTGCAGGCAGTGTATTTGGCGTTTTGATCGCGTTAAATCTTACCCCTATGATTAGCGCGTTAGAAAATCTCATTGGGCATAAATTTTTGTCTGGTGATATTTATTTTGTTGATTTCCTTCCATCTCAAGTCAATCCTAGTGATGTCATTGTTGTCTCTTTGACTGCTATCACTCTGAGCCTTTTTGCTACTTGGTATCCCGCTTCTAGAGCCAGTAAGTTGAATCCTGCTGCTGTGTTAAGCTCTAAGTGATGATGAGGCAAATCCGTTTGCCTCTAATTTGATGTTTACTCAGCCAGATAGTGCCTCTGAGTATTTGGTTGAGGAGACAATGCCAATAGAGCAAAAGGAATCAAATCAATGAGAAAAGAGCTTGTTGATCTTGTTGAGCGTGGAATCGTTACTTCCGACACTATAGAACGAGCGAAGGAGCTCGCTGAAATAAAGCCTGTTCCCCAAGCATGGGTTCGCTTTTTTAATCAATTGTTTGTTTGGCTGGGTAGCTTAGCGTTCAGTCTGTCTTTGATTTTCTTTTTCGCCTACAACTGGGCCGATCTAGGCCGATTCGCCAAGTTTGCCCTTATTGAATCCTGCCTAATTATATCTGTTGTTGTCTATGTTAAAGCCGATAGACATAAGTTGCTTGCTAATGCAGCCGCTATTGTTTCGTGTCTATTAATCGGGGCTCTGCTGGCTGTATTCGGCCAAACTTATCAAACAGGTGCCGATACATGGCAGCTTTTCGCCGGTTGGCTAGTGCTTATTACACCTTGGGTCATTGTCACACGCTTTATCCCAGCATGGATATTATGGCTCGTATTAAGCAATCTCTCGATCGCTCTTTACCTCGACACATTTTCACCTAATCAATTGTTGTTCGTTGACGCTTTAGATAGTGTGTCGTGGGTGCTGTTTTTGTTTAACTCGAGTGCTTTGTGCTTATGGCAATTTCTGAGCATGTCACATGCGTGGATGCAGAAAAAGTGGATGCTGCATATACTCGGGACAGTGTCTGGTGTCATTATTACCTATATTGTTTGGTCTTCTTTGGTTAACGCAAGCAGTGATACGCCTGTATCGATGTTAGCTTGGGGGGCTTCTCTTATTTGTGTCTATTACTACTATCGAAGACGTACCCTAGACCTGTTTATGCTCACGGGAGGATGTCTTTCGCTTATCTTAGTGACGGTAACTTTTGTGGCAAAAAGCATACAAGGTATCGATGAGCTAGCCTATTTCCTCATACTCACAATACTCGTAATCGTCACTGGAGTAATTGCTGCCGCTTGGCTGAAAAATGTTCAAAGCGAGGGGCGTTTGTGATGAATAAGCCGCTAAGAAACAAGCTTATCGAAGCAAATGTAATGTCTGAAAGCATGTTCAATGAGGCGCCAAGCGGTTTTCCTTGGTATGTCAAATTGTTACTGGCAATATCAGGTTGGCTAGGAGGCATGTGTTTACTGGGTATTTTCTTTGGATCTTTTTATTCGTTTTTCCAAAGTGAAATGGCTTCTGCGGCGGTGTCTGTGATCATGTTGGCGGTCGCGCAGCGGATACTGTCAGCGCCTAATAATGAGTTTTTGGAACACCTTGCCCTCGCGTTAAGCTTTTCGGCGCAAGTGCTATTTGTTTGGGCACTAATGCCGCTCGAGCAAGTGCAGGTTATCTTATTCTTGTTTGCAATGTTGCAAGCAGGACTGGCAGTCATCATGCGGAGTATGATTCATCGAGTCTGGTCTACCCTAAGTTGCTGCTTAGCTCTGTCAGCGTTACTCATTTCTTGTGGACTTTCATATTTGTTGAGTAGCATTTTGCTAGCACCTATGGTGTGGCTCTCACTTAATGAATTTCGTTTTCCGGCACTTTATCGGCTCATGTCAGGTATAAAATACGGGTTGGTGATATCGATAGTATTGCTGATGTGTATTCAGATCTTTCGAGCGGAAGTAGAGAGTGCTCTGGTTTCAATATCGGACACCACATTTTCTTTACCGCCCTGGGTTGCTCCCATCACCTATGTTTTGAGTGTTTTTGTTACTGCGTGGTACTTATTTCACTTCCACCAAGTGCGGCTCAACTCAATTGTGGCTAAATTAGGCGGGCTCTTCACTATTCTGGTGGGCGTATTAACCTGTATGGCTCCCGGCATAGGAGCGAGTTTGATGATACTCATCACTGCCTTCGCAAACAGCGACAGAGTGATGATGGGGTTGGGCGTGACAGCCTTGCTCGTGTATAGCTCAACATACTATTACATGATGGAAACGACATTGCTGTTTAAATCTGGGGTACTCATGTCTGTCTCCTTAGTCATGTTATTTAGCTACTTAGTGTTCAACAAAGTGCTAAACCAAGCAAAGGGGTAGTCGTATGCGAAAAACTATCTATATCGTTACGCTTGTTTTGGCGTTAGTTGCGGTCAATTGGTCCATATATCAAAAAGAGCAGCTTTTGGAGCATGGGCAGGTTGTTCTACTCAAGCTAGCTCCAGTTGATCCTCGTTCTCTGATGCAAGGTGACTATATGGTACTCAATTTTGAACTTAGCGAAGATGTCATCCGTGAATTAGCCGACAAGGGTATGAGAGACAGATACAGTGCGGCAGTCGACGGTTTTGTGAACATTGAGCTCGATAGCAATCGTGTCGCTCAGTTTGTGTCGACTTCGACAGAACGCTCGCCAAGCTCTCAAGTCGCATTGCAGTTTAGACTGAGATCGGGGCAAGTAAAATTTGCTACTAACGCGTATTTCTTTCAAGAGGGCAGAGCAGAAGAGTTAGACGCTGCGACATATGGTGAGTTTAGAGTAGCAGAGGATGGCGAATTGCTGCTTTTGGCGCTGCGGGATACGGATTTTAATCAGCTGTAGATAAATTTGTTGTGATAAATAAAAAGGGAAAAGCAGAGGCTTTTCCCTTTTTGGTTGAACACTGTCGGTGAGTCTATTTTGTCATTCTCACTTTTCATCTGCTTTCAAATGAATATTAACTCACCCGAAATTGCGTCTGCTGGCGTTTACTTCTTGAGTAGATTACCTATTCTGATTTTTCTTTGTTGCCAACTTCGTACTACTGAGTAGCGCCACAGAGCTCTGATACCAAAATAGCCTAACATCGCTGATAAAACGCCACAGATTAGACAGCCGAGTAGGAATGGAGGGCCTATCGTGCTCATTTGATGAAGGATGAACTCCCAAGAAAGCTCAAAGTGGAAATGCTGAGGGGGGACATGCATCGCCCAAGCACCGACTTTATATGCGAAATAGAACAAGACGGGCATAGTGACAGGGTTACTTACCCAAACAAGTGCGACAGAGAGTGGTAAGTTGACACCGCAGGCGATCGCTAACCCTGCCGCCATAATCATCTGGCTTGGTAGTGGGACGAAAGCCATAAATAAACCCACTGCGAATGCACCAGAGGCGGAGCGACGGTTAAGACACCAGAGGTTTGGGTTATACAGCACATTGCCAAAAATCTTTAGTGCCTTTTGACGTTTTATTACTTCGTGGTCAGGCATAAAGCGCTTAATGAATTTTCTTGGCATAGGGAAATGACTCTCTACTTACATTACTGGACGCTAATTTCATTCTCTTTGTTGATCACAACTAGCCCGTACTGGCTGATAATGCCGAAATTAGATTACCTGTTTATAGCTTTAGCTGTACTGGTTATTTCAACCAAGTATAGAAAAGCAAGAGGCTTCCTGGGACTAGCTTTAGCGTGTGTTGTCATCCTGATGCACGGCAACTTATTGCGATATCAAACAGAAACACTTTTTCAAGCTGGTCAGGATATTACCATAATCGCTGACGTTGACAGCCTTTTTAAACCAATAAATTTCGGCTTTCAAGGTATTGTTGTAGTTAGATCAATCAATGGCGAAGCCTTAACCACCTTTAACCAACCTAAAATGCGTCTAACTAGTCCAATACGTTTGGATTTGGGTGACCGAGTGACGGCAAGCATTTCGGTAAAACCGATTTACGGTTTGCTGAATGGCGTTGGGTTTGATGCTGAGCGACATGCACTATTTCAAGGGGTAGTTGGCACTGGTTCAGTCGATAGAAAGAAGAGCTTTTTCGTAACGAGTCAGCCTTCACTTCGAACGCGGTTGATAGACGCAGTTACACTTAAAACGCAATCACTCGACAATCAAGCAATGATACTGGCGCTTATGTTTGGAGATCGAGAGGGAATTACCCAGCAAAATTGGCAGATGCTTAAAACCAGTGGCCTTAGTCATCTTATTGCGATATCTGGCCTTCACGTCGGCATCGCGTTTGCTATCGGTTGGTATATCGGGCTTACTTTGCTCAAAGTTCATGTTTTGTTCTTGAACGCTCCCGTCTTGATTGGCCTAGCATCTGCTATTGGTTACGCTTGGTTGGCTGGATTTTCTATTCCCACAGAGCGAGCGGTCACCATGTGTTTGTTGCTGTGTATATTAAAGCCGCTTGCCGGTCAGCTTCCCAACTCATTTAAGTGGCTACTTGTGTTGAGCTTGTTACTCTTGTTGGAGCCATTTTCTGTTGTTTCTCCAAGTCTTTGGATGTCTATGGTCGCGGTTGGGGTGATTTTTCTTTACCAGTCCAGAGGTAAAGTGCGAGGGAATCTAGTTGTCCAAGCAGTAAAAGTTCAGCTGTTTCTCGTGGTTTTGATGGCCCCACTAGTCGTATATCTGTTTCATGGTGTTAGCTTAGGCGCTATTGCCTACAACCTTGTCTTTGTGCCTTGGTTTACTGTTTTGGTCATACCGCTCGTCTTTTTCTCCTTTGCTAGCCACCTAATGTTTCCTTGGTTTGAATTCCCTTGGGAGTGGCTAAATCTCAGTTTAATGCCAGTGAACTGGGCGATGGAATATGCTCAATGGACTTGGTTTGATGTTTCGAGACAAACACTGTTGTGGCTTCTTTGCATCTTAGCTGCGCTGATAATAAGTCGTTTAGTGTCGAGGCGATTTACAACGTTACTGACGTTGAGTGCAGGCTTAAGCTTAGTTGAGTGGTGGGATACGCCACTGTGGCAAATTGTTGTACTTGATGTTGGTCATGGCTTATCTATTCTTGTTCAGCAGCAGAATAGGGCTTTTGTTTACGATACTGGTGCCGCTTGGCAAAACTCTAGTATGGCTGAACAGGTTGTGACGCCATTAATGATTGCACGAGGGATTACTCAGTTAGATGTACTTGCTATCAGCCATTTTGACAATGACCACGCGGGAGGCTTGCAAGCAATAAAACAGCAGTGGAATCCTAGCAAGATACTGACTAGTCAGTCGGGAGAGTCTTTCGAACCGTGTGTCGCAGGGCGCTCTTGGCAATGGGGAAAGATCACAATAGAGTCATTATGGCCGCCCAAATTGACGAGTAGAGCTTATAACCCTCACTCGTGTGTGTTTAAACTCCAACATCAAGAGAGTCCAACTGCGCTGTTGTTGGCGGGAGATATTGAAGCCATCGCAGAATGGATTTTAGTAAGGGAGGGCGAACAATTGGATTCAGATATCTTAATCGTTCCCCATCACGGCAGTAAAACTTCATCAATTCCCGCGTTTATTGCAGCGGTTAGTCCCGAAGTTGCAGTTGCGTCTGTGGCTAAAGGGGGAAGATGGCGGTTGCCGGATGAAAATGTGGTTGAGAGATACCAAAAAGTAGGTGCGCAATGGATGGATACTGGGCATTTTGGTCAAGTGTTGTTCAATGTTTATCCGCAAAGTTATCAGGTTAGTGCGCTAAGGGCGCGCAAAGGTAAGACTTGGTATAGGCAGATGCTACGTAACGGAGTAGAATAGCCGCAATATTGTAAAAGAAAAATAAGCAACTCTATGTCTCTGAATCAAGACGAAACCACGTGGCAAACCTTTCAACGCCTGTGGATCTATATTCGACAGTACAAAGCGGGCCTCGCTGTAGCTGTTGTTGCTCTCATTATTAATGCTGCTGCTGACACTTACATGATGTCATTGGTCAAACCCTTGCTTGATGAAGGTTTTGGCGATGCAGAATCTAACTTCCTAAGAATTCTCCCTTTTATTATTTTCGGCATGATGGTGGTGCGAGGCCTTAGTGGTTTCGTTTCAACATACTGTTTGAGCTGGGTTTCCGGCAACGTGGTTATGGAGATGAGACGCTCTATCTTTAACCAATTCATGCATATGCCAGTTTCTTACTTTGATAAAGAATCCGCTGGTGGTCTGCTATCTCGCATTACCTATGACTCTGAACAAGTTGCGGGGGCAACGAGTCGAGCTTTGGTGAGTATTGTGCGTGAAGGTGCAAGTATTATTGGCTTGCTTATCCTTATGTTCTGGAACAGTTGGCAGCTATCACTGGTATTGATCGTTATTGCACCGATCGTGGCATGGGGAATTGGTTTTGTTTCGAAACGCTTCCGTAAAATCTCCAAAAACATGCAGGAAACTATGGGGCATGTCACCTCGTCCGCAGAGCAGATGCTAAAAGGCCATAAAGTGGTTTTGAGCTACGGTGGACAGCATGTCGAAAGTGAGCGTTTTGATTCTGTGAGCAATCAGATGCGTCAGCAATCAATGAAAATGGTCGCGGCTCAAGCGATTGCCAACCCAGTGATTCAAGTGATTGCGTCTATCGCTCTGGTAGTAGTCCTGTTTTTGGCGAGTGTTGAATCAATCCGCACAGAACTTACACCGGGAACGTTTACCGTCGTGTTCTCTGCCATGTTTGCACTAATGCGACCGCTGAAAGCGTTGACCAGCGTTACCTCTGATTTCCAACGTGGTATGGCAGCTAGCCAAACCTTGTTTGCTCTAATGGACTTAGAGACCGAGCAAGACAACGGTAAGTACCAAACTGAGAAAGCGCGTGGTGATATTGAAGTGAAAGAAGTGACCTTTACCTATGAAGGTAAAGAGAAGCCAGCACTGAATAATGTCAGTTTTAAAATCCCGAAAGGCAAAACCATTGCGCTTGTGGGTCGTTCAGGTTCGGGTAAGAGTACCATTGCTAACCTATTTACCCGTTTCTACGATGTAGATGCGGGCAATATTTGTCTTGATGAGCATGACATCCGTGATTACACCTTAAGTAATCTACGTTCGCACTTCGCTTTAGTATCGCAAAACGTTCACTTGTTTAACGACACAATCGCCAACAATATTGCTTATGCGGCAACCGAGCAATACAGTCGTGAGCAAATCGAAGAAGCCGCGCGTTTAGCCTATGCTATGGACTTTATCGAGAAGATGGATGATGGCTTAGATACGGTTATTGGTGAAAACGGCGCAAGTCTGTCTGGTGGTCAGCGTCAGCGTATCGCGATTGCACGTGCACTATTACGTGATGCACCTGTACTGATTCTCGATGAGGCGACATCTGCGCTTGATACTGAGTCGGAAAAGGCAATTCAGTCGGCTCTGGATGAACTGCAAAAGAACAAAACAGTGTTGGTCATTGCCCACCGTCTGTCTACGATTGAAAATGCCGATGAAATTTTGGTTGTGGATGAAGGTGAAATCGTTGAACGTGGTAATCACAGCGCGCTCATTGAGAAAGATGGTGCTTACGCTCAGCTTCATCGAATTCAATTCGGTGCCTAGCTTTGATTGAAAAGATTTGGTTTGAGAATCATCCACTAAAATATTTATTGTGGCCGCTATTGTGGCCGCTCAGTATTTTGTTTGGATTGGTAAGTCGTTCTCGCCGTAACAAGTATCAAACAGGTAAAAGCGCAAGTTATCGCGCTCCTGTGCCTGTGATTGTGGTGGGTAATATTACCGCTGGTGGTAATGGTAAGACGCCAGTAGTCATTTGGTTGGTTGAGCAACTTCAAGCGTTGGGCTATAAGCCAGGGGTGGTTTCACGTGGTTATGGGGCGAAGGCGCCGCATTACCCGTTGTTGGTGGGCAATGAGACATCAGCTAAGCACTGTGGTGATGAGCCTAAGCTAATTTTTAAACGCACAAGTGCGCCAGTAGCCGTTTCACCGGTTAGAAGTGAAGCTGTAAAGGCTCTACTACCGTTAGGTGTTGATATCGTTATTACCGATGATGGTCTTCAACATTATGCGTTACAACGTGATATTGAGATTGTCGTGGTTGATGGCGTGAGACGTTTTGGTAGTGAGTCCTTGATTCCGTTAGGTCCGTTACGCGAGTCTACCGTTAGGTTAGCTGAGGTAGATTTTATCATTACCAATGGTGGTCAAGCGTTACAAAATGAAGCCGCTATGGTGTTAAAGCCGACTCAAGCGGTAAATATGAAAACGGGTCAACGCTTGAGTGTCACGGAGCTGAAAGATAATCTCGTTGCGATGGCTGGGATCGGCCACCCTCCACGATTCTTCAAGACACTTGAACAGTTAGGTGCAAAGCCTTCTTATCAACAAGGCTTTGCCGATCATAAAGATTTTGAACTGTCTGATTTAGAGGCGCTCGCTGCCAAAGGCGAACACTTGATTATGACAGAAAAAGACGCGGTAAAATGCGCGCATTATGCGAAAGAGAACTGGTGGTATTTACCTGTCAGTGCTGAGTTTGAAGATGCAGATAAAGCGCGCATCTTAAATAAGATTAAAGAGGTTAAGGAACAGTATGGATCATCGTCTGCTTGAGATTGTTGCATGTCCAGTATGTAAGGGAAAACTAACGTTCGATAAGGACAAGCAAGAGCTAGTGTGTAAATTAGACCGTCTTGCATATCCGATCAAAGAAGGTATTCCGGTGCTTCTAGAACCTGAAGCGCGCAAAGTTAGTATGGACGAGGGCAGATAATGTCGTTTACGGTTGTTATCCCCGCGCGTTATCAGTCGACCCGTTTACCTGGTAAGCCGCTGGCGGATATCTGTGGTAAGCCTATGATTCAATGGGTTTATGAACAGGCAGTCCAAGCGGGTGCTGATAAGGTAATCGTTGCAACTGATGATAGCCGAGTAGAGCAAGCGGTTGAGTCTTTTGGTGGGCAAGTTTGCATGACTTCACCAAACCATGAGTCAGGCACTGAGCGCCTTGCTGAAGTGGTTGAGAAAATGGCGATCCCAGACGATCATATCATCGTGAATGTTCAAGGGGATGAACCTTTAATTCCACCTTCTATCATTACTCAAGTTGCAGAGAACTTGGCGAATAGCCGAGCACCTATGTCCACGTTGGCAGTTGAGATCAGTGATGAAGCGGAAGTCTTTAACCCGAATGCGGTTAAGGTGCTGACGGATAAAGATGGTTATGCGATGTATTTTAGCCGCGCAACGATTCCTTGGGATCGCGACAGCTTTGCGGAAGATACCAAAATCATTAAACAACCACTGATGCGCCATATCGGTATTTATGCTTATCGTGCAGGGTTTATAAACACCTATATCAACTGGGAGCCAACAGCGCTTGAAAAGATAGAGTGTTTAGAACAGCTACGTGTACTTTGGTATGGGGAAAAGATCCATGTTGAAGTGGCGAAGGAAGCACCAGTCGCAGGTGTCGATACGCCAGAGGACCTAGAAGTGGTTCGAAGCATTGTCGCCAAACAATAAGATAGACCGTATAAAAAAGGCCCCTCGGGGCCTTTTGTCATTGTTGAGTTTTATATTTTGCCATCATAGTCGTTTCGTTTAGGGCAGGTACCGAGAATTTCTCTGCGACCACTGTCTTTCACCTCTTCAAGAATGACGTCAAATCCCCATAAGCGATAAAGGTGTTTGAGAACTTCGTCGTAGCCCTCATCAAGAGGAATACGGTCATGTGGTACGTATTGTAGCGTGAGCGAGCGATCGCCACGCACGTCAACGTTAAACACTTGGATGTTTGGCTCTAAGTTACTCAAGTTATATTGAGCCGCAAGTTTTTCTCTGATTGCGCGATAGCCACTATCGTCGTGAATGGCACTTACCTCGATGTAGTTTTTACGGTCGTCGTCGACGATGGCAAACAGTTTGAAGTCGCGCATTAGCTTAGGCGACAAGTACTGGCTGATAAAGCTTTCGTCTTTGAAGTTCTGCATAGCGAAATGCACCGCTTCAAGCCAGTCTGTTCCAGCCAAGTCTGGGAACCACTCTTTGTCCTCGTCAGTTGGCTCTTCACAGATACGTCGAATATCGCGGAACATAGCAAAGCCTAATGCGTAAGGGTTAATACCGCTGAAGTAAGGGCTGTTGTAGGCCGGTTGTGCGACAACACCAGTATGACTATGGAGAAACTCTAGGATGAATCTATCCGTAACCAAGCCTTCATCATATAAGTGATTGAGAATGGTGTAGTGCCAGAAAGTTGCCCAACCTTCATTCATAACCTGAGTTTGTTTCTGTGGATAGAAGTACTGGCTGATCTTACGTACGATACGCACGATTTCGCGTTGCCACGATTCAAGTAAAGGCGCGTGTTTTTCTATGAAGTAGAGGATATTTTCCTGTGGTTCGGTCGGAAAACGTATTTTCTGGCTTTCAGGCTCAACGGTGGATTTCGGAACCGTGCGCCATAAGTCATTAACCTGCGACTGAAGGTAAGCTTCACGCTCTTCTTGGCGAGACTTCTCTTCAGCAATCGAGATCTTCTCTGGTCGTTTATAGCGGTCGACACCAAAGTTCATTAACGCATGACAGGAGTCGAGTAGGTCCTCAACTTCTTGAACACCGTATTTTTGCTCACACTCAGCAATGTAGTTTTTAGCAAACAATAGGTAATCAATGATTGAACTTGCATCGGTCCAAGTCTGGAATAAGTAGTTACCTTTGAAAAATGAATTGTGACCGTAGCAAGCATGGGCCATGACTAAGGCTTGCATCGTAACGGTGTTCTCTTCCATTAAATAGGCGATACATGGATTTGAGTTGATGACGATTTCATAGGCCAAACCCATTTGACCATGTTTGTACCCTTGTTCAGTTTGAATAAACTTCTTACCAAATGACCAGTGATTGTAATTGATAGGCATACCAATACTTGAATAGGCGTCCATCATTTGCTCAGAAGTAATGACTTCAATTTGGTTAGGATAAGCATCAAGCTTATAGTGATCAGCAACGCGTTTTATTTCAGTGTGGTATTGGTCAAGCAGATCGAATGTCCAATCAGGTCCATCTGGCAGCGCCTTACTCTTTGTTGGCTTTTTCGTTTTCGTTGTCATACAGCCTCCCTAAGCAGTCTCTTTTTTGAAAAGCTCTCTAAAGACGGGGAAGATATCCTCAACGCTGCGAATGTTTTTCATCGCAAAGTTAGGGAATGCTCCCTCAAGCTTTTCGTACTCATGCCACAAGGTTTGATGAGAGCGGCGAGTGATTTCGATGTATGAGTAGTATTGGCAGTTTGGCAATAAGTTTTTGGTGAGAAGCTCACGGCATCGCGGTGAATCGTCTGCCCAGTTATCACCATCTGAGGCTTGAGCTGCGTATATATTCCACTCTCCAACAGGGTAGCGGTCTGCAACAATTTCGTTCATCAGTTTTAGCGCGCTTGAAACTATAGTTCCCCCGGTTTCTTGCGAGTAGAAAAACTCGTGTTCATCGACTTCTTTTGCTTGGGTATGGTGACGAATAAACACCACTTCTACGTTCTCGTAGGTACGAGTTAGGAATAAGTAAAGAAGCACGTAAAAGCGCTTCGCGATGTCTTTGGTTGCTTGGTCCATAGAGCCAGACACATCCATAAGACAGAACATAACCGCTTGGCTAGATGGCACAGGTCGGCGCTCATAGTTCTTGAAGCGCAAATCAAAGGTATCAATGAACGGTACGGTGTCTAACTTACGACGCAGTGCTTTTATCTCTTCTTGAAGACGCTTCTCTTCGAGCATTTGCGCTGGCTCAGACATTTTAACGCGGTCGAGCTCTTCTTCGAGTTCACGCAACATGCGCTTTTTGCCTGCAGTCATGGCGGTTCGGCGCGCAAGTGACTGTTGAAGCGATTTTACAATCGCGATATTTGCTGGCACACCAGCGGTTTGATAGCCAGCGCGATGAGTTTTCCATTCGGTGATTTTGGCGATTTGGTTTTTTTCTAAGTTTGGTAACTCTAGATCTTCAAATAGAATGTCTAAATACTCGTCTTTAGAAATCTGGAATACAAAATCGTCTTGGCCTTCGCCGTCAGCACTGGCTTCGCCCTCGCCAGAACCTCCGCCTTGTCCGCCACCTTTAGGCCGTTCGATTTTATCTCCGGTAATGAACTGGTCATTACCCGGATGGACACGTTCCTTCAAACCACCTTTGCCTTGATGAAAGACGGGCTCTTTAATGTCTTTATGCGGAATGGATACGTCTTCACCGGTTTCAGTGTTGGTGATTGAACGGCGATTTACCGCATCCGCCACAGACTCTTTAATCTGCTCTTTATGGCGGCGTAAAAAGCGCTGGCGGTTTACCGCACTTTTATTTTTGCCGTTCAGTCGTCGGTCAATAAATTGCGCCATGAGTCACCCCTTATCTCTTATGCGCCTGCCGCTGCATGTCGACAGACACTTATTCATCCAATCTCCTACCAGAGCGTTATACTCTGGTAGGGATTTCATGGGCTAAAACACTGCTATTACGAAGATTTACGAACGCGTAGATACCATTCAGATAGCAAGCGTACTTGTTTCTCTGTGTAGCCTTTTTCCATCATACGAGCGACAAAGTCATCGTGTTTCTTCTGATCTTCAGAAGAGGTTTTAGTGTTGAAGGAGATAACTGGTAGCAACTCTTCTGTATTTGAGAACATTTTCTTCTCAATCACAGTGCGCAGTTTTTCGTAGCTTGTCCAAACTGGGTTGGTACCATTGTTGTTGGCGCGAGCACGAAGCACAAAGTTAACGATTTCATTACGGAAATCTTTCGGGTTGCTTATACCGGCTGTTTTTTCGATTTTTTCTAGTTCATTGTTTAATGCAGAGCGGTCGAATAGCTGACCTGTTTCTGGATCGCGGTATTCTTGGTCTTGAATCCAGAAATCTGCGTAGGTTACGTAGCGGTCAAAGATATTCTGACCGTACTCCGAGTAAGACTCTAGGTACGCAGTCTGGATCTCTTTACCGATAAACTCAACGTAACGTGGTACTAGGTAGCCTTTTAAGAATTCAAGATACTTCTCTGCCGTTTCTTGAGGGAATTGCTCGCGTTCAATTTGCTGCTCGATAACGTAGAACAAGTGAACAGGGTTTGCCGCTACCTCTGTCTGATCGAAGTTAAACACACGCGATAGAATCTTGAACGCGAAACGGGTTGAAAGACCTGACATGCCTTCATCGACACCAGCAAAGTCACGATACTCTTGATAGCTTTTCGCTTTAGGATCTGTGTCTTTGAGCGTTTCACCATCGTAGACTCTCATCTTGGAGAATATAGATGAGTTCTCTGGCTCTTTAAGTCGCGACAGAATACTGAATTGTGAAAGTAGTTCTAGCGTACTCGGTGAACATGGCGCTTTCGATAGCTCTGAATGGTCGAGCAGTTTTTGGTAGATCTTTACTTCTTCCGCAACGCGCAGGCAGTATGGCACTTTGACTATGTAAACACGGTCAAGGAATGCCTCGTTGTTTTTGTTGTTGCGGAATGTTTGCCACTCTGATTCATTCGAGTGGGCGAGAATCATGCCATCAAATGGTAGGGCTGATAGACCTTCCGTACCATTGTAGTTACCTTCTTGGGTTGCAGTAAGTAGCGGGTGAAGCACCTTGATTGGCGCTTTAAACATCTCAACAAACTCCATCAAGCCTTGGTTAGCTCGACATAGTGCGCCCGAGTAGCTGTAAGCATCAGGATCGTCTTGCGAGAAATGCTCAAGTTGTCGAATGTCGACTTTACCAACCAACGACGAAATGTCTTGGTTGTTTTCATCACCTGGCTCAGTTTTAGCAATCGCTAGCTGGTCTAGAATGGAAGGTCTAACTTTGACAACTTTGAATTTTGAAATGTCGCCACCGAACTCATGGAGTCGTTTTGCCGCCCATGGGGACATAATCGAACGCAAGTAACGTTTTTCTATGCCGTATTCTTGTTTAAGTAGCTCACCATCTTCACTGACATCAAACAGACAGAATGGGTGATCATTAACAGGGCTGCGTTCACCGTTAGCGGAAAGCACATAAATTGGAACTTGTTGCATCAACGCTTTTAGTTTTTCGGCTAAAGACGATTTACCGCCACCTACCGGACCAAGTAGATAAAGAATCTGCTTGCGTTCTTCAAGCCCTTGGGCCGCATGTTTGAGGTAGGAAACAATCTGCTCGATGGCATCTTCCATACCGTAGAAGTCTTTAAATGTGTCGTATCGAGAAATCACGCGGTTGGAGAAAATACGACTCAGTTGTGGGTCTTGCGCTGTATCAATGACCTCTGGCTCGCCAATTGCCATTAATAGTCGCTCAGCTGCGTTGGCATAAGCGCTTTTGTCATCCTTACATAGAGCCAAAAACTCTTGCAGTGATAACTCCTCATCCTTTGAGGCTTCGTAGCGCGCTTGGAAATGGTCGAAAATACTCATAATGAATTCCCCTCTGAACCTGTCAAACTGACAATAAACCCGCATAGAAAAGCAAATCCTTTCTTACTTAAGATTAGTTGGTTTTTAGAATTTTGCTTAAAAAATATGTGTTTAATTGCAATTTGTGACCGAGAGCTAGTTGTCTGACCACCCGCGAATGTAATGTGCAAAATTAGACATTTACGTCACTTATTATTGTTTGGTTTGTGCGGCTGAGTGCTTATGCAATTTGAGTGTTTTGTGGTTTTAGAAAATATAAGTACTTTTCAATAATGCTGGCTTGATTATTGCGTTGAATATGAGTTATTGCGTAAATGTATGCTGTTCCATATAATTGCGCCGTTATTCACCCCAATTATGAATTAGGTGTTGTTTTGAAATCTCTTTGGCAAAGGTTACTTCTTGTAGCGATCTTGTTAGTTGCTCCACAAGCTATGGCAAAAACTTCCCAATGGTCCATTGGTGCCGCAGCCTCTTACTCACCGGCCGTTTATAAAGATACGCCGTCGAATGAAACAATTATTCCTCTTATCGGTTATGAAGGTAAGCATCTTTTTTTACGTGGCTTTACTGCTGGATACCGCTTGTACCCAGTTGGTTCCCCGCAAAACATCGTTTTTAGGGCCGCATATGATCCTCGTACACTAAAACCGGAAGACTCCACCAACCCTGATATCAGACTTATGGATGAGCGCAAGGCGACCGTTTTGGGCGGGGTAAGTTACCAAGTGATCACTTTAGTTGGATTGTTTGAAGCCACTGTGGGTAGTGACATTTTACATCGTCACAGTGGTATTTATGCCGAAACGGTTTGGCGGTTACCGATTCGAAGAAGCGGGTGGGGTATCACACCGTCATTGGGCTTTGCTTATAACAGTGAGCGATTGAACAACCACTTATATGGTGTAAGTTCTCAAGAGGCTGCTCGTTCAAATTTTGACGAGTTCGATGCCGATTGGGATGGTCAGTTTTTCATCGGGGCTTCTGGCTATTTGCATGTTACCCCCCAAATACGCGTTACCGGAGGAGTTCGATACACCAATATTGAAGGTGGAATAGAAGAAAGCCCGTTAATTGAAAGTGGCGTTACGACTTCAGCCAACCTAGGTGTTGCCTATGTGTTTTAAACTCATCGCAGTCATTCGAATTAGCTAACGAAGTCGTCAAAGCATGCTTTTTGAGAGCAGCTCTCACTAACGATAGAAATTTGTTAACTTTCGAGTTAGATCATTATTTATTTCTACCCTCGAAATATAATGACTGTGACTCATAGAAGTTCAATACATAAATAAAACAAAAGTGAATAAAGCATGCTAAAAAAACTATCACTCAAAAATAAGCTCGCAATTTCGGCGAGTGTTGCCATAGTCATCGGGGGACTTTTGGTTGAGGGACTTTCATTCCGAGCTTCACTAGAAAGATTAAATGTTGAAGTGGAGCAACGCCTAGAAAGTACGGCCTCCTCATATAATCAGTATGTTTCCGATTGGATTTTGTCAAAAGAGAGAGCACTCACTTCGTTATCTCAAGAATCCAAGAAAGAAGATATTGTCACTCACCTCAAGCAAGTTAAAAACTCTGGAAATTTCGACAACATTTTTCTCGCTTACCCAGATGGTGGGCAAGATAATGCCAATGGTGTGGTTTTGCCTCCGGGTAACGATGACCCGAGGGAGTGGGGCTGGTATAAAAATGCAGTCAAACAACCGAGCAAAGTCTTTATGGACAATCCGACAATCGCAGCTGCAACAGGCGCAAACGTTGTTTCATTGGGTAAGGCTCTAGAGTTGCATGGACAACAAGTTGTGTTAGGTGCGGATGTTGAGATTACTGATATCCTGAGTGGAATGGAGAAGGTTATTCTTCCAGGTGAAGGCTATATGTTCATTGCCAACGATAAAGGCAACGTCTTTGCTCACCAAGATACTAAGTTACTTAACAAGTCTTTGTTGGAGTTGGGTTTAAATGAAAGCTCAATTAAGGAGGCGGTAAGCTCTGGTCACGACATCTATGTTGATGTACTAGGAAAAGAGTCCGTTATTTATGCGAAGTCTATTGATAATAGCGGTTTAACCACTGTTATTGTGGTTGACTATGATTCATTAGTTTCACCGTTGTTTAGTGCAGTCTGGGGACAGTTACTCGTCACCGGTATTGTTGTGGTTATCTGTACCATTCTATTTAACCTTCTTTGTAACATGCTTTTCCGTCCGTTGAACAATGTCTCTACGGCTTTAGAGCAGATAGCGAATGGTAGCGGTGACTTAACTCAGCGTATTAAAGTAGAGTCGCAAGATGAAGTCGGCAAACTAGCCCATAACTTCAATACTTTTGTTGGCAGCTTACAGCAACTGATAGGACACATAAGGGAGCAGTCTTCTCAGCTTACACAGCAGTCAGAGTCCAGCGCTCGTAGAGCTCAGAGTGCGGTGGATGAAATCCATCACCAGCAACAAGAGATAACCATGGTTGCGACCGCAGTCACTGAATTGGCGAGTGCGACACAAGAGATTGCGTCCCATGCAGAGCAAACGGCACAAGCTGCTCAAGATTCTACAGCGAGTACGGAAAATGGTCATGAGTTGGTTGAAAACACGAAGGGTTCAATCAACAAACTTGCCAACGAGCTACAAAGTGCAAGTGATATTGTTGGTGAGTTAGAACGTCACGGACAAGAGATCTCAACCGTACTTGCCACCATCCAAGGTATCGCTGAACAAACTAATTTACTTGCTCTAAACGCTGCGATTGAAGCAGCACGTGCGGGTGAGCAAGGAAGAGGCTTTGCTGTGGTAGCTGACGAAGTTCGCGTCCTTTCGCAACGAACTCATTCTTCGACAGAAGAGATCAAAAACACGATTGCTGTACTGCAAGAAACAACCGGTAGAGCGGTCTCGATAATGCACAGCAGTGCTGATTTAGCTGGGCTGTCAGTACAAGATGCCGATCGAGCTGCCAATGCGCTTGGCGAGATCAATCAAGCGGTGACATTAATCAGCGATATGGCAACTCAAATCGCCACGGCCGCTGAAGAGCAAACGCATGTGACTAGTGAAATCACCCAAAACATTACATCAATCAAAGATGTGGCCGACCAACTGGTGGTTGGCGTCAATCAAAGTTCAGAGGAGTCTTACCAAGTTAAGAGCCAAGCAGATGAGCTAAGTGCGAAAGTTGCTACATTTAAGTTGTCATAAAGGCAGACGCAAAGAAAAAGGGACCGCGTGGTCCCTTTTTTGTGTGTTCATAATATTCTTACGCGTTAAAAATCTGTTTTAACTCGTTGGCACATAAATGATATTGGCGAGGGCAGTTGCGCCATGTATTTAGCATGCGGCGATATTTCTCAAGCATTGGCATTTGAGCGTTAAAATGGTGCTCGCCTTTACTGAATTGTGGGTATAGACCTTCTGAATCGACTAAGAAGCGCACGTAGTTAACAAGTTGTGCTTCAGAAGCGATATCAAACCCTAAGAACGTTAGACGACGTTGGTCAACTTCACCTTGCTCTTGTTCAGAGAGCATTTTGTTTGATTCTTGCATCGCATGATACATTTCCATGATGTCGATGATTTCTCGACATTCTGCTTCTACTAAACAACCAAAGTCTTTATTTAGCTCTCGCATTTGCAGTTCATAGCCGCGCTCTACAATAGTTTGTAAACGCTGGTATTTTGCCGCGTTCTCCTGGTCGAGCTGCGACATTAGGTAATACTGGTTTGAAAGGATCAAACGTTGAGCGTTAGTCATTTCCATGGTGGCCTCACTAAAATAATCTAATACATTTTTAATGTGCTTAGGTTATCTGTTCTTTGCGGGGTGAAACATGATCTCAACACATATTTAATATGAAAAGCACAAAGATTGGACAACAAAATTCGTTACTACTTGTGATAGTGATTGTAGATGTAGTCACGATCAGAGAATACCCGCAGTAATTCGGGTTTAAAAACGGTTAGCACCGCTGCAGTCATACCATTTAGAAGCCCTTCAGGGAAAGCGAGTAGAGGAGTAAATACTAGGTAGTTATCGAAAATAGTTTGCCAGTCGTAATCACTAACAATCAGAAAATAAGCTGAGTTGATAATTAGATGAAAAGTCCCTGTTATACCGCCATTGAGAAAACCTGCAATGAAAATAAACACGAATATGTTCCTTGGCAGATATCGATAACTCGCTAGGAATACGCCATAGCTGATAAGAATAGGGATCAAACAGGAAAAAAGCAGGTACTCTGGAAATGCATAGAAGGTAAACTCACCAAACAGAGCCATCAGCAAAGCGACGATAATAGAGAGGGCGAACGCACTTTGCCAACCGTACATCAAAGTTAGCGCCGTTATGCCCAGAAAGTGTATTGATAATCCTTCTTTCACCCCAGCGTCAGCTGACCAAAGTACGAATAAAGCGAATATGATAGCAAAGGTGACGTGCTGAAACGTGCGTTCATTGATTAATTTCGGCAGGAATACTTCTTTGACATCTCGCCGTACAAAGAACAGAGCAACTAGCACGAAGGAGAGCGCAAGTAATTCGTTTAACTCCATGTAAACCTCAAAAAAATACCAACCGAGAGGGTTGGTATTTTTTACGAATTAGTTGTTGAGTGGTATCAGTATTTAACGTTTGAGTGATATTGCTCAAGAATTGATACGATATTATCCATGGTTTCTTTTGACGGTGGGTTAGTCCCTTCTAGTGGATACTCGATACCTAAGGCTTCCCATTTATGAGCGCCAAGCTTGTGATAAGGGAGCAGCTCAATCTTTTCAATGTTGTCCATGTCTTTAATGAAGTCACCTAGCATATGTGCTGCTTCATCATCATCTGTATAACCAGGGACGACGACATAGCGAATCCATGTTTTTTGCCCAATCTTATGCAGGTAGCGAGCAAAGTCTAAGGTTCTTTTATTAGAGACACCGATAAAGTCATGATGGATCTCATCTTTCATGTGCTTAAGATCAAGCATGACCAAATCTGTTGCTTCAAGTACCTCGTCAATGACTTCGGTGTGCTTACGAATATAGCCGTTGGTATCAAGGCAAGTGTGGATACCTTCAGAACGAGCTGCGCGGAAAAAATCGCGAACAAATTCAGGTTGAAGCATAGCCTCACCACCGGAACAAGTCACACCACCACCTGAAGCATTCATAAAGTGACGATAAGATTTTGCTTCATTAATGATTTCTTCAACGGTCACTTCCTTACCACCGTGAGTATCCCATGTATCGCGATTATGACAGTACATACAACGCATTAAGCAACCTTGCAAAAAGACAATAAAACGAATACCAGGTCCGTCTACTGTCCCACAGGACTCGAATGAATGAATACGACCAGTTGTTGACATGTGCTCATCTCGTATTTAGTAATTTGCCCGTTATTTTATTACAAAAAGTGGGGTTTAAATAGAGTTAGGGATTCCTAGAAACAACATTTTGCTAAATAAGAAAAAAAAACATACTTGGGCTAAAATGTATGTTATAAAAATGTTGCAAATATAAGAAAATCAATAATAAAAAGATAATTATTGGCTAGGCAAGTATTAACGCATACCACTGATGTTAAGGGATTATTTATGGATATGCTTGCACTTTCGCAAAAGCAAAAGGTGATGCTATTTTTGGTTGTTTTAGCATTGGGCTTTGTCGCTTTAGCAGGATTTACTTCATCAAGACTGACCCAAATGAGCGACCAGTATCATTTGAGTAGCGATATCTCTACGGGGTCTATGTCTATCTATCAAACGCAGAGTAAGATTCTTACGCTGAGCAGCAACTTGGATAATTTAAGCGGCTCGCAAGTTTCTGCCGCCACACAAGAGATCTCAGCAATAGTCGCTGCTGTGAATAAGGATGCAGAGTTTCTCACCAAGCTTGATTTGTCTCAGCAGGCAGACAATTTAACCCGGAATGTGAATGATTTTGAGTCAGCGGCTAACCCGTGGCTAAATTTGAAACAAGAACTAGGTTTTACCATCGATGAAGGAAAGCTTGGAGAACTAAAACAATTGGCAGATACGATTGAAAAGAAAATCGAAGAGACGGGGATGGTTACACTTAATTCCGATTTTCAGGCAATGGTAAAGTCTCAACAAAATTATTTGCTGCAACCCAATGAAGAGAATTTGAAGTTGTTTAATCGCGCTATGGGCAGCTTTGAAAGCATGTCTAATGTTTATGCGATGTTGGAACTATATGAAAAGGAAATCGAGCAATATAAGTCTACCTTTATCAGGGTCAGTGAATTGTCTCAGCAGTTAGGTAGTGTTGAACAGCAGTTACTGACTTCTAAAGCGCAACTGACGCAGTTAATCGCCTCTATTACTGATGAGCTCGGTTCGATTTCTCAGCAGTACCAATCATCAGCCGAAAATACTTCAGAACAAACCTTATGGTCGGTGCTGGTGGCTTGTGTATTGTTAGCTGTGTTTACCGTCGCTATTTTTGTTATGCAAAGTACTTCTTTGGCTAAATCGTTGGCGAGAACTCGACAGGTATTGCACGGTGTATCAAGTGGTGACTTGTCTCAGCGTATGGCGATGACAAAAAACCCTAATGATGAATTTAACCAATTGGCCAGCAGCATTAACGAAAGCTGTGAAAATCTGGGGGGGTTAGTTCGAGGTGTCCAAGATAGCAGTCAAGCGCTATCAGGTAATGCTGTAGAGTTAAACCAAGGCCTAGATATGTTGGCTCACCATCAATCAGAGGTATTAGGGCAGACTCAACTATTGGCATCAGCAACAGAGGAAGTAAGTGTAACGACTCAAGAGGTGTCTAATTCGTTGGAGTTTGTTTCTGAAATATCGCGTTCTTCAACGGACGCGGCTGAAGAGGGGGCCAAAGTTATTGGGGCTGCGATCGGGTCACTTGAAGAAGTCGGGACGATATTGACGTCTGCTGCAGGACATATTCAATTGTTAGAAGAAGCGTCTTCAAAGGTCGATTCTGTAATGGAGATCATTAATGGTATCGCTGAACAAACTAACTTACTCGCGTTAAATGCAGCCATAGAGGCGGCAAGGGCAGGGGAGCAAGGGCGAGGCTTTGCCGTGGTAGCAGATGAGGTTCGCAGCCTAGCCGTTCGTACCGTCGATGCAGTAACTGAAATTTCTGGCACGATTGACACCATGAAGAAAGAAAGTGCTGAAGTAATTCAATATATTGGTCAATCTGAATCTTCAATGGCAACAGGACGTGCCCGTGGTCAAGAGGCAATGGACGCGCTTAAGTTGATTACTGAAAAAGCAGATGAAGCATCTCACCAAACCGAAGTCATTTTTTCTTCCATTAAAGAGCTTGCGACGACTAGTCAGTCAATGGCAGATAGTATGACGCAGATTTCTTCGGCTATGAAAGAGTTAGAGCAGAACAATGAACAACTGCGAAGTGTCAGTGGAGTTGTTGAGGAAAGATCTGGCAGCTTGAATCAAGACTGCCAGAAGTTCACTATTTAAGGCTTTAGAAGAAAGCGTATAAGGCAATGCCACCTGTGCCATACATGCTTTCTTTTGCTTCTTTGTAGTCTGGCGTTTTCGCAGTAGCGGTTAAGGTGGCACCAAAGCTTTGGTTGTACCAAGCAAAACCGGCCACTGCGGTTGCTTGATTGTGTTCTAACGTTACGTCGTAGATGCTTGGATCGTGACCTTTTTGAATTGCGTAATCCCTGACGCCAGAACGATCTCCTTCTACGGTAATATCATTGAAGCGATAGCGAGCTTCAATGCCGGTAAAGACAAACCAACCGCCTTGAGAGCCTCCGAGCATACCGGCTCGAAACGGATTTTCGTTATCGATGTTGGCTGCGCCCATACTACCACCAAGGCCCGAACCCCAGCGGAACATAAACCCAGTAGACACATCACTTCGGAAGTTACCTGCGTTGACTTCTGAAACGTTAGATATCTCCCAGTCGGTATTCGCTATAGAGCGCTGACGCCATAGATTAAAATGGCTTAGGTAACCGACACTACCCGCAAAGCTATCGTCAACCTGATATGCCCAGCCGTTTGGTTCATCAGACTTGGTGATGGAATGGACTAACTTTTGCGCGTCTTCTGAAAGCGCTTTATCACCGGTTACACCCAGAGTCAGATTAAAACGCTGCGCTTGCTCAGGGTGTAGGCTGATGTAGTTAAATTCGGTATGAAGAAAACCTGCGTAAGGTCTGTCATTTACCATCGGTGTCGTTGACTCAATGTCTGAAGGTGTATACATCTTATGGCCGAGTACAAACTCAAACTTGTCTAACGAAGCCCCGCCCCAAAATGATAGGCTGAGAGGTTCAAACATAGGGTAGGGCGTGATGGCACCTGTGGTGTAGCTGAGAAACAGGCCGTTGGTGTAGTCTTGGTCGACACCGAAAATGCCATCGTTGTCGAGAGAGAAAGAAACGGTCGATTTTTCTGAAGCTAGGCCAGTCGTAGAAACCAGCAGTAGTGGCAGAATTAGAGTTCGATTTAACTTCATAGGCTTGTTGTTTAACTCAATTAGAGTTCTGATAGTACAGGATTAACTGAATTAAACGATAGCAATAAGTATACCAGTGAAGTGAATTGTGCACCGTATCTCTGAATTGGCAGTAAGGGCTTGATAGAAAAAATAAAGCCCCGCATCAAGCGGGGCTTATTCAATCATTCATTAATCTGAGATTATAGAGACTCAGTGAATGTACGTGCGATTACGTCTTTTTGCTGCTCTGCAGTTAGAGAGTTAAAGCGTACAGCGTAACCAGATACACGGATTGTTAGCTGAGGGTATTTCTCAGGGTTCTTAACTGCGTCTTCTAGAGTTTCGCGGTTTAGAACGTTCACGTTTAGGTGCTGACCACCTTCAATGCCAGTCTCGTGGTGGAAGTAACCATCCATTAGACCTGCAAGGTTAGCGCGCTGTGAGTTCTCTTCTTTACCTAGTGCATTTGGCACGATAGAGAATGTGTAAGAGATACCATCTTTCGCATCAGCAAACGGTAGTTTACCTACAGATGTTAGAGATGCTACCGCACCTTTCTCATCGCGGCCGTGCATTGGGTTTGCACCTGGAGCGAATGGAGCTCCTGCTTTACGACCGTCTGGCGTAGTACCTGTCTTCTTACCGTATACCACGTTTGAAGTGATAGTAAGGATAGACTGTGTAGGAATCGCATCACGGTAAGTCTTAAGCTTACGGATCTTGTTCATGAAGATAGTCACAAGTTCACAAGCCATGTCATCAACACGAGCGTCGTTGTTACCAAATTTCGGGTAGTCGCCAGAGATATCGAAGTCGATCGCGATGCCGTCTTCGTCACGGATTGGCTTAACTGTACCGTACTTGATTGCAGACAGAGAGTCAGCAGCAACAGATAGACCAGCGATACCACAAGCCATTGTACGACGTACGTCACGGTCGTGTAGAGCCATAAGCGCTGCTTCGTAGCTGTACTTGTCGTGAGAGTAGTGGATTGCGTTTAGCGCAGTCACGTATTGCTTCGCTAGCCAATCCATGAAGTTGTCTAGACCAGCCCAAACTTTGTCGAAGTCTAGCACTTCGTCAGTCATTGCTTCAGTCTTAGGACCTACTTGGATCTTAAGCTTCTCATCTACACCGCCGTTGATAACGTAAAGTAGAGTTTTAGCTAGGTTCGCACGAGCGCCGAAGAACTGCATGTGCTTACCGATAACCATTGGCGATACACAACAAGCGATAGCGTAGTCATCGTTGTCGAAATCTGGACGCATTAGGTCGTCGTTTTCGTACTGGATAGAAGACGTATCGATAGATACTTTCGCACAGAACTTCTTAAAGCCGTCAGGTAGCTGCTCAGACCAAAGAACAGTGATGTTTGGCTCTGGAGAAGGACCCATAGTGTATAGCGTGTTTAGGAAACGGAAGTTAGTACGTGTTACTAGTGTACGACCGTCAACGCCCATACCACCCATAGATTCTGTTGCCCAGATTGGGTCGCCAGAGAATAGCTCATCGTACTCTGGAGTACGTAGGAAGCGAACCATACGTAGTTTCATCACGAAGTGGTCGATCATTTCCTGAGCTTGTTCTTCAGTGATGATGCCAGCTGCGATGTCACGCTCAACGTAAACGTCAAGGAAAGTCGAAGTACGACCTAGAGACATTGCTGCGCCGTTTTGAGATTTAACAGCCGCTAGGTAACCGAAGTAAGTCCACTGGATAGCTTCTTGAGCTGTAGTCGCAGGACCAGAAATGTCGAAGCCGTAAGACGCTGCCATTTCTTTTAGTTGACCAAGTGCACGGTGCTGCTCTTGAAGCTCTTCACGCAGCTGCATAGTCATCTGTAGATCGTCACCAGCTTCTAGTTTCTCTTGAGTAGAGTGGAACTGAGCAACTTTGTCCTTCATTAGGAAGTCTACACCGTAAAGTGCAACGCGACGGTAGTCACCGATGATACGGCCACGACCGTATGCATCTGGAAGACCAGTTAGAACACCAGACTTACGACATTTTAGGATGTCAGGAGAGTACACATCGAAAACACCTTGGTTATGCGTTTTACGGTACTCAGAGTAGATTTTAGATACTTGTGGATCTAGTGTACGGCCGTAAGCTTTACAAGAACCTTCGATCATACGTACACCGCCGTTAGGCATGATTGCACGTTTTAGAGGCGCTTCAGTCTGAAGACCCACGATAGTTTCAAGGTCTTTGTTGATGTAACCAGCATCATGAGAAGTGATGGTAGAGATAACAGAAGTATCGAAATCAACAGGTGCGTGAGTAGAGTTCTCCTGCTTGATGCCTTCCATTACTTTAGCCCAAAGCGTATTAGTCGCTTCAGTACCTTCAGAAACTAGGAAAGATTCGTCGCCTTCGTACGGAGTGTAGTTCTTCTGAATGAAGTCGCGAACGTTAACAGTGTTTTGCCAATCACCTTCAGCAAAACCTTCCCAAGCTTTAGCAAATTGCTCTGCCATGACATACCTACCTTTTTAGTAGAAAAAACACGTACCTATCTGATCCGTTGAGCGAGTCAGACTCCCTTGAACGGGGCGGTACACTCTTATGAATAACAATATGTATAGTCTTTAAAATCGATCAACGAAAGGACACAAAACTATAAATATTGTCACTACTTTTTATATGGTGAACGATTAACTTGGTTTCAAGGATAAACTAAAAAAATTTTGCAAACCTTAAACTAAATCAATAAATCGTCCCTTATCCAAAGTTTTTTTTAGTATTTCTGAATTTATTAAAAAAAAGTTGAGAGCCCGAATTGGACTCTCAACTTTATGTTGATTATAGGAATGCAGGGATGCCGTATTGGCCTTCAAGCATGCCTACCGCTAGCATTGCTACTAGACAGATGACAAGTACGCCAACTGGAATCACGATTTTATCAACAAACGATAGGCGCGCTGCACGCTCTTTATCGCCAATCAGACCATTGTTATCCAGTAACATAGTCAGTGCCCAAGCAAGAACCGGGTTCACAACTGCAGAACCGAAGATACAGATACCAGCCGCTTGTGAGTCTTTTGAGTCTTTAACCATCTGCATACCAGCTTCAAGTAGAGGAAGCGATACACCAACCAGTAGAGCGACGCGCATTACTGGCGGCCATACTGCGATATCCATCGGGAACCCAAGGATAGCGATGATCATAACCAATAGACCAAGAAGGATAGCACCCGCTGGGATAGGACGTTTCGCGATCGCTGCTGGGATCATGTATGTACCCCAAGATGACGTGATGTTACCACCACCGACTGCTGTACCGACCATTTGACGGATTGAACACATAGTCATTGTGTCATCAACGTCCATTAGTACTTTTTCAGTCTTTTTAGGGTAGTTCAGCTCTTGGAAGATACGGTGACCTAAGAAGTCTGGAGACCACATTGCTACCGCAAGAATCGCAAATGGAAGTGACGCAATAAAGTGTTCTACATTTGGCAGACCTAACATCCAGCCTTCTTCAGTGCTGCCCCACCAGTAAACAGGGTTTAGGTTAGGTAGACCTGTTTCAGTTACGAATTTGATGTCAAAACCAGCGCCTAGAACTAGAGCAATCGCCAGACCGGTAAATGCACAAACAGGGATAGCCAACCAACGCTTGTTCACTTTCGCTAAGAATGCGTACAGAGCGATAGTGACCGCAAGAACGATAAGACCAACATAACCCATGCTGCCAGCAGCTACGGTGTCAGATTGTAAGCCGACTGCCCAAGACTGAATGGAGTTGATTTGGCTCATTGTGCCTGTTAAACCAAGGAATATGAGCAAGCCGCCTGCGGTGCCCTGTGAGGTTAGGTTAACTAGCTTAGAGCCACCTTTGAGGAAGCTAAGTAGTAGACCGAAAATACCGATTAAGATCGCCAATGCAAGAGGGTGGGCACCAGCGAGAGCAATGGTACCAATAAGAGGGATCATTGGGCCGTGGTTACCGGCAAGGTTTGCTTTAGGGTTAATGAAACCAGAAGCTAGAACACAGAATAGCAGCGCAGGAATTAGCATCTCTACACGAGCTACTTCAATCGCAAATTCCTTACCTAGGTTGATATGATCCCAAGCGGCAGTTAGCCCCTCAGCCCAAGACATCATTACCGCAGAGTACATTGCGATAATACCGATAGTACCTGCCAATGCTGGAACTAGGTCTTCAAGCTCGAAACGGAAGTCGCGACCAGGAAGGTTCAAACCAAAGCGACGTGGCTTCATGATTTGCAGTTCGTGGTCTAGATAGTCTGAACGGCTTTCAAACTCAGAAGCTGGGCGATGCAGCTCTTGATAGCTCTTATTTTCGATATCCGAATCAGAGTGCGGTTTATTGACTGCGTCTGACATAGATTCCTCATATTCTAAAAAGTTAATGATTCTTCAAAGAGTGACCCGATTATTATTCTGTGTCGGTCACTCCGCAAAACCCGGCGTAGCTTCCTGCCTTTGATTCCCGGCCTACCTCATGTAGCGTGCACTTGATGTGCTATAGCATAGAGGATTAAAAGACAAAAAGTACGACTATTGAGGCTTTTATCTTTGACGCGAGTTTAACGTGCTAACCCTTAAGAGTGATTGATTTAGATCACTTTATGAAAGGTTGTGAAAGAAAACTACACAACATTTGCTGGTCAGCTTGGCAAGAGCGTATCTGATTGAAATTTAGTTTCATAATGTGAGTTTTATTAGCGTATTACAAAGAGTTAAATCGCGACCAATATCAAACTTGAGATGGTTTATTGAGATAGATCTTGTTTTTATAAAATTGTTAATTAATAGATTTGGTTTATTGTTTGGCTGGAGAAGTGTTTTATGCGAATTTTGAAGCTTTTTCGACTATTGAATGCATTATTAGTCATATAAAGTGGCTAGATATTGCTGATTTGTAGGTTAATAATTTGTTGCAAGTTGGGCGGGGTAGTGCTAGTTTGTATCGCAATGTGGGTGGAACCCAGCAGTCAACCAAAAGCATTTAAACGATGCAATTGGTCATAATAAATACAGGGAGTAAAAGCGCATGAAAGATGTACCAGCGCTGGACATAAAAGAACTGCACAAAACATTTGGACAAAATGAAGTTTTAAAGGGCATCTCGTTAGAAGCTCACAAAGGGGACGTCATTTCTATTATCGGTTCATCAGGTTCCGGTAAAAGTACCTTTCTTAGATGTATAAACCTTCTAGAAACGCCAACTGAAGGTGAAATTTGGGTTAACGGTGAGTTAATTCAAATGAAAAACAATCGCCAAGGTGAGGCGGTTCCTGCCAATGAAAAGCAAGTTCAACGCATCCGTTCGCGTTTGGCTATGGTTTTCCAAGGTTTTAACCTTTGGTCGCATATGACAGTGCTAGAAAACGTTATAGAAGCACCGGTTCATGTATTGGGCGTACCAAAAGCTCAAGCGATTGAAAATGCAGAGCTGCTGCTGAAAAAGGTTGGACTTTACGAGCGTAAAGATTACTACCCAGGCCATCTTTCAGGTGGTCAGCAGCAACGTGCCGCTATTGCCCGCGCGTTAGCGGTAGACCCTGAAGTTATGCTGTTTGATGAACCAACATCAGCACTTGACCCAGAGCTAGTTGGCGAAGTGCTTGGCGTTATGCGCGACTTGGCTGAAGAAGGTCGCACCATGCTGGTGGTAACACACGAAATGGCTTTCGCCCGTGACGTATCAAACCATGTGATGTTCCTGCATCAAGGTTTAGTGGAAGAGCAGGGTGACCCAGCTAAACTATTCACTAACCCAGACTCTGAGCGTCTACAGCAGTTTATCTCATCGATTTATTAATCACCGCTTAGCGGTAAACACAACAAACAATCAAGTTAAAAATAAGAATCACAATCACAGGAGTATGGAAATGAAAAAGTGGTTATTAGCAGCAACACTGGCAGCGACAGCAGTATCTGGCGTCGCACAAGCGAAAGAATGGAAAACAGTTCGCTTCGGTATTGAAGGCGCTTATCCTCCGTTTAGCTGGACAGAGGCTGACGGTTCTCTCAAAGGCTTTGATGTAGACATGGCAAATGCGCTTTGTACTGAAATGCAGGTGAAATGTAAGATTGTTGCTCAAGACTGGGATGGCATCATTCCTTCTCTGCTTGCGCGTAAGTATGACGCGATTATTGCAGCGATGTCGATTACTGAAGAGCGTAAAAAGAAAATTGACTTCACTGGCAAATACGCTCTTATCCCTAACAAATTTATCGCCAAGAAAGGCGCTGGTTTAGACTTTGATAACCTTGCAGGTCAAAAAATTGCGGTACAGCGCGCAACAACTCATGACAAATACCTAACAGACAACTACGGTGACAAAGTAGAAATCGTTCGCTACGGTTCTTTTGACGAAGCTTACCTAGATCTTGCTAATGGTCGCGTTGCAGCCGTTTTAGGTGATGCTTCAGCATTGGAAGAAGGCGTACTTAACAAAGCTGGTGGCGAAGCATACGAGTTTGTTGGTCCGTCACTAACCGATCCTAAGTGGTTCGGTGAAGGTTTTGGTATTGCCGTACGTAAGCAAGACAAAGACCTAACTAAGAAGCTAGACGCAGCTATCCTTTCTCTACGTGAAAAAGGTGTTTACCAAGACATCGCTGCTAAATACTTCAACTACGACGTTTACGGTCAGTAATCGTTGCTAAGCGACCGTTGGTTCTTGTTCCTAGGAGTAGTAGCCAACGGTCGAATTTTATAAAGTTTAGGGATCAGGAACTTACCTATGCTGGATCTACAAGGATATGAAGCCTCGATATTAAAAGGGGCCGTAGTGACCATCGAAGTCGCGCTATTATCGCTACTGTTAGCGATGATTTTAGGCATGCTAGGTGCATTAGCTAAAATGGCCCCATATCGCTGGGCTAGAGCAATCGCGACGCTTTATACCACAGTTATTCGTGGTATCCCCGACTTAGTCCTCATGATGTTAATTTTCTTTGGTGGACAAATTCTTCTTAACAACAGTTTGTATTCCATCAACGAAACATTGAATGAATGGTTTGCCTCAAGCGATCCTAATCATGAGTGGACCTCGTATTTACCCGATTATATTGACGTCAGCCCATTTGTAGCGGGCGTACTCACCATTGGCTTCATTTTTGGCGCATATATGGCAGAGACTTTCCGTGGTGCGATAATGGCGGTCGACAAAGGTGAGCTGGAAGCCGCAAAAGCATACGGCATGAGTTCAGTGCTAGCGTTTCGTCGAATTTTGTTACCCCAAATGATTCGTCATGCGCTGCCAGGCTTTGGTAACAACTGGCTAGTTCTTTTAAAAACAACAGCGCTTGTTTCAATTATCGGTCTTGAAGACATGGTACGTATGAGCTCGCTAGCAGCAGGCTCTACCAAGATGCCATTTACCTTCTACATGGCTGTGGCAATTATCTTCTTATTCTTTACCAGTGTATCGACAGGGTTCCTGAAAATGGTAGAGCGCAAATTCAGTATTCATGCGAGGTAAAGAATGGACTTTTCACTTATTTTAGAAAGCTTCCCGATTTATCTAGATGGCTTGTGGACGACCACGTGGTTAGTCGGATTGGCGCTTATTATTGGATTAGTTGTCGCTATCCCACTTGGTGTGGCGCGCAATAGCCACAACTATTTATTGAATGGTCCGAGCTGGGCATTTATCTACTTTTTCCGTGGTACGCCGTTGCTCGTGCAGCTGTATCTGATTTATTACGGTATGGATCAGTTCTTCCCTGTGAAGGATACCTTATGGGAAAACGCTTGGTTCTGTGCGTTAGTCGCGTTCGTACTCAACACTTCCGCTTATACCGCGGAAATTATTCGCGGTGCTATCAACGGTTTACCTAAAGGTGAAGTGGAAGCTGCAAAAGCCTATGGCATGAGTACATTTAAAACCTATCGACGCATTATTTTGCCAAGTGCATTGCGCCGTGCACTTCCAGCGTACAGTAATGAAGTTATCTTTATGCTCCACGGTAGTGCTGTGGCGGGTATCGTAACTATTGTTGATCTAACAGGCGCTGCACGCCTAGTTAACTCTCGCTACTACGCGCCATTTGAATCATTCCTCACGGCTGGTCTGTTCTACATGGCATTGACGTTCATTATTCTTGCTTGCTTTAAGTTCGCAGAAAAGCGTTTCTTAGCTTACCTCAGACCGCTGAGCTAACAGAGTTCAACATGACAAACACAGAAAAGGCTTCCAATCGGAAGCCTTTTTCATGGGTATCTGTTTTATGAGCTTAGCTAAGAATGATGAGGATCGTACCAGCTAAAGTCATCAATATATTAGCGATGGCGTATGTACCCGCATAACCGAGAGCTGGGATGGTTGATTTAGCGTAGTCGTTAACAATATCCATGGCTGGGGCACAGGTGCGTGCACCAATGATTGCGCCAAATAGCAGTGCTCTGTTCATTTTCAGTAGGTAGGCTCCAACTAAGTATGCCACCACAACAGGCACCACACTGATCACGAACGAAAGGCCAATTACCTGCAAGCCAACTTGAGAGAGATGCTCAAACATCTTGCCACCCGCACTCAGCCCGATACCAACCATAAAGAACATTAAGCCCAGGTCTTTGACCATGTTTAGCGCCCCCTGAGGAACATAGCCGAATGTAGGGTGGTTGGCGCGTAAAAAGCCCAGCGTAATTCCAGATAGCAAAAGTCCTACTGCATTACCAAGTCCGAAGGAGACTTGACCAAACGTCATGGTAATCAAACCGAACATAATGCCGAGGATGAAGAAACTACAAAAAGCAAGTAAGTCTGCCATTTGGCTATGGATCGAAATAAAACCAATTTTTTCCGCAAGACCATGGACGCGACTCTTTTCACCACTGACCTGTAGGATGTCGCCCTTAGCGAGAACAATGTCTAGATCCATTGGCATTTCGATTTGAGCGCGAACTACACGGTTCAAGAAACAGCCGTATTCAGATAGGTTAAGATCTGACAGGCGCTTTCCAGCGATAGAGTCACTCTTTACGACGATTTCTTCTTCGACAACGCGTAGGTCAAGGAGGTTACGGTCAAAGACCTCTTTACCGTTTCGAAAGCTAGGGTCAAGACGTGCGTGACTATCAGGGAAACCAACCAGTGCGATTTCGTCACCTTGCTGCAAAATCGCGTCGCCGTCAGGATGGGCAAGAATACCATTGCGTCGAATGCGCTCAATATAGCACCCTGTCTGACGGTAAATACCGAGTTCGCGTAAGTTTTTGCCATCAATCCAATCGATCAGCTCTTGACCTACTCGGTATGCGCGAATGATAGGTAGGTAAACTTTACGTTGTCCTGAACTACCCAGTCCGCGTTCTTGTGCGATTTGCTGGGCAGAGTCTGATAGATTTTGCTTTTGCAGCTTTGGAAGAAGTTTGGCGAACATAATCATACTGATCAGGCCAATCAAATACGCCATCGCATAACCAACGGAGAGGTTTTCGATTACTTGGTTAAAGTCCATATTACGTGGCGTAGTGGCAAGCCCAGAGTTCAGTGCATCTTGCGCACCTACCAGTACGGGCGTCGAGGTTAACGCACCAGCCATCATACCGGCTGATAAACCAAAATCTAAGCCCATATAGTGGCTGGCATAATAGGTAATACAAAGCGCGGTAGAGAGCACCACCAAGCTTAAGATGAAGTAGTGCTTACCGTCGCGGAAAAAAATACCAAAAAAGTTTGGACCAGCTTCGATACCAACGCAGTAGATAAACAGCATAAAGCCGATAGTAAGTGCTTCGGCATTAAAGCTAAAACCAAGATGACCCATCACGAGCGAGGTGATTAATACTCCGATGGAGTTACCTAACTGCAAGTTGCCAAAGCGAATTTTACCGATGCCTAAGCCGATCGCTAGTACAACGAAAATGAGAAGAATAGGGTTTTGTTCGAGCAAGTGTACGACGTCAATGTTCACGGGCAATTCTTGTGTTGGTGCCGGGGAATAGGTTAAGTGTGCGAATTGTATCTGAATATTGCAAAAAGATAAGTGAAAATTTTTATAATTTACTATTAGCTGACTTAGGCAATGCAGTGAGTAAATTTGTTTAAATTCAGACACAAAAAAGCCGCTTATTCATAAGCGGCTCTTAAAGGTTCTTGGCGATTACGCGTCAAATAGACCTAGATGTTCTTTTGCATAAGCTTCGAAATCATCACAGCCACCGATGTGGTCTTGGTCAATGAAAATCTGAGGAACAGTTTCTACAGGCTTACCTACAGTTTTCTCTAGGTCCGCTTTAGAAATTCCTTCTGCATGAATGTCTACGTAGCGGTAGTTGAAATCATCGCGTTTAGCTTTTAGTGTTTCAGCGTGCTCTTTTGCACGAACACAGTAAGGACAAGCTGGGCGACCAAAGATAACTACGAACATATTCTCTTTCTCCTGTATTTTGTTAAGTGCAACTATGCCCGAATCATTGGCGGAAATAAAGGGTGATTTGCCTCTTGTTCTGATAGGTAATTCCTATTGAACAAAAAGTATCCTTTCACGCTGTCAATAATGCTATCAGTTTGTGCTGCAAGTCGAGAAAGCCCTATAAAAATAAAGGCTTTTGCCGACAAGTTGCACTATGTCATGTTTATTTCGTTTGATTCCGTGCAAGCTTAATATTCGGTTGTCACAGGGAGTGTGTTGAGTATGTTCCAGTTTATGACCTCGACTCGAATTATTTTCGGTGAAGGTGCATTACAATCCTCGTTATCCGTTATCAACCAGTATGGTTACAGTGTCCTTCTTGTTACTGGCAAAAATACCGACCGCGCTTCACCAATCCTCCACTACATTAAACAGCAAAATATGCGCTATCAACACGTCGCGATAAGTGGTGAACCTAACATTACCATGATCGAAGAAACGGCATTGGTTGGTCGCAAGTTTAAACCCGATATGGTCATTGCCATGGGTGGAGGGAGTGTCCTAGATATGGGCAAAGCGCTGGCTGCTGTCATCCCTAATCAAGGTGATGTCTATGATTATGTTGAGGTGGTTGGGCGTAACGTACCGCTTAAGTCTAAGCCGATTCCATTTATTGCCATTCCAACCACCGCAAGTACCGGTTCTGAAGTCACGCGTAATGCCGTGCTTCGTTCCGGTCAAGATCAAGTTAAAGTTAGCCTGCGCAGTCCGGATATGCTCGCCGATGTAGCGATCATTGATCCCACATTAACTTATGGTACGGATAAGTCTACATCTGGACGCGGAGCTATGGATGCGTTCACCCATTTAATGGAAGCGTATGTGTGTGGCGATCCCAACCCGTTAACTGACATGATTTGTGAAGAGGGATTACGTAGGCTTAGTCAGTCGATACTTCCCGCTTGTTTACAAGATGATTATAAAGCGAGAGCAGATATCTCGTTTGCTGCCATGCTGGGTGGCATGGCGATAACAAATGCGAAATTGGGCGCAGCCCACGGGCTCGCCTCTGCTTTGGGTGGCAAGCTTGATGCTCCGCATAGTGTCATTACAGGCAGACTGGCGCCGTTTGTGATGACTGAAAACATTAAAGCTGCAAAACGGGCAGGAAGAGGAGATGTGTTGCATCGATACTCTAAGGTAGCCCAAATCTTAACTGGAAGGGTTAATGCTTGCCGCGACGATGCTATCTTATGGGTCAATATGATGTTAGAGAAACTGGCATTGCCCAAACTTGATAGTTTCGGCATATGTACGACCTCTTTCGAAGAAGTTGCTGATGACGCGCTTAAGTCTGTTGCGATAAAAGGTAACCCATTGCCACTGACCAAAGAGCGATTAACTTATATCTTACGCCAAGTTTGTCAGTGTCAAGATAGCTGTAATATCGGTGAAAGTCGTAAGGCAGAATCAAACGCGAGAGTGATTTCACTGGGTGACAAGAAAGATCAGGGCAGCTTTCAAGACAGCTGATAGCTTGTTAATAAAAGTAGAAAAGCAAAAACGGAGCACTGAGTGCTCCGTTTTATTAGAATTGCGACAGCTTGTCGTAACGGGAGTCTTTTAAGACGTCTTTAACACGCTTCAGGTTCTCTCTAAATCCTGTACCGCGGCGTAGAGTAAAGCCTGTTGCTAGAACGTCAATAACCGTCATTTGAACGACACGGCTCGCCATAGGCATGTAAACGTCCGTATCTTCCGGTACATCGAGTGAGATAGATAACGAACTTGCTTTATCCAAAGGAGAGTCTTTAGCGGTGATCGCAATGACAGTCGCACCGTTCTCTCGAGCTAGATTAGCAATCTCTACTTGGCTTTTAGTACGACCAGTATGAGAGATTAGAACTATCACGTCATTGTCTGTACAGTTAATACAGCTCATGCGCTGCATTACGATATCTTCAAAGCAAGTAATTGGAATATTAAAGCGAATGAACTTATTTTGCGCATCTTTCGCTACAGCAGACGAAGCACCTAGGCCAAAGAAAGAGATACGCTTAGCTTGTGTAAGCAAATCGACGGCACGATTAACCTGCATAGGGTCTAAGCTGTTCTTTGCCACATCCAAACACGCCATCGTTGATTCAAAAATCTTATGGGTGTAAGCATCAGGACCGTCATCTTCTTCAACGTTGCGGTTAACGTAAGGGGTACCATTAGCCAAACTTTGGGCAAGATGAAGTTTAAAGTCTGGAAAACCTTTGGTGTCCAAACGACGACAGAAGCGGTTAACAGTTGGCTCACTTACATCAGCCATTTTTGCCAGTGTAGCAATACTAGAATGGATAGCAGTTTGTGGCGATGCCATGATCACTTCAGCGACCTTACGCTCAGACTTGCTAAAATTTTCTAGGTTTTTTTGAATTTTTTCTAATGTGTTCATAGTGTTCACGAGGGTATAGAGAACAACTCACTGGATATACCCGAATATTAATGATGGGGAACAAAGCGTTACCCAAAAAGGTAAGTGCAATCCAGCGCCATGGAACCAGTATAAACCTAAGCAAAAGGTTTGCGGGAACTTTTCTACGAGGCAATTGGCTATTATATGACAAGCCTCAAACAAAATTTTGTCTAAACTACAGAAATAGCGGTTCTGCGGTTGGAAATTTCATTCTTGCGGCTCGTCTTGATAGAGAAATTACACTTTTCTAGAAATAAAATTTCAGTTTATAGCTAATGAGCAAGGATACGCTCTGATAAGCTCTCAATTCTTGCCATAAGCTTAGGTGCTTGCTTAGCAATTTCTCTTTGCTCTTCCAACACGGCACTTAGAATATCGCAACCAGTCAAAGGGTTAGCCAACACAACGCGGAATACAATGGTATTCAATCGGTCCCACTTTTCAGGGTTTAAGCGGGTACGAGAGACAAAAGATTTACCCGTTTCACGTTGACGCTTCTGAATGAACTTGGTCAGTTCGTTAAGTAACTCATTAAGTTCTTGAGTTTGTTTACCTGTCGAACGTTCGAGTGCGATACGAATATTTTCCGGAAGGTAGCGATAGGTTAGGAGGCAAAGCTCTGGTTCGGAGACCAGTTCAAAGTCAGGTTGTTGTTCAATGTGGTTAGCAAAGAACTTAGCCTTCTCGATGCTTTGATCGATCAGCAACTCGTAGCCAGGACGACTGATAATATGCATTGCCGCATATACCAACATTGCCATTCCTGAACGAGAGCCTTCAAGAGTATGGCTACCTAAATCTTTCGAACCTTTGCGCAGAATATATTGCGCATGATGCTCAATCGACTTCATGGCATCAGGTTGTTTGAACAACACCATACCTGCACCCATTGGAATATAGAGCTGTTTGTGTGCATCGATAGTGACAGAGTCTGCAAGCTCAACACCATCGAGTAGATGTCGATAGTTATTAGACATTAGCGTCGCACCACCCCATGCCGCATCAACGTGGAAGTGACAATCTTCCCTTTGGCAAATCTTAGCGATTTCTTTGAGTGGATCGATGCTGCCTGTTTCTGTCGTGCCCGCCACACCAATCACTGCAAATGGCTTGATGTTTTGCGCTTTAAGCTCTGTGATACGCTCTTGTAAAGATTGCGGGCAAATTCGATTGTTGCTGTCTGTTTTTACCGCTACCAAGCCTTCTTGACCAATGCCTAGCACATCTGCCGCTTTCTTAAGGGAGTAGTGGCCGCGCTCAGAAACTAATACAGCTAACCCTTCGTAGCCGTAGTGCTTCATTGCTTTGAATAAGCCTTCTTTTTCTACACCTTTGAACTCGCCTGTGGCTCTCAGTGCGTTATTTCGAGCAACCCAAAGCGCTGTGATGTTGGCGATGGTTCCGCCGGAGCAGAATGCGCCCAATGAGTGGTTAGCACTGTGCATCCATTGGTTGTAAAAGGTGTCGTTTTCACCGTAGATTAAGCGATGCAACATACCTAATACTTGACGTTCAAGTGGCGTGAAAGCTTTTGAGGTCTCTATCTTTACCAAGTTTTGGTTGAGAGCGATCATGATTTTCGACAGCGGCATTAAGAAATAAGGCAGTGCTGAAGTCATATGACCAATAAAACTTGGCGCAGAGGTATGAACGGAATGGGAGACTAATGTATCGAGTAGATGCTGCGTATGATCTGATACGAATTCAGGTTGCTCTGGAATCGACGCATGAGAAAAGTCTTTTTCGATATCGCGTAGCGGTTTTTCTTCTGCCACGATATGTTCGCGCAAAAACTTATTTAAGTTGCGCGATAGCTTCTCTTCGATCTTAGTTAGCGTTGAGTCTGGTCCTTCTGGGACGGTGAAGATTCGGAGTAAACTCTCGAAACTCACGTCAGCCGTTTTATGTTCCGATGTCATACAGCTACATTGCTCTAATCATTTTTATTGCAGCGGGACAATCTAAACGAAAACGGGAACAAAGTCCCGTCTTAATTATCGAATCTTAGATTTTACCGGGCAGAAGTTGGTCGAAAAGTTAATGCCCCTACAAGCCTTGTGTTTACTTGCAGCTGATAGCTTCAAGGTCTTTGATTGATGCATTGTAGCGTTTTAATGCGGCATCGATCTTGGTCGGATGGCTGAGAAGGTCTGCAAATGCAGAGCGAAGCTCATAGTTTTTGTCATGCGGTTTAGCTTGACGATCACCGAAGGTTACCTTGGCTAATTGACCCAATTCGTCGCTGCGAGAGGCGAGAACCTTAATGTCTTTTTGCTCTAGTTGCAGCCAAGCTTCTACCGGCTGGTTGGTCGCAACTTTTGCTGGATCTTGCTCTAGATAGTAGTGAACTGCTGCACGATTAAGTTCGAAATGATTTTTACGACCCTCTAGGAACCACTTGCTTACTTCTTTTAGCTCTGGGTATTGCTCCGAAGTTAGCGTTGATAAATCTTCGTACCAGTGCAGAGAGGCATCAATGTAAGCGTCGTATTTTTTTGATAGGCAAGCATTGTCAGCAGCGGCCGCAAAGGTTGAGGTTGCAGCTAGCAGCATTGCAACGATAGTGCGTTTCATAGTGATTCCTTTTAAAGCTAATTCTTATAGTTTCTAATTATCTAATTTAGCGTTCGCTAAATTTGTTGGGCTTGTAAGCGCATAATATAGAGCTTTTGAATGACAATTCCTGCGATCTAGCCTGCAAGAGAGACAAAGAACAACATTAAAACAGGAACGAGCAAGCTCAATATGAAACCGCTAACAATGGCTATAGGGACACAACGGACCCCGCCTGTGGTTTGAATGACAGGTAGGGTAAAGTCCATCGCAGTCGCGCCAGCATAACCGATAGAAGTACATGGCTTAGTACGGATAAAGAGAGGGATAAGCACCAATGCAACCAACTCTCTCAGTAACTCGATCATAAAAGAGGCACCGCCATAAACAGGGCCGAAAGCATCACCCATCAAGATGCCTGCTAATGAATACCAACCAAAGCCAGAAGCCATTGCCAAGCCACGATACACATCGATATCTAAAATAAGGGCAGAGACAATGCCACCAAGTAGTGAACTAGCGATGATCACAATAGAAATGACCATTCCATGTTTGTTAAGTAGGATTTGACGCAGTGTGAGACCACTGTTGCGTAGCTGGATGCCAATAAAAAACAGTAGTAGGAACAAAATCCACTCGCTGGCAGTATCTACCCAGCTGAGATCAAAGGGCACCAATAATCCAACAATCAGACCACCTCCGACGACTAGGATCAGCTTTGCCGACTCCATTGCCATTTCAGATAATGGCAATTTGGTATTGCTGGCATCGGTTTTTATCGGTAGCCATTTATCTATGAAAGGGAGCACGGCAAGGTTGGCAAGACTCAAGCAAACAAAGAAGACAGCCGTTGTCTTGAGGATCAATTGCAGATTCTGACCCAGATTATCAAGTGCGGCTAAGCTCAAACCCATCAAGGCTAAAATCACATAGATTAGGTTTGATGTGGTTGAGTTTATAGTGTTGAGTAGAGCTTTTTTAGATATAGAAATAAAATACCCCACGACAAGTGGGGCAAAGATAAATAACATCCCTGAAAACATGGTACTTCCTGTCTAGGGTCTGAAGTTCCTATTTGAATTTACAGACCACTCGCGCTTATAAGTTCATCTATCTGTGCATTGAACTCAATATCACTTAAATTACTGAGTTTGTACAGTATATCTGCGCCTGTAATGTCAAATTCTACCGTATGTTCAGTGATCTGTTCATCTTGGCGTCGGAACATTAGGATGTGATTCGCGATGCGTGCTACGTCAAGGTAGCTTACTGACACATCTATATTGTCAATAACCTGATTGCAGGCTACTGCAAGGAAGTCGTTGTCAAACCCCCAACTTTCTAGCACAAGCTTGCTTGCGTTCGAGCACTGACGCTCAAAAATTTGGAAGGCAATTTCTTCGTTGAGATAGTTACCCTGTTCCAAATAGTTGTGGTACTCATTCACAATACAGAACAGACCGATATCGGCTAGCAGGCCTGTTAGTAGTGCTTTATCGGTTTCCAGGTGATTGTAACTTGGCGAGCCCGATTCTTTAAAGCCTCGTACTACCAACACCATAGTGGCAGCCAACTCGCGAGAATTCATTGCACTTTGAACCAGAACTTGATTACAGGATTGGCTCAGATTAACGGAATGCTTTAGTTGCTCTATTGCTTGGGCGGTGACAATGTCTCTTACCCTTAGAATGCCGAGTCGAGACACCGCGGTGACGAGATCGGTACAAGTGATATTGCGACGATTAAAAATGACGGAGTTTGCTACGCGAATGACGATAGCCGCAAGACCAGGATCTTCAAGCAAACTGTCTGCTACGTCAGAAACCGTTGTTGTGTCTTGGGTACAAAGCTGTTGAATCTTTAGTACTACGTCAGAAATCGGAGGGAGTGAGATAGTACGTGACTTGATTGAGTGTTCAATCAAAGTTGAAAACTCAGATTCAATACCTTTGAGTAAAAGCTCGCCGTTTTCAGGCAGCCAATAGAAAGATAAGTGGTTCATATACACTATAAGGTTATGCTACTCCTGACAGTGTAACGTCTTACACCATATATTAGCAAACAATTGATATTAGTTATTGATAATTCGCGCAGCATTTTATCTCGTTATTTTAGATAGTTTGCAATTTAGTTAATATATTAACTTGTGATAATCTTCACGATATGAGACCGATTGAGTGTCATTGGTGTGACAAATGCACAGACTTATTTTGTTTCGTTAACTATCATTCTTAGTACTTGTTATCAATCGAGCTAAAAAATTACTAATAACATAGTTTGGTTGAGTTTTATTTTTTTCGCTTATTACTGCTGCTATCTGGTGATCATAACTAATCGGGGTATTTGATTAAGGATCAATGGATATGACAGAGCAACAATTTATTCAATACGTACAAAAGTTTGGCGACTTTCAAAAGCGATCCATGTTTGGTGGTACTGGGTTGTTTAGAGACGAAGCGATGTTCGCGCTACTGAGTGCAGACAAAATATTCATCAGAGGTGGAGAGGCATTAGATGAAACGCTTAACCAGCTAGGTTGTGAGAAATATCGTCATGTTAAAAAACAAACTACGGCGACGGTAAATTATTACGATATAACCCAGCTTTTTTCGAGCCAACATCAGCGACTGAGTGAGTTAGTAGAACAATCAATAAATTTTTCCGTATCACAACGTCAGTTTAAGCGCTCATCGGCGAATAGACGACTGCGTGATCTACCTAATATGCAGCTGACCTTAGAGCGCATGGTAAAAAAGGCAGGGGTAGAGGATGTGGATACCTTTTTAGAACTCGGTGCGCCTGCAGTATTTTCGAGAGTGAAGCAGGCTTATGGCAGCGATGTCGATGTAAAACTGCTTTGGAAGTTTGCTGGTGCAATTGAAGGTATTCACTGGAAGCTTATTCAAGAGCCGCGTAAACGCCAACTATTGGCGAGTTGCCACTAAATCTCTAATCGCTTCGGAGTTAAAATAAGAGGCGAACTGCTCAAATGCAAAAGGATTTGCAATAAAAAACCGAGGTACTCACCTCGGTTTTTTCGAATCTTGGACTCGATTAGAATTTAAATCGAGTTGTGAACATCAGTTGGTCACCGTAGAAGTCGTTAATTCGAGCTTCAGCACCAAGAGAGAATAGCTCAGTTGAGTGGAAACGCGCGTAGGCGGAGCCAGCCCATTCTTTCTTGTTGTCGATAGAAATGTAGCTACCTTTACCACCAACTTCTAACTGAGGACCAAGCCATTGACGAACGCCAAGGTTTAGCTCCATTCCCGTTTCTGTACCTCGGTCTAAGCCGAAACGGCTTTCGTTACCCGTATCAACCAGACGTACAAGCATCTCACCGGTGAAATCTGCCCAGTTGTTGATTGGCGCATGGAAGCCAAAGCCGGCTGCTGCGTCGTAATCGCCTTCGAATTCAGAATCGACGCGACCGATAACATGTGCGTTAGGGTGGATAGACTTACTCATCGCGGCACCAAAGGTGACTGGGCTAGCACCGATTCGAGCTTCTACGTAGTCATAGTTAAAGTTACTCATTACCGCCGGGCTATTCGGATCAGTTTGAGCAAATGTTTGACCAGATGCTAGCACTAGGGCTGCAGCTAAGATTGTTTTACGCATATGGACGATAAACCTATATCTTGTTAATTTCCTTGGTCTTAAGCGACATTAGCGCCATGACGTTAGTTACGACATGATAATGCATCATAGCAATAGTCACTATAAAAATGTCATTGTTTTGTCGTTAATTATTGATTTAAGCAATTCATATGCCAAATGTGGTTAATTACTCGCCGTAATAGAGTCGATTTTTCGCCATGGCTTCAAATACTCGTTCTGTTTCTAATGCTGATGCCCAAGGCATTAAGTCCGGCTCGTGTTGTATCATGTAAGTGGTAAGTTGGTTTTTTAACACTTGGCGCAGTTCATCACCTTGCCAAGGTTTCGCGATATAGAAATCGAGACTTGAATGATTAACTGCTTCCACAGTGTCTTCCAGCCCTGCTTGCCCGGTAAGAAGTAGTTTTCTCGTTGGCTTTGTTGACTCATCTTGATTCAGTTCGATCAGAAATTGGATTCCGGTTTGTTCAGGCATAATGTGGTCACAGAGAATCAGCGCCAACTTTACGTCTTCCTGCAGAGATTCAGCAATCAGTTCTTTCGCTTCTTGAACGGACTCTGCGGCTTCAACAATGAAGTGCTCTTCAAAACAATCAAGATCTTGCATTACGCTGTCTAACACTTCTCGCTCATCATCGACACATAAAATAAGGTATTTGTTCATTTAGAGCTCCTTGACGATTGGTGGTACTTGGCGAAAGGGCAGCCAAACTGACATCTTAGTAAATTGACCAACCACCGAGTCAACATCAATCTGCCCTCCATGTTGGTGGACAATTTGTTGACACACTGACAGGCCAATTCCCAAACCAAAGTTGCCTTCTTTCTTGGTGGTAAAATTAAGGGTAAACATTTGTTGTTGAGTCGCAGGTGAAATACCGCAACCATTATCCGTAAAAGACACCACAACCCAATCAGTTCCACAGCGTGATAGCTTTTGGGTTTGTATCTTTAGCTTCCCTTTGTCAGGAAAAGCATCGATAGCATTGGAAATGAGATTGGTCCAAACTTGTTGCAAAGCGATAGGTTGGCACTGTATTTGGGGGATGTCTTGATAGAGGCGCTCAACCGCATGAAACTTCAGACGGTTTTCAAAAATGACTAGCGTATCTTCTATGCCTTCATGAATATCGACTAGGTGAAGCTTCTCGTCATCGGGGCGAGAATAACCTTTAAGGCTCTTAACCATATCGGCGATGCGCCCGGCGCAGACGTTGATTGACCGCAGTGTGGCGCCTGCCAAATAATAATCCTCTAAGCGTTCAAGTGATTGCTGGGCTTGCACCGGTTGACTTATCGCAAGTTCTATCCATTTTATGTCGGTTTCGAGCCCTAGTTTGACCAGCTTCTTCGCTACTCGACGGTCTTGTATCTGTTCGTCCAAGTTTTTAGTGAGTTCGCGTTCTTTAGCGGTAGAGCGAGGCCTCTGGTTGAGGCCTTCCTTGAGAACTGATATGCCTTCTAAACCAACTTCTTGTATTGATCGATCATCTACCAGATGTTGGATTTTATTGGTGAGCGTTTCTGTACCTCTTAGGATGGCAGCAATCGGATTATTGAGCTCATGTGCTACCCCCGCAACGAGTTGACCGAGCATCGCCATTTTCTCTCGTTCTATGAGTTGTTGATGAGCGGATTCGAGTGATTCAAGCGTTTTCTGTAGCTCTAGCTTAGTGTTGATACTGCGTTGGAGACGTCGGTTAAAATGTCTCAGCAACAAGTTAGTGAACAGAGGGAGTAGTGTCATATTGGAGTGCATGACTTTAGAGAAGACTTCTCTATCTAGCTTTATTACCTCAGTTTGTGAAAGCGTTACCGCAGTAGAAAAAGAAGGTTCACCTGTCACAAACGACATCCCGCCAACAATATTACCTTGAGTATGCCTCACCACCTCGCGTTGCATGCCTACATCGTCTTTTTTATAAAGCGCCACTTCTCCCTTTGTTATAAACCAAAGAAATTGGTTTTCTTCGCCTTCGATGGTAAGCAAATGGTCAGGAGAGTAGGTACGACAAGCCTGGGTCTCATCTTCTTGTGCAAAAAAATCGAGTAGTGCAGTAGTCACTTTTTCTGCAAGCTCCTGATCAGACAGGCTGTGATGATCAGAAATAAATCCTTCACGATAGCTTCGCATCTTTTGTTCAATATGAGCTCGAAGTAAACGGTGTTGGTCGAGTACTTGGCTATAGGAAAGTAAGTTCTCTTTATCATTTTCGAGGATGAAAGTCGTGAGCTCTTTTTGCGCCGTTTTATGCACTAAATTATCTTGTAAGGGCTTGGTTAGACAGTGATCTAAACGGCCTTCGTTCACCGCGGACAAAATAGCTTGAATGTCTTGGCCGCAACTTATCAGAACTTTTCTGGCACTTTGGGTATGGGTATTTCTGTCGAGTTGAACCAGAAAATCCGCACCATTGAAGTTTTCATGATGACTGGCAATGACTAAAGCAACAGTCTGCTTTTGTTCAAAGCAATACTCTAGCGCGGCGTGCGCATCTTCGATGCTATCTGCCGTATGTAGGTCGAATTTGGGTGAAAGCGGGCTTAGCTCTCGCCTAAGCTGTTCTACGCTTATTGGGTTGTTATCTAAACAGATTACAGAGAATGGATTCACGACTAGGCTACAATTTAAACATCAACACTTTCTACTCTACCAAGGAAGGTACAAAAGTATTGGGAGCTAAGTATGAGATTTAGGTTTGATTTACATAGAAAGCCAATACTCTGATTTAACTCAATGTTTTTTGGTGTAGACTTAATGAAATCACAATATAAGACATTATTACCATGGATTTAAAAAAAATTGGCGCCATAGGTGGTGCTATTTCGCTTGCGTTATGTTGGCCATTAGCTGTTGGACAGATAGGACAAACCGTAATTCAAGATGGTGTTGCTCATCTATCCAATGATTCTCTGCAAGCGGAGATTGTTGAATATGACCGTGGATACCTATCCTCAACGGTCAAAACTCGCTACACGATAGTGGATCCTGTATTGGCAGAGCAGCTTGCGATTGATGGCTTACCGTCAGAAGTGATTGTGAGTAGTAACGTTACTCATGGCTTGTTTAGCCTGTCTGCTGAATCCATGATGGAAAACGTGCCTGACTTACCTCTAACACTCAATACTGTGACTCAGTTAAACGGTAATACAGATTACGTGCTTAGCCTTGCTAATTGGAATCAAGTCACTGAAGGGCCAGAAGGTGCAATTGTGTCTATTACCCCTTCTACTTTGCAAGGGCACGTTAGCGTACTGGGTGATGTTACCTATGACCTCGATATTCCGTCGGTGGAAATTGATTTTAATTCTGGTGAGAAAATGCTGTTGTCTGGCCTCACTGGGCAAGGTCAAGGCAAGAAGATGAACAGCTTCTGGATTGGCGAACAAACATTAAATCTGGCTGAAGCTTCAGTCCTGAATGTTGACCAATCACCTCTGTTTTCTTTAAGTGACAGTAAATATACCTTCTTGAGTTCATTTGACGAGATGGCAAAGACAGTAAGTAGCCAGCATATTGTCGATATGAATAAGCTGGTTATGGAAGATGGTAACGTAGACAGTGTTTCTATCGATCTCTCTTTCGGCGGTTTAGACAGTGTTGCTTTTGAACATTTGGTGAATCTTTACCAGAATAATCCGATGCCAACCGACGCCGACATTGAAGAAGCGATACCTTATGTAGAAAGTCTATTTTCTAAAGGTTTCTACTTTGCTATGAATAAAATGGCGGTGAAACTAGGGGAAGAGAGTGAGTTTGAATCCAAGTGGAAGATTACTGTCCCGCAAGGCACAGACAATGTTACTCAGAATCCAGCGATGATTTTGCCAGCGTTAACAGGTGACCTAGATACTTTCTTCTCTAGTGGACTTGTGACTCAGTACCCGTTTATCAAGCAGGGGGTTGATGAAGCGATGGCTATGGAACTGGTTCAGGAAACGGATAAAGGGTATCAGATTCAAGCTGAGCTAAAAGAAGGAAATTTGGTGTTTGGTAATGGCCAGCAGATCCCTCTAATGGCGCTACTTTTACCAGCGCTAATGCAACCCTAAGTGTTAAATTTACTTACTTAACGCGAAAAGAGGTCTTAAGACCTCTTTTCTTGCTTTTTATCCTCAATAAAACATGCTATTAATCGACTAATCTCTTAAAAGCATGCGCAAGGAAAGACTAGATGAGCAAGGTTTATAACTTTAGCGCAGGTCCAGCGGGCCTACCTAAAGCAGTGATGGAAAAAGCACAACAAGAATTCGTCGAATGGAATGGCTTAGGCACTTCTGTAATGGAAATTAGCCATCGAAGTAAAGAATTCATTAAAGTTGCTGAAGAAGCAGAGCAAGATCTCCGTGACCTTCTTAATATCCCAGACAACTACAAAGTGTTGTTCTGCCAAGGCGGAGCGCGTGCTCAGTTTGCCGCAGTGCCACTGAACCTATTGGGCTCATCAAAAAAAGCGACCTACATAGACGCGGGCTATTGGGCAGAAAGTGCGGTTAAAGAAGCAAGTAAGTACTGTGAAGTCGACGCGTTCGTTGCCAAAACAGAGCGTGATGGCAAAACGGCAGTTTTACCTGCAAGTGAATGGGACATCGCTTCAGATGCGGCTTATGTTCATTTCTGTCCTAATGAAACCATCGATGGTATTGAAATTAGCGAACTTCCTCAAACAGACAAACCGATTGTCGCTGATATGTCTTCAAACATTTTGTCGCGTGAAATTGACGTGTCTAAGTATGGCGTCATTTATGCGGGTGCGCAGAAAAACATCGGCCCAGCAGGGCTTTGTATTGCTATTGTTCGTGATGATTTACTTGAGCTCGCAAGTGAACTGGTTCCTAGCTTTATCAACTACAAAGTTTTGGCAGAGAAGGACTCCATGTTTAATACGCCGCCAACCTTTGCTTGGTACCTCTCTGGCCTTGTCTTTAAGTGGCTGAAAGAGCAGGGCGGTGTTGCTGAAATGGAGAAGACCAATAAAGAGAAAGCGTCGCTACTCTACAACCAGATTGATGGCTCAGACTTCTACATCAACAATGTGCACGAAGCAAACCGTTCACGAATGAATGTGCCGTTTCAGCTAGCAAAACCTGAACTGGATGGATTGTTCTTGGAACAGGCAGAGCAGCGCGGACTAGTGGCTCTAAAAGGGCACCGCGCAGTAGGCGGTATGCGTGCTTCAATCTACAACGCTGTACCACTTGAAGGGGTACAAGCCTTGGTTGAATTTATGCAAGAGTTTGAAGCTCAACACGCTTAATTGCCACTTCTTTCTTCAAAGGCTCACGAGATAAGTTGGGCCTTTTTTATTAGTAAGAAAAAATCGCAGCTGATTAGCTGCGATTTTTTCCATAGTTTTTATAGGTTAACGGCGCTTAGGCTTACGTGCTGCTGGTGGCTTGCCTGAACCATTGCCTGTGGGCTTGCCGCTACGACTATTGGTCGGTTTGCCGTTGGGTTTTCCACCACGAGACGCTTGGCCGCCGTTGTTCCCTTTGGCATTGCCATTTTTGCCTTTACCTTTGTTATCGCCATGCATTTTTTCAAAACCAGGTTGGCTCTTAGTATGCTTAGTGGCAAAACGTTGTGAGCCATGACGACCAGACTTGCGGCGTTGAGCGGGTGTTTTTGCATCGACATCTTCAGCAGGGACTAAGCAGCTTGTCTTATCACCAATAAGGTGCTTTTTACCCATGTTGATTAGCGCTTCACGAATTAGCGGCCAGTTAGCAGGATCATGGTAACGCAGTAAGGCTTTGTGCAGTCTTCGCTGACGCTCACCTTTAGCCACAGGTACCTCTTCGCGCTTCTTGTATTTCACACGTTTGAGAGGGTTAGTCTCTGAGTAATACATAGAGGTCGCATTACACATAGGTGATGGGTAGAAGTTTTGTACTTGGTCACACTCGAAGTTATTCTTCTTCAACCATAGGGCCAAATTCAGCATGTCTTCATCTTCAGTGCCAGGGTGAGCAGAGATGAAGTAAGGAATTAAGTACTGTTTTTTACCCGCTTCGGCACTGTATTTCTCAAACATCTCTTTGAAGCGGTCATAGGTGCCCATGCCCGGTTTCATCATCAGATCCAGTGGGCCTTTTTCTGTGTGCTCTGGAGCAATCTTTAAGTAGCCGCCAACGTGGTGAGTCACCAACTCTTTAACATACTCCGGAGACTCAATCGCTAAATCGTATCGCACACCCGAAGCAATCATAACTTTCTTGATACCGTCAACTTTACGCGCTTCTCGATACAGATCAATGGTGTGCTTGTGGTCAGTATTGAGTTTGTTACAGATGCCTGGGAAGACGCACGACGGACGTCGACAGTTTGCTTCTGCTTTTGGATCGCTACAGCCAAGGCGATACATGTTTGCGGTTGGGCCGCCAAGGTCGGAAATGGTGCCAGTGAAACCAGGTACCTTGTCACGAATCTCTTCAAGCTCAGTCAAAATCGATTCTTTAGAGCGGTTTTGGATGATACGACCTTCGTGTTCAGTGATTGAACAGAATGAACAACCACCAAAACAGCCACGCATGATGTTAACCGAGGTTTTAATCATGTCGTAAGCAGGGATCTTTGCCTTGCCATACATAGGGTGAGGCACGCGCGCATAAGGCAGACCAAATACGTAGTCCATCTCTTCAGTCGACAATGGGATTGGAGCTTGGTTAACCCACAATTCGCGATCGCCGTGGCGTTGAATAAGAGCGCGACCCGAGTATGGGTTGGTCTCTAGGTGCATGATTCGACTCGCGTGCGCGTAAAGGATACGGTCGTTGTTTAGCTTTTCAAACGGTGGAATCCGTACCGCGGTTGTTGCTGCATCATGGCGTGACGGGCGAATAGTAATAGGTTTCGCTTCAGTCTCTTCGGCTTTGGCTTTCGTGTCACACTGCTCTTCAACTGCGTAAGGGTTTGGTGGAACAAATGCTTCTTTGCGTGGTTTCTCGATGCGAGAAGAATCAATCACATTGTAGCCTTCTGGAGCCGCTGCGAGATTGACCGCTGTACCACGTATATTAGTTAGGGTGGAAATATCTTCGCCATCCGCTAAACGATGGGCAACTTCAACAAGCGCTCGCTCTGCGTTACCGAACAGTAGAATATCGGCTTTTGCATCGAATAGAACAGAGCGACGCACTTTATCTGACCAGTAATCATAGTGAGCAAGGCGACGCAGGCTCGCTTCAATACCGCCCAATACAATAGGGATGCCTTTATAGGCTTCGCGACAACGCTGCGAATAAACTAAAGTCGCACGGTCTGGTCTTTTGCCCCCTTCATTATTCGGTGTGTAAGCATCATCGTGACGCAATTTTCTATCCGCAGTGTAGCGGTTAATCATTGAGTCCATGTTGCCTGCAGTAATACCGAAGAACAAATTTGGTTTACCGAGGGCGGTAAAAGCGTCTTTGTTGTTCCATTCTGGTTGAGAAATGATCCCAACACGAAACCCTTGTGCTTCGAGCAAGCGGCCAATAATCGCCATACCAAAGCTTGGGTGATCAACATAAGCGTCACCCGTAACAATAATAATGTCACAGCTATCCCATCCTAAAGCATCCATTTCTTTACGATTTGTCGGGAGAAATGGCGCAGTGCCATAGCATTCTGCCCAGTATTTTTTATGCTCATGAATAGGAGTGATATTGCTGTACATATTTTGTTCTCTGTTCCAGGGAGCGCGAATTATAGCGACTTGGACGATGACTATCTACCTCAATATGATTCTGGTTATTTCGACAATATTTGCCTTAATCAGTGATAGGAAGGATACGTGGTACTAAAGTGTTAAATGAGTAACGATCATATGCCGCTCAATGACCTATAATATGCATATTATTGTTATGGCGTTGGTTGGTTATCATGACAACAGTATTAGAAGAAAGGCTCGATGAGAGGCGGGTCGAAGGGCGCAAACCTAAATACTCGGTTTATGATTGGTATTTAAATCTTAAAACTCATGTATTTGAATGCGATGACGAAGCAAAATGTTTATTGGTAGGAGAGCCATCAAGTTCTCTGACAGCAAAAGCGTTGTTTGACTTGTTGCCAAAATCGCAAAGAAAGGTCGTTAAAAACGCTTTTCAAGCTGCGTTGGACTCGGGAGAACGAACGTACACCCATTGCTGTTTGCTAAACTCAGTCAGCTTATTTGTCTATGTCGAAATAGTGATTGATCGCGTTAGTGCGTTTGAGCTAAAAGGTACAATCTCTCCTTGCTTGAACATTGCTTCGCGTCATGAAGCCGCAGAAGTATTCTATTCTGTGTTTGAAAATCCTCACCACGGAATCATAGTGACGGACTCGGATACACGAATATTAGCTTGCAATCATCATTTTGAAAATTTGACAGGCTATCTTAGAAACGAAATCGTAGGTTTAAAAACTCAGTTATTTAACGCGGGTAAGCACAGTAAAGCTTATTACCAACAGCTATGGAAACTAATAGAGTTAAATGGCTATTGGAATGGAACGATATTGTCGCGAAGAGCCAATGGGACGGTATTTCCTCAAGATTTGACCATCCACAGAGTTAGGCCAGGTAATGGTGAAACTTACTTTGTTGGCTTTTCTTCCGATTTATCCAGCCAACTGGATCGAATCGAAGACATAGAGTCGGGTGGAATTGACCTACTTACGCAACTGCCAAGCAAGGAAACATTTCTAGAACAGACGGATGAAGTGTGCCGTCAGTTGGAAAAAGGTCAGGGGGTAGTTGTTTTAGCGATACAAGCTGCTTTCTCACAAGATTTGAGTCAAGAGGTTAAGCGTCAGTTTGCAGCATACTTGAAAGATAATACCAAGGTGCTGTGTACAGGTTATATTGGCCATGACTGTTTCGTCGTCGCTCTAGCCTATAGTTACCAGCAACCGACTCAAGTCGTATCCGCTATTGGTCGTTCAATCAAAAAGCTCTTCCACAGCTTTAAACATGCACCGGCTTCAGTTGCCGCAGCGCTAAAAGAGGGGGCCTCTGGGGTATCGGTGTTTGATGTCGACGCTACCAATCCCAACCAGCTTGTATCGCATGCGTATCAGGCTGTTCTCGAACTTCATTCTGGTCAAACGCGTCGCATCAACTTCTATGACCGTCATATTCACAATCAAATTGAAAGGAAAAAATCACTGGAAGAGTTCGTGTTACGAACTTTGGAGAATAAGGAAATTGAAGTCTATTTTCAGCCGATTGTCGATATCAATCAAAACAGAATTGATAAATTTGAAGCACTTTGCCGTTTTCCAAATGCTGAAGAGTATGCAGCGTCAACACAGGAGTTGATCGGTGTTGTAGAGGATTTAGATAAAGTGGTTCAGCTCGATGATATCGTTATGTCTATCGCCATTGAACAGCTGCCAGAGTTGCGAAGGCTTTTCGGATCACAGGTAAAACTATCGCTCAACCGTTCCCTAAAAACATCAAATGAAATGAATCAAATCTTGGAACGAACCGCGATGTTGCTTGATATCGCCAAGGTTAATCCGGAGGCAATCACGCTTGAGTTTACAGAAAGTGCTTACTTTGAGAGTACTAATAAAAACAAACAAATAGTCTCTGTTTTGAGAGATGCAGGTGTCGCAATAGCTGTAGATGATTTCGGTACAGGTAGCGCGTCTTTTCGTTATCTAAAAGAGTGTTATTTTGACATTCTAAAAATAGATCGCGACTTTATCCGCAGTATTACTTTTCAGTCTCGCCAGTATCATATAGTCCAATCTGTTATTCAGTTGGCAAAAAGATTAGAGCTTAAAGTGGTTGCGGAAGGGGTGGAGACTGAAGAAGAGCTCAAGATCCTAAGTAATTTAGGTGTAGATTACATTCAAGGCTATTACTTTTCTAAACCTTTGCCCATATCAGAGCTGCAACAAGTGACAAACTACTGTCAGCTTTCTCTAGGTGAAACCGAAGTCAAAGCCGATTCTCTAATTCACCTTGTCGAACATAGCCATCATGTTGATGCAGGTGAGCCTCTATCTTTGGTTTATCAGTACTTCGCAGATGGATTCAACGACTATTTACCTGTGGTAGAAGATAAGGTGTGTGTTGGCTATATAGATAGAGCCAATATGAATCTTCACTTAACGCCTAACATGGGTACAGATCATGAATCCAACAAAGAGAACGCCTATTGGCATAAGCCCGCAAACAGGCTGATGTTACCGGTCAAAACTAAGGTCGCTTGGGAGACCGCACAATCTGAAATCCCTTGCTTAGTGGCAAAAACAACGCCATTCCCTTGGGTATTAGTTGATGAACAGGGATTATTTAAAGGCATTGTGAGCTCGAAAACTGTACTAGAGCATTTGGTTAATAATAATTCTGTCACTTAGGGGATCTTGTTCTAACTTTAATACTAGGGATTACTAAACTAAAGGATGATCCTATGTATAGGGAGTTAGGTTCCACTCAGCTTTCATCGAGCTGTGATGATTCAAGTGTCGAAAAGTCACTTGATTGGGTGTGGGACTTAGAACATCACCAACTCACTATAGATGAGGCTCTGTGCGGGCAGATTTTAAACTCGGAGCTTCCATCGTTAACTGGCAACGCTCTGTTACCTTGCATGAGCTATCACGACCAAACAGAGTTACTTGCCTTGTTAGCGCAGTCGGGAAGGGTTCGTTCTAAAGAACGATTTTGCTGTTGTTTACAACTGAGTGATGATCAATGTTGTTATGTCGAATTGACTTTCCAAGGTTTAGATCGCTACACAGTGACAGGCAGTATTACTCCTTTGTTATTTGTTCATGCCACGACCTCTACACTGAGTGCTTTATTTGAACAACTTTTTAATAACCCTCATCATGGGGTGGTACTTGCAGACAGTTCACGCAAGATCGTCGCATGTAATGACTACTTTCTTACTCATACCCATTACTCCAATCAACAGTTGGTGAATCAACCCATGGACTTGCTTAATTCCACAAAGCATAGTGACGGGTTCTATCAGAAAATTTGGCAACAAACCGAACAAGAGGGCAGCTGGTCTGGTGTTGTGCTCATTCAAAGTGCCCAAGGCAAAACGTATCCTCAGGATTTAACATTACAGAAGATAAACTTGGTCGAAGGGACATTTTATGTTGGTGTTTACCTTGATCTGTCAAATAATCTATATCGTATTGCTGATGTAGAACTCGGTGGAGTGGAACTACTTACGCAATTGCCAACAGAGAAGCAATTCACGCGTTCAATAGCCAATCAGTGGATGGATGCGGCCGAGCCCAATATCAGCATGGTGGTCGCGTTTCACCCGAACTTCTCTCAGGTCGATGATTTTGAGCTGAAATCGATGCTCTCGGAGCACTTAAATAAGAATAAAGTCGCCAAGTTTGTCGGTTATCTTGGTAGTAATCATTTCGTTGCTTGTTTGGAATGCGATAAGGTTGCGGGTCCATCTCAAATCAGAATGATTCACCAAACTATTAGACGTTTTTTTGCGACTCTCAATCAGGATGCGGGCAAAACCATCCACAATGCCATCATAAATGGGCGAGTTGGCGTCTCAGTATTGGGGCATGATACACACAGTCCTAAAAAACTTGTCTCCCATTCAGTGCAGGCGATGCTAGAGCAGTCCAGCGCACAACGCGGTCAGATTACCTTTTATCACGGAGCACTTCATAAGGAAGTATTACGCCGAAAAGAGCTAGAGGAGTGGGCCGAGAAGTTAATTAAGTCTCAGGCTATCGAAGTGTATTATCAGCCAATTGTCGATGTGAAAAATTGGGACATTGTGAAGTTTGAGGCGCTAAGCAGATTTAAAGACCAGAATGGAAAGATTCTCAATACCCAAGAGATGGTGATGATTGCTGAAGATTTGGATTTGGTGTCAGACTTAGATTGGTGCGTGGGTAAAAAAGCCTTGCAAGATCTCAAGAAAATTCAAGAGCGTTTTGGTCCCAATTTGGGAGTGACTATAAATCGTTCTTTAAATACAAAGCTTGAAGTCGATGAGGTGCTGCAAAGTGCGAATTCATTGGTTCATCAATATGCTTCAAACCCAGAAACCGTCACTATCGAATTGACCGAAAGTGCTTACTTTGACAGTGAATCGCGTCAATCAAGTTTGATCCGAAACATCAGGCGTAGGGGAGTCAGCGTGGCGATTGATGATTTTGGTACAGGCTACAGCTCGTTCGCCTATTTGAGTGATTGTAACTTCGACATCCTTAAAATTGACCGTGAGTTCGTTAAGGACTTGAAAGAAGGCTCGCACAAATTTCACATCGTCAAAATGATCACGCAACTTGCACATACTTTGAACGTTCAAGTCGTTGCTGAAGGGGTCGAAACTCGCAATGAGTTAGAAGTAGTTTGTGGCTTAGGTGTTGACTATATCCAAGGGTATTATTTTTCTAAACCACTGCCTTTTGATGAGCTAGAGAGTGCCTGGGGATACTATGAAAAACTCGACAGTTTCTTATCTAGTGCCGGGCATGCTAGACAAGTTGGGATTTTGAATATGACTCAAGTTCATATCCCGACGTTGGCACCAGATGACACGCTTGATAAAGCAAGATCATTGTTCGACTCTGAGCAATATCGACTTGAGGTAATACCCATTGTCGACCGAAAAGAGTGTGTCGGAATCGTTGGTAGGGAGGAGTTAAACTACCATTTGTCACCCACTTTAGGCACTAAGCTGGAAACGAGCAAAGATCAATCGATCAGTCGCAAACGTCTCAATCAAGTCATGCGGACCAACGTATTCAGCGTGTCACACCACTCTAAGGTGTCCAAAGTGAGTGAAATCATTAAGTCAGGTATTAAGCCACCTTGGCTAGTTGTGAATGATTCCGGAGAGTATCTCGGTATTGTCACCAATCAAGATATTTTGGAACACTTCGCCAATGGCTAAAATTGCTCAATCTGCTATTATCCGCACCCTATAATTCATTCAAATCAATGACACTATGGTTCAGCAATTACTTACGGTGTTCGCACCTATGTTACTGGGTGCGCAGCTCATTCTTACTTTAATTCTCGTCAAAGGTGATATCTGCCCTGGGCAAAGAGGCCGCATTCACAAAGTCCTCCCGCCTTTAGCAATTATGTGGCTTGCTGTAGCGTCTCTACGCATTGAAGCTATGATGATTGTCTTCGCTATTGCCTATTTTTACTCCCAAGTACAGACGAAAAAAACACGAGTTCAAGGGCCGATTTGGGTGATGTATTTGGCAAATGGTCTGGCGTTAGCCTATGTCGGTATTGAGATTAGCTCTCAGGCGTCTTTGGCTGGTGGGGTAAGTGTGTTTGTGTTAATCACCCTTTTAGGGGCTTTACTTGCTCATTTACTACTTACCGTCGCGCGCACGCGCCTGCAGGCTTTTCATCGCATTCTTCCCGTTTCTGGCGTTGTCTCTGCTATGTTGATGTGCTTAGCGATTTTACTCAAAGCAAATGGCCTAGACGATGGAACCTTAGCCGCAGTTGTGCAGCCTTTGCTAGTAGGCTTTGCTTTGATGATTAGTTCCGTTGTTGTGTGGTGTTGGCACATGCTAGCCTCTAAAGAAATCAACAAATTGCAGCTTGGTATTGCTTTGGCGTTTATGCTGATAGCGGCAACATCTAATCAGGCCGTGTTTGCTCTATAATTTGCTTAGAGTTTAGAGCTGGTTCACTTCAAAACCGCCAATTTGTGTCTACGCTTGTAAGAGCGATGGCGTTAAAGGAGGCGGTGATGGATCTCAGCAATGTAGGACGCTTAGATAGCGCAATTCTATTGGGAATCGTGAATGAAAAGTTGCGCTTAGAGTGTGATTCTTTTGAAGAACTCGTCTCTATGTATGAGATGGATGTTGAAGCGGTGATTGGTAAACTTGATGTACTTGGTTATCAATATGACCCTTTAACCAATCAGTTCAAATCGTATAACCGATAAATCAAAAAGAGGCGATTAGCCTCTTTTTTTGATCCTCTAAACCGTTTTTATTCCATCTAAGTGGCTTTGAGACTGAACTCTCGCGGTGTTGAAAAACGCCTGCAAATAGCGTTTATTTTTATCTGTGTTGCGTGTTGCGGCAAATAGGCGGCGCCATAAACCGTTGCCGAGAGGAATACTGGTAATCAAGCCTTGCCTTGAAAACTCACTGATTGCCCAGTTGGGCAATGCAGCCACGCCAAGTCCGGCAGACACCATCTGAATTAGCATTAAAGTATTGTCCGCCTGTTTCCATTTTGCAGGCTCAATCCCCGCAGGTTGCAAGAAGTGCTTTACGACATCTAAACGAGATTTTTGTACTGGATAGGAGAGCATAGTTTGCTCTGCGAGATCTTCCGGCTCTATACACTCTTTGTCTGCTAAAGGGTGAGAAGTCGACGTGACCAAACGCATTTCAAAATCAAACAAGGGTTCGTAGTGTACTTCGGAACGAGGTTGAATATCGGAAGTAATGACCAAATCAAGTTCTCCTGCCATTAGAGCAGGCAAAGGTTCAAATCCAAAACCGGACGAGAAATCTAGTGTGACGCTAGGCCAAGCCACCTGATACTCTTTAAGTGCAGGCATTAACCACTGGAAACATGAGTGGCATTCAATCGCCATGTGCAATCGACCGTTCACATCCTCTTTCAAGCTCGCAATTTCATTTTCTGCTTTGGCAATTTTAGGCAACACATCATCAGCCAATTTTAGAAAGATTTCCCCCTCGGAAGTGAACTTCACTGGGCGAGTTTTACGCAAAAATAGCTGTCCACCAATTCTTGCTTCCAGATCTTTGAGCTGATGTGACAAGGCTGACTGGGTTAAATGCAGTGTGGTTGCAGTCGCGGTTAGCGATCCAGTATCACGTAAAGTAGTCAATGTTTTCAGATGCTTGAGCTCAATCATGAATTTCCCTCAGATGATGTGTGAACAGCATGAATATTTATAACCTACCTTGTTTTTATAGGGGTGTAAACATCTAGACGTCTATCATGTTAACTATTTTTGTTTATTAAGTTATTGAAAAAGGTGTCTTGCGATTATGAAATTTTCTAATAAACAAGTTGAATATTTGGAAGTTGTCCAAATCTGTTTAAGACGAGATAGTTTAGCCATCCAGACATCTTAAGTGGTGTTCTGCACTGAGTGAATAAATTGCAAAATTAAGAATGACAAGGATCGGCAAGATGACTACGACAACACATATACTAGGTTACCCTCGCATTGGTGAAAAACGTGAACTCAAATTCGCGCTAGAGAAATACTGGCGTGGAGAAATCGACCAAGCTGAGCTGAAAGCCGTGGGCGCTGAGCTACGCAACAAAAACTGGAATACGCAATCTGAAGCTGGGTTAGAGTTTGTGACTGCAGGTGATTTTGCTTGGTATGATCATGTCCTTACTACCACCTTGCTACTAGGGCACGTTCCAAAGCGACATCGCGAAGGTTTCCCAGACCTTGATACCTTATTCAAGGTGGGACGTGGTCAATCTCAGGCAGGATGTGGTTGTAGCGGTCACGCGGCTTCAGACATGACGAAGTGGTTTAACACTAACTACCATTATATTGTGCCGGAGTTCAGTCAGGACGATACGTTTGAAGTGAGCTGGCCTCAACTGTTTGAAGAAGTGAACGAGGCGGTTAAAGCTGGTCATAAAGTCAAACCTGTATTACTTGGCCCTCTGACTTATCTGTACCTAGGTAAGGAAGTAGATGAGGGGTTTGATCGCCTGTCTTTGCTACCTCGTCTATTAACCGCTTATCAGGCAATCTTAGCGAAGCTAGCGAAACAAGGTGTTGAGTGGGTACAGATTGATGAACCGATCCTCTCTCTTGAGCTGAACAAGCCTTGGCAAGACGCGTTTAAATTGGCGTATCAAGTCATTCGCAGTGATGTGAAGGTTCTGCTTACCACGTATTTTGATTCAGTTAGCGACACGCTTGATAAAGTTGTCGAGCTAGCTGTAGATGGTTTACACATTGATTTGTCGGCAGCGCCTGAACAACTAGACGCTGTTGTCGAAAAACTGCCTGAACATTGGGTGCTGTCTGCTGGTGTAGTGAATGGGCGTAACGTGTGGCGTGCAGATTTGAGCGCTCAACTAGCGTTACTGCAACCGCTTAAAGATAAGCTCGGTGACAAGTTATGGGTGGCGAGCTCGTGTTCACTACTGCACAGTCCGGTGGATCTAGAGTTAGAACCTGTATTGACGGAAGAAGTGCGCAGCTGGTTTGCTTTTGCTAAGCAGAAAGTAACGGAAGTGGCATTACTGGGTAAGGCGCTAGATGGTAGCCAAGAAGCCATTCTTGCTTGTGACACCTATAGTGCGCCGATCCAAGCACGTAAAACCGCAACTCATGTCAATAAGCCACAAGTTCAAGCGCGTTTAAATAGTATTACTAAGTCTTTGGCAGAGCGTAGTGCTCCCTATGCAGAGCGAGCCGCGCACCAAAGTGAAGTATTGGGGCTGCCGCTGTTTCCAACCACGACCATTGGCTCTTTCCCGCAAACGAGCGAGATTCGAGTTCAACGCAGCGCTTATCGCACAGGTAAGTTGTCACAAACGGAATACGATCAAGTCCTAAAAGGCCATATTGCAGATGCGGTTAAACGCCAAGAAGCGTTGGATCTGGATGTCTTGGTTCACGGCGAAGCTGAACGTAACGATATGGTGGAATACTTTGCAGAAAACTTAGCGGGTTTCCAAACCACAAAATTTGGTTGGGTGCAGAGCTACGGATCTCGCTGCGTTAAGCCTGCCATTGTCGTTGCTGACATTGAACGCGAAAAACCGATGACGGTGGAATGGTCTACCTATGCGCAGTCTTTAACCTCGAAACAGATGAAGGGCATGCTAACAGGGCCTGTGACGATTCTTTGTTGGACATTCCCACGTGAGGATATCACTCGCAAGCAAATCGCGGAGCAACTTGCACTCGCACTGCGTGATGAAGTATCAGACTTACAAGATGCGGGCATTAACATCATCCAAATTGATGAGCCGGCGATTCGTGAAGGTTTACCACTTAAGAAGCGCGACCATAAAGAGTACTTAGAATGGGCAGTGGACGCGTTTAAGATTTCAGCGGCAAGTGCCAAACCAGAAACTCAAATCCACACTCACATGTGTTACTCAGAATTCAATGAGATCATTGAGTCTGTCGCCGCGCTAGATGCTGACGTGATTACAATAGAAACATCGCGTTCAAACATGGAACTGCTTAAGGCATTTGAAGACTTCAACTATCCAAATGAGATTGGTCCAGGTGTCTATGACATTCACTCACCAAACATTCCAACCAAAGAATGGATTGAAGGCCTACTCAATAAAGCGGCAGAGAAGATTCCAGCGCAGCGCTTATGGGTGAACCCAGATTGTGGACTGAAAACACGTAACTGGGCAGAAACAGAAGCGTCACTGGCCAATATGGTATTAGCGGCAAAAGAACTGCGCAAAAGCTACCAAGCGTAAATTTGAGCTTTAAAACAACAGATGCCGACCCTTTTGGGTCGGCATTTTCGTCTATACCAATCAATACCAATTAGATTGCTTGGCCATTTACCGTGACTTCTACGTCGATGTTACCGCGCACAGCGTTTGAGTAAGGGCACACTTGGTGCGCAACTCGCACGAGCTCAAGTGCTTGTTCTTGAGGTAGGTCGATTGATGCAGCAAGGCTTACCGTTAGCGCAAAACCGCCTTGTTCGTTCGGACCAATCCCAACCTCTGCTGTCACTGGTGCTTCTTTTAAAGCCACTTTACCTTCGCGGGCCACATGCAAAATAGCATTTGAAAAACAGGCTGAGTAACCTGCGGCAAATAGTTGTTCTGGGTTGGTAGCAGCGCCAGTACCACCCATTTCTTTCGGATAAGCAAGCTCTAATTCAAGTAAGCCATCGTCTGTTTTAACCGAACCATTTCTGCCTGCTAGTGCTGTTGCTTGAGTTTTGTATAGTGTAGTCATGTTTGCATCCTTATTTTAAGTTGTGTGCAATCTAATTGTTTGCAATGTTAGATCGAAACAAAGTTTGAATGCAAGTATATTGTGCGCAATTTAACTTAAAAGGGTGGTGGAATGAGTTACTGCGATAGCAAGAAACAGCTAACTGAAGAAGAGAGTTTATTGTTAGAGAATCAGGTTTGTTTTCCGCTCTATAGCGCTTCCAATGCGGTGATTCGAACCTATCGCCCGTTATTAGACTCCCTAGACCTCACTTACTCCCAATATCTTGTCATGATGGTACTGTGGGAAAGTGATGGGATTAGCGTCAAGGATATTGGTGCAAGATTGCATCTCGATTCTGGCACGTTAACCCCTTTATTGAAGCGGCTTGAAGCTAAAGGCTTTGTCCTAAGAGGAAGAAGTGAACTAGATGAAAGAGTTAGGGTGTTAAAACTCAGTGAAGAGGGTCGTTTACTTAAAGCTAAAGCACTCGCCATCCCCGCTGAGATGAAATGTAAGATTCAACTCGACCTCGATGAACTAATCATGCTCAAGAAGTTATGCGAAAAAGTGATAGGAACACTCGAGCATTAAACGGATGGTAGAGATTCTTTGAGCTCAAGCAACAGCTTATAAGCGCTCTTTCCAGACATTTTGTAAGGATTGAATTCACTCGAACCCGAATATCTTAGATTGATTGGAGCTGTCAGGCTGGAAGAGGGGATGTAGCCCATCGACCAATTGCTGAACTCTCGAGCACTGATTTCTTGATAGTCGAGCATAATAATATTGTTGTGTCTCTTATCATTGAGAATCCGTTGATAGATATGATTGACGTTCGTTCTTGACCCTTCTAAACATTGAAGGAAAAAGTGGTGATCGAAGCAAAGTAGCCCAGTTACATCAAGTGATTGATTATTCTCTCTCGCAGAATGGATGATGTTTTCAACTGTTGTAAGATCAAACCCTTCTGAAATCGTGCTTGCATAGATCAGTCTCGTTAGAAACATAGAGATTCCTTTCCATCTTCGTGAGTTCAAATTTCGAATTTACTTATAAAACATAGTGCATATTAAAAATATAAACAACGCTAATCAGGAGGAGTAGTTGTGCTAGAAACAAAAAGACTCAAGTTAAGACAATGGAAAGATTCAGATATTGAACCCTATTGCCTGATCAATGCTAACGAGCAGGTGATGCGTTATTTCCCCTCAGTTATGACCAACGAAGAGACCCTAGCTCAAGTAGGACGTGCGCGCAGCTATATAGATAACAATGGCTATGGCTTTTGGGCGGTTGAGCTAAAAAGTACTCAAGAGTTTATTGGCTTTGTGGGTCTGCTTGCGCAAAGTGAAGAAAGTGGTTTACCTAATGCGCCGTTTGTCGAAATTGGCTGGCGACTAGATAGCAAACATTGGGGTAAAGGCTATGCCCCCGAAGCGGCTCAAGCTGCCTTGGCGTTTGCTTTCACGGAATTGAAGCTAGAGCATGTCTACTCATTTACTGCTTTGCCAAACCTACCTTCACAAAGGGTGATGGAAAAAATTGGCATGAGCAACACAGGGCAAGACTTTGACCATCCCAAGTTAGCGAAAGGTCACGAGTTAGAGCGCCACTGCCTGTATAAAATCACTCGCGAGCAGTGGCTAAATAGATAGAAACTAATGGCAGCTGAGGTTGTCATCCGTTTACAAACCAGCATGGTTAGCCGCGGTTAACGATATGGAATCCGAGGTTAGGTAGCAACCTCGATAACCCATAAGCTAACTTTGATAGGCCAATTCTAATTTCTGTGCGGTTACATTTTAATTGTGACAAGATTTGTTGCGCGACTTTTTGTGGTGTCATTGCTTTTACGGTATTTGGCAAGCCATCTTTATGGAAAGGAGTATTCACAAGAGGTGGCAAAACTTCGATGACATTTAAGTCATAATCTTTTGTTTGCTCTCTTAAGCTTTGAGTGAAGCTATGTAGCCCAGCCTTTGCGGCGCAGTAAAATGGATTGGATGCTTTGGGGTTGTAGACCAAACCTGTTGTTACGTTGATCAGCAATGATCTCGGTTGTTTAAGCAAACGCGGAAGAGCGTCTAGTGACATGCCAATATGAGCCTCTAAGTTGTGTTTGATCTCGAGTTCATAATCGTCTAAAGCATCTTCGTTGTGGCTGGTAGGCAGTCTTTCTGTAAGCTTGTGTGATTGGCTCCATCCCGCGTTATTAATGAGTACATCGAATTGTGGGTAGTGTTCATCAAGCCACCGATAAAATGCACCTCGTTCTTCTTTTTGGCTTATATCCATACTAAACGTCACAATGCCACGAGCTTCCAATTGTGAGAGTTTCGTTTTGTCTCTGCCGATGACAATCACTTGGTTCTCTGCTTGAAGACGTTTTACCAGCTCCAAGCCGATCCCTGAACTGCCGCCCGTGACAACGATTGTTTTGCCGATAAGTGGTTCATGTCGCATGATGTTCTCGCTTTGTCTGTTGTTGTTAGCAACAAGATAAACAAAGGCGATAGGGATAACTTTAACAAAGGTTAAAATGGCCCGTTAAGGTGATCTGTTGTATGGGTTTTGTATGCCAAGCTTGGCGCGTACACGTGACAAGGACACTTCGGAAACACCAAGATAAGATGCGATATGATAGTTTGGAAGTGATTGACTTAATTCAGGATATTGCGCGCAGAACTGTTGATATAACTCAGTGAGTGACAATAAAAGCAAATCGGCTTCTCTGCTCTCTTTCTTTAGCGCTAAACGCATTAGCATTGCTTGTGACAAAGCTTGAATCTCTGAGTTGCTAGCTAGAAGATCTTGAAATTGTTTGTATTTAATACAAAAGCAGATGACATTTGAAAGAGCATCGCAACCGAAACGAGCAGGCGAAAGCTGTTGCATCGAAGAAAGGCTAGACGCGACCTCGCCAGTTTGAAGAAAAGTTTTATTACGCCTCGTCCCATCTGGCTTAACGTAGTAGTGACATGCCATACCTGAGCATATAAATTTGATTTCTGGTGTCACGTCACCGGGAAGAAAAACGTGCTCACCAGAGTCATATTTCACGTAACGACCATGGGCTTTGATTTGAGCAAGAGACTGATCAGAAAGTGAAGTTAGTTGTCTTAAAACATCAGCAAGCTTGTCAAATTCGTTGTCATCTTTCACCACACTGCTCCTGTCAAACTCGATTATCACCACAACTGAACGCAATGGTCTGGCTAATTTCTGTCAGTGAGCGACCACTTTCTTGTTGCCAGTGAGTAAAAGCGCTATTGGCTGCTGCAAGAGAGCGTTTGGTGTCTTTGCCCCCTTCAATGATTTTGTAGTTACGTAGGTAGCTTTCAACATCACCCGAGAGGATAAAGGTATCGACACCCATCTGGCGCAAACTGTATGGGCCTGTGTTACCACCAAGGCGGTTACCATGTTTCTTGAGATAACTCCACAGCCCCGTAATGTCTTCACTTGGCCAATTGGCGACCATGTTGGAAAATGAGCCATGCTGTAGAGAAGCTTCGTGCAGCATTTGAGCATTCGCTTGAATGGATTTTACTTTGGCGTGATGGCGAATAATTCGAGTATCGGACGCTTTGTTGTCCCATTGTTCGTCAGAAAGCATCAAGAGTGGTTCAATCTTAAAAGCAAAGAACACCTCTTCAAAGTTAGGCCATTTGTTTCTCACTACCTTCCAAGAAATGCCACTTTGAAACACCTTCATACTGAATGCGGATAGCCAGCGATCATTGGAAATCTGTCTCAGCTGATCCAATTGCAATGGCTTAGATAGTAATGACTCTAGGTTTGCTTCCCCACCTTTACGCTCTGCTGCGCGTTGGTAAATATCGTTGAACTTTTCTAGTGCCACTGTGAGGCTCTCCATAATGTCTTTATCCACTTTAGCGAACATACTAACTTTCTAGCGATTGTTTGTCTGTAGTAAAAGCGGATTGGAGAGCGTATTGTCAAGGCCTTAAAGCTCTTAGCAGATAGTCGGCAAAGGTTCGGTCTTTTAGCGATAACTGTTTGTCTTTATAGACAAGATGAATAGGCTTTGTTGGCAGAGGAAAGCTCTCTAGCACTTGCTCAAGTGCGCCTGACTTCAGATCTTGCTCAAGTAAAATGCGAGGCTGCATAACAACCCCAACATCTTTCAAAGCGGCTTTTCGGAGCACCTCTCCATTGTTCGCCATCAACTTGATATGTTGCCGTGAATCCGATTTCGTACTCGGAGTCTCTGAAATATCGTGATAGCGAAAACCAAGGCAAGAGTGATGAGTCAGGTCGTCAGGCTGAATAATCTTGGTATGCCTAGCTAGGTAATCGGGTGAAGCGCAGTATATAAGCTCATACTCTCCTAGGTATCTTGCCACCAAACTGGAGTCTTTTAGCTGACCAATTCTAATAATAAAATCAGCTTCACTTTTGTATGGGTCGATAACACTGTTGTCTAGCTCCAGATCAACACTGATATCTGGGTATTGAATGATAAAGTCAGACAAGATCGGAGCGAGCGCTTGAGTCCCAAAAGTGACTGGTGCGTTGATTTTTACCGTGCCTTTAGGTTTGTTTTGCAAATCGTAGATTAGGCTTTCAGTATTGCTGATATCTTCCAGTATTCTTTGGCACTCTTTAAGGTAAATTCTTCCAGAGTCGGTTAAGGTTTGCTTTCTTGTCGTGCGATGAATCAGCGGTGTGTTAAGTAAACTTTCGAGATGTTTTATGTGTCTGCCAACCATGGTTGCTGACATAGAAAAATAGTCTGCGGTAAGGCGAAAGTTGCCTTGTTCGGCGACATGGCAAAAAACCTTCATACTGATGAGCTTGTCCATTAAACACTCTGAGTTGTTAAATAAAAAATTTTGACCTAGTTTAACAATCTGAGCGCTGTAATAACATGGTTAGCTTAACGTGAAGAAAACAAGGTTTACTGAATAATGGATTCAACAATTTTTGTCACTGCGGAGCTAAGAGTAAACTCTGATGTTGACCTAGCCGTGGCAAGGAAAGCAATTGAACAGTTTTGCTCGGATATGGAGTCGGAGTCAGGCTGCCAACAGGCGACAGCAACGTTTGACGTTAACGACCCTAGACGTGTCATATTGTGGGAGCGATACGATGACCAGTCAGCGATTGAGGCGCATTTTGCTATGCCGCATACACAAGCGTTTATCGCCCTAGGTATGACAGAGCTGGTCAGTGCAACTAACAGTCATAAAGTGGGAGAAGCATAATGAAGTGGGGCATTCTAGGAACGAGCTTTATCTCTGATGTGATGGCAGCAGCGATTGCAGGAGACAGTGAAAGCGAGCTTTATGCGGTAGCAGGCCGAAACCCACAGACGCTTGAAGAATTTGCTATCAAGCACTCTATTGCCAAGACGTACCTTTCAATGGACGAGTTGATAGAAGATAGTGACGTTGAGGTGGTTTACATTGCATTGCCCAACCATCTTCACCATGACTATGTCATCAAAGCAGCGCAGAAAGGCAAAGCGATATTGTGTGAAAAATCTTTATCTATCGATATGGAAAAAACTCATGCCGCGTTAGATGCGGTTCGCGAGCATGATGTGTTTTTTGCGGAAGGGTTAATGTATCTGAATCACCCGTTGATTCAATCCATTTTAGAGTCGCTTAAGCAGGGCGTAATTGGAGAGGTGAGCAGCATCCAAGGCTCTTACATTGCTGCGATTAGTCAATTTGTTAACCCTGAGAGTAAGGGCGCACTGTATAACTTAGGCTGTTATCCTGTGTCACTAATGCATCTTGTCCTGCAAAATCAATTTGGCGACAGTATCTTCGAAAATACAGAGGTTCAAGCCATTGGGCGCAAAGGGCAAGATGGAAACCTTTGTGAGTCTAGCGCCATCTTCAAATTTGGCCAAAATGTGACAGCTCAAATGCACACAGCAGAAGACCATGGGTTAAAGCATGGTTTCACCATTCTTGGTTCAAAAGGCGCAATCAATCTTACGACCAACCCTTGGCTACCTACAGAAGAAAACCAATACAGTGTCGAAGTTTATGAAACCTCGCAGCAAACAGTTACTGTACCGGCTAAAGGAGATGGGTTCTATTATCAGGTAAGAAACATTAGACAGGCAGTGGAATTGGGCCGCAAGTCACTCGATAGACCGAGTGCCACGCCAGATGACTCGACGCAGATAATGAAACTGCTGACCGATTGGGAGCGAGCAGCGTCTGAACAATGAGCGGCATCTGTGCGCTATCCACAAAAGCCAGAGCAACTTGCTCTGGCTTTTGTGTCTCTATATCACGATTTGGGTCAAGGTGCCTACTTATTGGTAGCGAATAACGGCAATAGCAAAAGTTGCTAGTGAGGTCATATCGCTAGATTGGTGAACATTTTCGGATGAGCCTATATTAAAGGTATGGATTGTTAATAGCTCAGTTTGATGATTAGTAAGACTTTATACGCTTGGATATTCGCTTGGCTGTGTTTTGGCAGTAGCTACGTACACGCACAGTATAAAATGCACTTCTTCTGTCCAGACTTTCCACCCTATACCACCGTTGACAGCACAGGCAGTCATACTGGGATTGGGCTTGATAAAATGAAGTCGATACTGGACTCAGTCGGCGTAGATTACACCATTGAAATTAACTCTAATCACGGGCGTGCATTGGCTGAGCTAAAAACTGGACGCTCAGATGGCTTTTTTATGGCTTCTCAGAACGATGAGCGCGACAAATATGCGGTTTTCTCAGAGTCAGTAATGATCAATCGCTGGGTATGGGTTGTATTAACCAGTCATCATGAAGAGTTTTCTTCTCTCCCCAAGTCAGGGTATACAGTCGCTAGCTTGCTAAACACCAATACAAATCGTTGGCTGACGAAAACGGGTTTTAACTTGGCGCATCCGGCCGAGGGTATAACATCGTTAATTAGCATGTTAGATAGGCGAGAAGTGAATGCCGTATTAGTGGCAGAAGAAGTCTACAATCACAGGTTCAAAAATAACCCCAGATACAAAGTTATCTTACAGGAAGAGAAAGAGTTTGGTGTTTACATCTCCAAATCATTTCTTAATCGTCATCCACAGTTCATGGACAAACTCAACAGGGCAATACGAGCTAGTCAAACTAAGAGGCGATAGCGAGCTGTTGAAATCTAAACAGCCAGAGCAATATGCTCTGGCTTTAGTTTTAAAAATCAGATTTAAAGAGTCAGAAGGTAGTTCACTAACTGATTGTACTCTTCATAAGATCGAATCTTATCCGCTTTGACGATGTACTTGTTGTTCACGACAACCCCCGGAACACCTGTAAGCGTGCTGTTTGCGAACTGCTTGTCGAATCCGCGTTGCATTGAGTTGACTACAAAGCTGTTGTAAGTCGCGTCAAACTTCTCTGCATCAATACCGTTATCAATAAAGATTTGGCGTAACGCTTGCTCATCTTTTGGCGCACTTCGTAGTTCATGTATCTGCTTGAACATAGCAGGAACCATAGTTTCTTCCGCATCTAAAGCAACCATGGTGGCGTAAGACTTCGCCATTGGCACTGCCATGTTTGCGCCCATAAAGGCAACATGAACTTTTTCCAACTTGGCATTGTCAGGCAGAGAGGCTTTTAGGTTCTCAACAACAGGTTCAAACTTGTAGCAGTGAGGACAATAGAATGAGAAAAACTCAGTCACTTTTGGTGTTGCCGATTTATCTGTGTCTAATACCTTGTAATGTGTTCCTTCCTCAAACTGCGCAGCCTGTATCGACAAGGCAAAAATCAAAGAAGAGAAAAGAGTAAATAGCTTTTTCATCGCTTATTCCTATATAAATTCCGATTATCAAATAGCGTTAACCTCCCACTGCGACTGTCGCGGTGAGATGAGTGATTAGAATTGGAAATTAAGCAATAGGAGGACGAAACAGAGTGCGAGAGCGGGTGATGGCTTTACCAATCGTTTCTAATCCTAATGGTGCGAGGATAGGTAGAGGAACTTGTTCGGTAGAGATGGATTGGCTGTTGGTCAGTTTCAGCAGGCAACTTGAGCCACAACAGTGATGGGCAGATGCTTCGCTGTAGCCTTGCAATTTCGGACATTCAATTGGGCTAAGTTGGTATTGGTTCTCGCTACTTAGTCGTTGAGGTGAGATCGGATCGAAAACTTGCTCACTGGCTTGCACGCTTAACGCCGCACTACTGATGAGCAGCAGGCAGGTTACGGCAAACACAGAAAGTATCGAACGACTAAACAACAACTGAGCAATCCATAGCATTGAAGTAACGACAGCTTAACGGAATTTATCATTGAGATAAATGTTTTGTTATCACTGCAAGATTCTTATGGTTAAGCTTTATTTGTGCTTTAAATAGAGATAGAGCGGTAAGCCAAACGAAACGCCAGCAGTCAATGTCCCGAGGATCGCGACAAAACGGCCTCGAACATGGTTCTGTTTCCCATCAACAAGAATAAAGCCAATTAAGGCCACCGCTGCAACAACCACATCAAGCCATGCCATCGCGCTAATTGGATTGGCTATCGCCTGTTCAAATAAAAGTGGAATGTTTAGGCCATTAGCGAACAGCCAAGGCAGGAATGCTGCGTACGGAGCGGCAATCCCCAATACAGTGAGTACAAGATAAAATCGAGACATTGTGAACCTTCTTATTCGTTTATGTATTTTCTAAACAGAAAGACTATCGCTAGACAATTTGACGCTTTCGTTCATTTCATCCTTTAGAAAAGAAAGAGTATGGGATTGAGTCTTAAGCAAATGCACTGGAGCCTTCTGGCACTATGATAGGTAAGTCGGTACAACCAAAGTCACAGTCAAGCTGCGCCAATATTGCGGTAAGCTGACCGCGATGGTGCGTTTGGTGGTTGAAGATATGTTGGCAAAACTCACCGACATTGCGCCTCATTTCTCCCCCTTCGGTGGTGATATAAATCACCGTTTTTGCACAAGTCTCGGCAGTAAAATCCTTCGTCATGTCGATGTAAATCTGGTCGACGAGCGAGCGAAGCGCCTTCAATTCTTCGATGTTTGTTGCAAAGGTATCGTCTACGGCTTTCACAGTGGGTAGCGCTTCAATTTGCTGTGGAGTCAATCGATGGATTTGATTGGTGACCAAGCGTTGCAACATGATTAAATCACCAAACAAAATATGGTTCCAATGCGCCATGACTGATGGGAAAAAGAGTGAGTCTCTTGGCTGAGTTGTTGCGGGCTAAGCTTCTCGCAGACTTGAAGCAATTGTTGATTCATACGCTGGTTGTAGAGCGCCAGCATTCTAAAATTTGAAGATAAATCCATTTGTCTCTTTCCTTGCTCTAATCCAGTTCAGTAAACCTAATCCTTGGTTCTACTGTTTTTGTTTTTTATTGGGCCTAATTGCGGTTCTTTAGCAACGGTTTGGATGATGAAATACCGATCAAATTACCCAACAGCATCAAACCTGCCCCCAGAACCACGCTAATCTGAAAAGGTTCAGCGTAAAGCAAAACTCCGACTAAGGCGATCATTGGCAAACGTAAAAAGTCCATAGTGACAACAAATGAGACTTCCGAACACTGCATTGCTTTGGTCATGCAATAATGGGCAGACAAGGAGGTAAATCCAATCACTAACAGCCACAGCCATTCGATGCCTTGAGGGGGGTGCCAGTTAAGAAGACTAAAGAAAATACCAATAGGCAACTGGATTGCGCACATAAAGAACAGAATGGTAAGCGGGTGTTCGGTACTTGCTAAAGACTTGGTCGAGGCATGGGCAACGGCGTAGCAAAATGCTGCGGCAAGAACGATGAGAGCTGCGGGTGAAATGATATCAAGGCCTGGTTTGACGACGACCAACACACCAGAAAAACCGAGTAAAGCAGCGCAAAGTTTATTACGTGTAAGGCGCTCTCCTAAAAAGAGGCATGCGAGCAGCAGAGTCCACAGAGGGACCGTAAACTCTAAGGCGAACACTTCGGCAAGCGGTAATAAACCAATACCAAGAAACCAGCCATATTGGCCTGCAAAGTGAAACAGATTTCGACTAAGATGCAGTTTGAAACGTTGAGTCCGTAATAGGTAGCGCCTCTTAGCCCCGAAAATCACAACACTAATGATTATTAGTGCAATGATGGTGCGAAAAAAGAGTATTTGGAAGGTATCTAGCTGCTGACTAAGTTCTCTCGCTCCAATTGCCATCAAGCAAAATGAAACGATAGTGCCAAACATCCATGTTATTGCGTTTAAGCTGATATCAAACTCCTTTGCTACGCATCCTGCCTTTCGAGTTCGTCCAAATGATTAAGCAAAGTTTAAACGCTTTTTATAATTGATTCTATAAGTTAAGTGATGGTTTAAGTATCAACTTAGTACATTGACAACTGTGCTAGAACTGTTTGCGGCGAACAGAGGTTTTCCGTTACTCAGCCAAAATTCGAGGTCGTTTTCACCCTCTAACGAGAGCTTATAGCGCGACTCACAGGCACTGTACATGCCGTTGACTTCAAACTCGTCATAACAAGTCTGTAGCTTAATTATCCGGTAGTTACGTGAGCCATTGTTGAAGTAAAAATGGTTCTGTTCGAAGTTAACAGTTTTTAAAAGAGGCATTGAGACGTTCAATGAATCGGCAGTAAGAATGATCATTATTATGTATTGTGTAATAGAGTATGTTAGTGGTCAGATAGAGTGGGCAAAGTGAAGCGATATGTTTAAGTGGCATAATCGCGAAAATGACAATAGTAATGATAAAATTATGTTTAATGTAATACCATTGCAAAGTTTTGGCCATTAAGCCTACAACGTTCAATATCAAAAAGGGAGCAAGAGCTCCCTTTAATCTAAAAGAAATGGGAGTTACCCCTTTCTTTGTGCCGCTTTGCGATCAAGTTTTTCCTGTCGACGTTGAGCAATGGTCTGTTTTGCATCACCACCGACATGAACCTCCCCGCGTTCTACAGCTAATTTAACTTGCTTTTCGCGCTCACGAAAGCGTGCTTTTTGCTCATCAGTATGTTTGTCGGTACACTTAGGGCAACTTACACCTTCTTCGTAATCGGATGAATTGATGTCTTCTTCTGTGATGGGTAAGCGGCAGGCTTTACACATTTCATAACCGCTTTTTTCAAGCTGATGATTAACCGCAACGCGATTGTCAAACACGTAACAGTCACCTTGCCAAAGGCTTTCTTCTTCCGGTACCTCTTCTAGGTATTTGAGAATACCTCCCTCAAGGTGATACACATCGTCAAATCCTTGCTGCTTCATGTAAGCAGTGGATTTTTCGCAGCGAATACCACCGGTACAGAACATAGCGACCTTTTTATGCTTGCTTGGGTCCATGTTCTTAGCGACGTACTCAGGAAACTCACGAAATGTTTCGGTCTGGGGGTTGACCGCGTTTTGGAAAGTGCCAATTTCAATTTCGTAGTCATTACGTGTATCGACGACAAACACTTCAGGATCAGAAATCAGTTCATTCCAATCTTGAGGCTTAACGTAAGTACCAACAACATGGCGTGGGTCGATACCTTCTACGCCTAAAGTTACGATCTCTTTCTTGAGCTTAACTTTGCTGCGATTAAATGGCTGTTTAGTATCGAAAGACTCTTTATAGACGATGTCAGCTAAGCGTTCGTCTTGTTTAAACCATGCAAGAAGCTCATCGATACCTTCTCTGCTCGATGCGACTGTCCCGTTGATGCCCTCGCTCGCAAGCAATAAAGTACCGCGGATACGATGCTTATCCATAAGAGCAATCAAAGGTTTTTGAAGTTCGGTATAGTTTTCAAGCTGCACAAATTTATAGAGCGCGCACACTACGTAGTCAGTCATATCTTGCCTTAGTTTCACTTTCTCAATCTTGAGTTTGCGCTGAGTATAGCGAAGAGTGAGTGCTACAAATACCGACAGAAGATAGGGTTAAGCTTAGAGCTGAAATTCGCTGGTGAGTAAAGGGTTCGTTTATAGATGGCTTCACATAGAAAAAGCCCTCCAATCTAGGAGGGCTACGTGAAAAGCGTCTTACTGATTCACTAAAGTTAAACCACTTGGCAAAGCATCACCAAACACGCGCTTAGATTCGCTTTCTGATAGCTCTTTCACCTCTTCTACCAAGCTAACCCAAGATTCTGGCACCTTGCTTTGTTTTAGCTTCGCAAGAACTTGGTTTCTAAAATCATCAGAAATATCAAACAGACGATCGCCTGTTTTTCTACAGATCATGACCGCGGCAAAAGCAATCATGGGTTCTTTCTGCCAGTTTTGTTCCAGCAACTTAGGTAGCCATTGTTCTGCTTGTTCTCGAGGGATCACGCTGTGCTGACTGCCATACAGTGGAGTACGTGAAGCAAGCCTACCTAACGCCCACCAATGCGCTTGTTCGAACTGGTTATGGTTGATGGCCTTACTTAAGCACCAAGAAGCGAGCAGCACCTTATCTTCCACTTCAAGGTGCTCTAGTGAAGCGGCAAGTCTAACCATAGATTCATAACCCATGTCTTGCGCCGCTTTGGCTGACTGAGGGTTTTTCATCGCCCCTGGGTGAAGGTATTTAGCAATATCACCGAGGATGCTTTCTTGCTGATCTTGGTTTAGCCCCCCGGCAATTCGGCGCCAGAAAACCCACCAATCAGTCCAGCCTTGATGGTTTTTAAACTGAATTCCCTGCTGATATAGCCCCCAAACTTGCTCTATACGCCAAGAATCAGTAGCATCGCCAAAACCCGGACGCAGCGAGAATCCGGCTAAACGTAGCCAGTTTTTTTCATGTGGTTCAGAGCGGCGGCGGCGTTTGCGTCCGAGTGCAAAAGCATCAAACAGCTGACGTAAAGTCGTGAAGTCCCACTCATCACGTTTGCCAAGCTTTCGCTCTAGCTCTTTAGCTAGGGTTTTGATTTCTTTCGAATCCGCGCTTTTCTTGTTGCCACTGTAGATACGAGAAATCAGCTCTTTACATTCGGGCAGGCGTGGGTGGAGACTCTCTTCAACTTGCTCTTCTGCTTGTTGGTTACGAACTTCGAATTCTAATTCCCAACGCTTGGTGTCGTCTTCGACATGGACACACTCCATTTTCAGCGTGCCAACTTCAGTTAGCTGACAGGCGAGCTGAACTTCAACTCGCTCTTTCTGGTTGGCTTGCAGCTCGATTCCTTCACCTTCAAGTGTCGAGATGTAAGGGGGTAGCGGCGCGAATAGGTCTGGGTCAATATCAACCATGACGCCATTTTGAATCGCGGTGTTGTTAGAAAGCGTGTCGTGTGTCGTTGTTAGAAGGTTAAAACGAACAGGTTCGCCCAAAGTTAATGAGAATCGGCGACCGCTTAGCCTAATTTCGTGTCCTTCCTCGGTACCTTTTGATAGCAGGCAGAGTGCTTTGCCCATTTTGTTCTTTTCTTGAAGATGTAAGAAGTAAGAACGTGCTGCTCCACCACCGATTTTAAGTTGCGCGCCTCGGCGAGCCTTACTAAAAGCGACAGCGCCAAGTGCGACTGACCAATCCGGATGAGGGTTATCGAGCACCGTGATATCGTCACCACGCCAGTTGCCAAGCAATTGGGTAACACGCTGAGTGACAAGGTCGCTATTGAACACACCACCGTTGAGCAGGATGCCAACAGGGATAGCGGGCTTGTTGGGATCGCCTTGCTTGAGCGCCGCCATTGAAACTTGCTGATGTTGGCTCAAAAACTCTGCAACATGCTTACTGACCGCAGGGTCGGCGACGTAAGGCAGACCGAACTCAACGACAGCACTGCGTCTTTTATCTGGCGTGTCTGTAAAATCAGACAATGGGAAGAATCCATCTAGAGCAATTTGATGAACTTCTTGCTTTGAAAGGCCGATACTTTTCGTCCCGCCAAGTAATTTAGAACCGCTGCCGAGCATAGTGATCTTCACTTCTTCAGGCGCATCGGGCGAGAGTAAGTTTTCTTTTGCTTTGCGCGTTTGCTGAATCAGTTTGGTTAAGCTAGCTGCGTTGAGCTTTTTACTTTGATTGAAGCGCTGTTCTGCCAGATGAGCTAAAGCAAGGTCGAGATTATCACCACCCAGCATTAAGTGATCACCAACGCCGATGCGATCCAAAGAGAGCTCACCTTGATCGAACTTAGCTTCAATCAAACTTAAGTCGGTTGTACCACCACCAACATCACAGACGAGAATTAACGGAAGATCTTTTAGCTCTTCTGCTGCGCTTTGCTGGTGGCGCGCATACCAGTCGTAGCAAACCGCTTGTGGCTCTTCGAGAAGCACAATTTTATTTAACCCAGCTAGCTGCGCGGCTTCAAGGGTAAGTTTTCGCGCTGTTTCGTCGAAGGAAGCAGGAACCGTCACCACCACTTCTTGGTCTTCGAGTTTATTGCTTGGATTGCGATAGTTCCAAGCAAGTCGAATGTGGTTCAGGTAGCTTGCGCTGGCGATAACAGGTGAGACTTTATCGACATCCGTTGCTCCTGCCCAAGGCAAAATGTCGGAGCTTCGATCTACGGCTTGGTGTGAGAGCCAGCTTTTGGCACTAGAAACTTGGCGACCTTCCACTTTGGCACCGAGCTCTCGCGCCCATTCGCCAACAATCACTTGGCTAATGTCACCAGCGACGGGTTCGTTATCCCATGGCAGCGTTAAGTCTGATGGGGAGACTTGACCTGCCGCTGGGTGATAACGGAAAGAGGGCAGCAATGGCTTGCGGACGACTTCACCCGGGCCAATTAACTGGTCTATTTCAAATAGGGAAACGGCAGAGTTTTGTAGGTCATCGGTGATTTCACAGAATGCGACAACCGTATTGGTTGTACCTAAATCAATACCGACTAAGAATCGAGGAGATGCCATAGATAACCTTATTTGCGGACAACTTAAAACAACGGCACCCAGAGGTGCCGTTAATCGTTATGCTTGTTCTGAGTTCGAGCTTGCGTCTTCGCGGACATCAAACTCTACATGCCATTTCTGCCCATTGTCAGCAGCGATAGCTTCAAGATACAAAGTACCGAGTTCAGTGACGCGTGATGCAAGAGTCACCGGAACCACTTCACCTTCACGGCGACCTTCAGATACAGGCAGCGTGACTTGAATCTCAGGCAGTTCGTCTAGCTCTTCAGGAGCCCAATGGTCTAGATGAGTACCAGCGATGTCGTCACGACGAACGGTAGAACCAAAGAATTGGAAGTTAACCGGCTGACCAATGATAAGTCCAAACTCTTGGCTTGGAACATCAGCGCTGGAGCCTTCTTCCATACCAAATGGAGCCACACACAGTGCTTCCATCGGTGGTGCCATACCTGGAATCGCTGGCATCGCGCTTTCAATACCTACATAGTAGCTAGACGCGATACCACCGCGAATTCGAACGCCTTGTCCTCGGCGAACGCTGCCGTAGTATGAAGCCCCGCTAGCCACGGCCAGATCGAGGTCAACACCAGTCAAACGCTTCGCCATCTCGCTATCAACATCAATCAACCATTCGTTGAGCGTTTCTTCGAGGCGATTAGCAAGCAGTGTTGACTTCAGTACGCCACCGTTAAACAAAATCGCTGTCGGTTTGATGAAATCAGAAGATTGAGTGGATTCCCCCCCCGGCATGCCTGGCATATTGGCAAATGGGTTGTACTCTTGCTGTGCTTCAGAGCCAGATAGTGCATTGGCTTGTTTGGTTAAGAAAGCAGCAATGTGGCGAGTGATACCTGCATCTTGAGCGTAAGGCAGGCCCATTTGAGTCAATGCGCCACGGTTACGCTGAACGGGATGCTCACTGACAGCAACTTTAGGGAAAAATCCATCAACAAGAGTTTGTTGAACTTCTTGCTGAGTAAGCTCTGTTTTAAGCGTTGCACCTAGCAGCTTAGAACCACGACTCGGTACAACGATAGGCACAGATTGCAGCTCGCTATCATTTAATAGCGCCTCTTTTGCATCGCGACATGCATGGGTCATTGCTTGAACTTGCCATGGCTGAAGCTCTTTGCCTTCTTGAGCAAGCTTCATCTTAAGGCGATAAGCCAGTGCAAGATCCATATTGTCGCCACCCAATAGGATATGTTCACCGACAGCGATGCGGTTCAACGTTAGGTTACCTTCTTCCTCTGTCACCTCGACAAGAGAAAGGTCGGTAGTACCACCACCGATATCAACTACAAGGACAATATCGCCAACAGAGACTTCATCGCGCCATTTGTCGTTGCTGTTATCAATCCAGTTGTAGAGCGCAGCTTGTGGCTCTTCAAGTAGTGTTAAATGAACAAAGCCTACATTGCGAGCAGCTTCTGCAGTAAGATCTCGTGCTGCAGGATCGAACGATGCAGGAACAGTGATGGTCACATCTTGATCGGCTAAAGGATTATTTGGGTTTGAATGATCCCAAGCTTGTTTTAGGTGCTCTAGATAAAGCTCAGTGGCACGCAGCGGTGACACCTTTTCAACTTCTTCAGGACTACCTGCCGGTAGAAATGCATCGCGACGATTCACGCCACCATGACAAAGCCAAGATTTCGCACTGGCAATTAGGCGAATTGGTGTTTTAGCCCCCAAATTGCGCGCGATAGCACCAACAAGAGCTGTTGGCTCAGATGACCAAGGTAAAACACGCGACGCTGAGTTCATTTCATGTTCGTGCGGTTGGTATAAAAACGAACCGAGTTGGCTGCGATTTTCTACTGTGCCAGGTGCTGTTAATTGAGGAATTGACATTACCTCTACGCGTGCATCTTCGACGCTAGTATCGACATAAGACAGCACGCAGTGTGTGGTTCCTAAGTCAATACCGACGCTAAATTTTGGTGGGTTAGATTCTGTGTTTTGCGCTTGGTTATTCTGGAGTTCCATTACAGCTCAACCTCTGCTGGAGCAATAACAGACGCATCATAGTTCTCTGCAAGCTTTGGCAAATTCATTGCGCTTGCCTTCCAACCTTTGTGAACCAGAGTTCCATTGAAAGGTGCATTACCCGTTACGTTACCCGTTAGGCGAATTTGCTGCGGGTTGAAGCCTTCTTCAATAGTGATGCGAGTTTCTTCGTCTTCATTGCGAATATGCTCAAGCGTTACGTAGTCACTTAGTACTTTTTGACCACCGGTGTGAATAACGCGAGCCGCAGCGCCTACTTCTTCGTCTGAAAACGAGGTTAGGTCTTCTTGTAAGAAATCAATTAGGCGAGCTTCTTGCTGCATAATAGACAGTAGCTGCATTGCTGAATCAGTAGAAGCGGTAGCCAGTTTGGACTCAACTTCAACGACTTTCTCGATGACTTTTTCTACTTCGACCACTTTTTCTACTTCAACGATCTTTTCGACGGGCTTTTCTACTTCAACGATTTTCTCAACTGGTTTTTCTACTACTTTCTCAATGACTTTTGATTTGCGAGAAGTCGCAATAAGAAGCAGTAATACACTTGAAGCAGCAAGACCTGCGTGAAGCATATCGAACGTTTGAGGGATCATTTGTAAATCGAACGTCATGACAATTCTCTTAATGTTTTAGTGTAATGAGAGATGAAGTAAATCTCTGCTTTGGCTCAGAGACGGTATGAGCCTATTTGTTCTGATAAATTGGGGCAAATAGTACCATAATCAAGTCACCATTCTGCTACTAAAAGCGTCTTAATACGGTGTTATAAAGTTCAAGTGATGAGTTTTTATGCAATTATTCACTCAAAAAGAGGTGTACTGCACGGAACGTGAATAGTTTCATATGTAATCGACAATTACGCTTTATGTAACTAAATGGATAAGGCTAGAATGTCGCGGTTATTTTAATGCGTCGTTTCACAAATATGCTTTATGCAACAATTGACTAAAAAGAAGTATTTATACCCGTTCTTAGCGTTTAATTTCACCTTACTGTTGACCTTATATGCGGTCTATTTTGTCTATCAATCACAGTTTAAGTATACAGTTTCATTGGTGGATAAACTTGCAGAGCAACAAGCGGAAAACCTTCAGCAGGTGGTGGAGAGTGATTTACAGTTTATTGGTGCTGGTGCTAATTTCTTCCATGCTACCCAGCCGGAAGATTGGCATCGCTTTCCAGTTTTTGCCGATCAGATAGTTTCAGCTTCTCAAACGCTAATCGCGCTGCAATGGATGCCGCGCATCGAACATAATCAAGTCGCTGCCCATGTTGAAAAGGTAAAGCGAACGTATCCCTTTTATGAGATTTATACCGTGCCGAAAGACGGGCCGAAGACGCTTGGTTACATCATGCGTAACGATGAACCCATCTATCCCGCTTCCGATGTCTATCCCCGAAATCAGGCGAACTTCAATGCGCTCGGCTATTACTCGTCTCGGTTGCGTTTTCAGCTAGTGCTTGATGGTATTCGCGAAACTGGACAGCCAAGTGTTTCTGACAAAATTCGTTTGTTACAAGACGGCTTTGACAGAAGCTTGGCAAAGACTGGATTACTGGTTTATCACCCAGTGTTTAGTGCGGAAAATGCTAAAGAGTTAGTTGGTGTGGTGATCGGTGTTATCCGTTCTACCAAATATTTCGAATCAATCGTGGTCCGTACAGCTACTGAGCAAGACTTGCTGGTCAAAGTGACGGATATGGGCTTCGACGCCGAAGACGACCCGATCTTATATGAAAGCAATAACTGGGATGCAACTAGCGGTATTGAGATTACCAAACGCGTCGTATTACCCAATCGAGAATGGATTGTTGATTTCAAACTCGACAGAAAGGTGACGGATAATGATCGTTTTGTATTGGTTGGAATCTTTATGGCTGGGCTTGTTATCGCATGCCTATCAAGTTACATAGTATTGCTATTAATTCGTGACAAAGAACATCTTGAAGTCTTGCTTGATGAACGTACCGAAGAGCTGCAATTCTTAGTGGATCACGACACGCTAACGGGGATATATAACCGCCGGGCGTTCAGTCGATATTTGACAGATAAAGTCAGCAAGCAGAACTCTTTTGCTTTAGTGGGATTTGACGTGGATAAGTTTAAGCTCATTAATGACCACCACGGGCACGTAGCGGGAGATGAAATGCTCTGTCATGTCGCTAGGGTTGTTCAAAGTCACTTAGAGCCAGGGGATGTCTTTGTCCGCATGGGAGGCGATGAGTTTTGTATCATCTCTCACATTACTGATCGCTATGAGCTGTTTAACTATCTGGACAGGATTGGTCGCGCAGTAGCAAGTTCAAAGTATGAGTTTGATGGAAGAATTATCCAATGCTCACTCAGTATCGGTGCTGCGATTCGTCGCTTAGAAAACGAAGAGGACATTATGCAAGCGTCAGATGCTCAACTTTATAAGAGTAAGCAAGCAGGGCGAAACTGCGTTTCAATTGCAGAATAACTAGCCAGTCAGTGTGTTGATATTCGAGTTTTGACGTATTCTATTGTAGACTTTTGCGCTTTCAGATTATTTTGAACAAAGGCGAACCATGAACCATAACCGTGTAGTTTGTTTCGATCTAGAAATGTGCTGTTGGAATGAAGACGGTGTCGGTACCACTGGCGAAATCATTGAAGTAGGGCTTGCAGAGATTGACCTTGTAAAAGGGGAGATCGTTAAGCGGGCACAATACTACGTAAAACCAGAAACAGATGAAGTCTCGCTATTTTGTTCTCAGTTAACAGGAATCACCCCACGTAAAATTGAAAAGCAGGGCCGTCCACTAGAAGAAGTCCTCAAATCTATGGTCAAAAATTTTGGTGGTACGAACAAAATATACGCTGCTTGGGGTCGAGATGATCTCGTGCTAAGGCAAGAGTGCTTAGATAAGGGCATTGATACCCCATTTAATGAGTTTATCAACTTAGCCACCTTGTTCCGAATTCAAAACCGACTTAAAGACAAACGAATCGGGCACAAAGCGGCACAAGAGAGCAAAGGTATAGAGTGGGAAGGTCGTCAGCACTCGGGTTATGTTGATGCCTATAACCTAGCCAAATTGGCCTTAACTATGCTTTAAACACAAAAGGAGCCTCGGCTCCTTTTGTGTTTAAGTAGTTTGCAAATAGCGAGTGAAAGATACAGCAAACTAATTTGGTGTATCTAAAAAAAACTAAATACCTAATCTAAAGATCCTACTCGCTACAATTCATAGATTTTTAATATTAAAAGTGCTTGTTTGCCATTCCTCTGATTTCTAGTCCTGATAGCCTCTAAACGTCTGTTAACAAGAGGTGGAGTAGAAGTAAATATGGTTACATTGATACCTGTTTTCTTTACATCGATATCTCTAGGAGACCATTAATTTTTAATAACGAGGTATTGAATGAAGCTAAATTACAAGGTGTTTTTGTTGGCGGTTTTAACCTGCTTTTCTTTGCAGTCACAAGCGGGGGCGTTTGCGGTCACGGTTGCTTGGAAAACTCAAGATTCCCAAGCAGTGTTTGACATGATGCCAGCGCAAAAAAAAGCGTTTGCGAACTTGGTAGATGCTGGTTACATCAAGGACATGTTTGTTACTTCAAGTCGTATCGGGGAGCAGGATTTCCCTATCATTCGATTTGTTATGCAAGCGGAAAGCGAACAAGAAGTAAGACGTAAATTGTCTAACCTGCCTTTTTCACACAATCAAATGGTGGAGTTTGAGGAAATTCGTGATTTGGGAAGTAAGTGGCTTGATAGTGTTCCAGCGTTTGAAAACTATGCGCTTGAGCTTGAGTGGCAAGAGCCAACCGATGCACTTTTAGTTGATAAAGTGCTGGCGGCTGATTTGCAAAAAGTAGTCGATTGGACGAATCAAGGTAAAGTGACGTCAGCCTACTTGAAAAATGATGGTATCGCAGGAACCGAGTTTGTCCGACCTCTGTATTCAATTGCAGTGTTGGCAAAAAATGAGCAGGATGCCGAGTCGATTGCTAATCAGCTTGAGGCAGTAAGGCTAGGCTTAGCGAAAGTCAGCGTCATGAAGCTCGGATTCAAACTAGAAATATAGCGCTTGGCTTGCGAGTTCAACACCAAGACACATAAAAAAGATATTGTATTGAAGGCTACTGCTATGAAGTAGCCTTTTCTAATTAAGTAAAGTCATGAATGAGAAAGCCCTTTTAGAGTTTTGTTTTGAGCATCGCCTGTTGAAAGCTGCGAACAGTGATGAAAAGGTCGTATTATCCAATTCTGAACTGCATATTTGTTGGTTGTTGTGGCGCGCTTATGGCGATGTAATAAGTCGTGCAGAACTACTGACACAATGTTGGTCAGGGAAAGTTGTAACGGAAAGCTCCTTAAACGTTGCTATCAAAAACGTACGTCAAGCTCTTGCTTCACTGGGTGTCGATATCGAAATTCACACTGTGCCGCGCGTTGGCTATCAAATGCGAAACACCCGTTTCACAGCCGGCAGAGATGCAAAGCTAACACATTTAGACTTACAGAATAAACCTCGCTCTAGGCTTTCGTTACGAGTCAGGAGCGTATTTTGTTTGGTTTTGCCACTGTTGATCTGGTTTGTGTTGTTTGAGCTGATATGCATTTTGGACAAAGAGACTAAGGGAAGGGTTGAAGTGGTGTCATACGGTATTGATATTGAACAACCTCAGTTCCAGTGGTTAAACGCATTGGACGATAACATTGAAAAAGTGTTCCTAATGCCTGCCCACACACCTTGCCGAGAAGTTCAAATCGTCGTCTACAGAGCGGGTCAACTGCAAGACGTGACAGACGATTATCAGCTCTCAGATTGTATGGAGAAACTAACGGATGCATAGTGGGATAAGAAGGCTTACTTTGGTCGTAACCTTGTCTGTTGCACTCTATTTTCTCTTAGGGGTTGGAGGTGCGCTTTTTACCAATGAACGTATTCAGTTTCGTACCGATTATCCGTTGGATGGAAAAGAAACTTTAAGGGTTAACCTTAGCCGGATGAAAATTCAAATGTTTTACCTCGGCTACGACGAATATGGTGACGTCTTGGCATCACGTATGTTTAATGGTTGGTTTTTAAAGTGGCTTAACTACTACTTTGTCGCTTCTCTAGAGCAAAGTGATCCACTTGGCCCACAGTCTTGGAGCATCAAAATATTATATATTGAACAGCTTGATCACGATCAGTTTGTATTGATTAGTCACCTTAGAGGAGCTTATGTTACCTGGGATCAGCGCCGTATTCCTCTGAAAGGTATTTTTAGGTCAGAAAGACAACTCTAGCTCTTATCGATGACCTGTATCTTAGCGCGAATAAACTCACTATGGTCAACATACAGTAGTTCTGCGGTTTTCCTAATCACAGAATCTTCTATTGGGTCAATCTCACCATCAGCATTCGCGACTTCCCACATTGCTTTGATCAGCGCGAAGCGGGTTTCTTGGCTCAACTCTCGAAGTTGAGAGGTGAAATCGTAGAGAGAAGCCGAGTCTTTACTGCGCATTTCTGCCCGGCTCAACAGGGTTGTTGCAGCGGTTTCATCTAAATCGAGTAAACGCGTTAACAGGTGGCGTTTCGCTTCAATTTCAACCTGTTCTATTTGATTGTCCGCACCGGCAACTTCACAAAGTAGGCAAGCGATAGCAAGATTGACATCAGGCTGGGTGTTGTGACTTAAGTCGTGGCCCTCAAGTAACTGTTTGAAAAGCGACGTTATTGAATTGAGCATATTGAAAACCTTTGCGATAACACTATTTTTATAAATAGTGCTTATCCGAGAACATCTCAAGGGTCTTTACAAAAACCTTACTTTTCTTTTATCGGGGGGAACTCCCATTCGACTCCATTGCCAGTCAGTATCGAAATCCGTCTTGGTTTACCATGTTCATCCAGTTTTAGCTCGCCCACAGCACTGGTGTTGACTAGGCGACGCACGCCTTCCGTATTGGGATCGCGTTTTTTGACTTTAAGGCGCTTACGCTTGGTCAAAAAGTTAAGCGGCGACCGCGGAGAATAAAGCAGCCTATCTGCATGGTCACAGAAGCCCAGAAGTGGTTCGGGAAACTGATTTTTGAATCCACTACAGGTGATTTGAAAAATGTTTGGGCTACTGCGTCTAAACCTAAGTTTAATGTCGTAGGCGAACGAGTAATGCACATCACCCGATAAGATCACAAAGTTGGTTGGCGTTTTGGTATGAGTAAAGATACTCAAAAGTGTATTGGCGCTGCCGGGGTGAGCCATCCAGTTTTCGGCATCAATGAGTAATGGCTGACCAAGCATCGTTGCACCTTTCTGTAGAGCCTCGATAAATTTGACCCCGAACATAGGTGCCGCAGAGACAATAACGACTTTATCTTGATGCATGAGTTCTTGTTGAAACTCAACCAATGCCTCCCAATCCATGAGACCCGAAGGTTTGTTCATACGAGATTCTGAGCGCCAACGGCGAGTGCGGGTATCGAGCACAACCACTTTAGGAGAACTATGAATTGTGTAGTGCCAACGCTCAAAGGTATAGAGATACTGGATAAAGTTGTCTTGCTGTTGGCCGCCGGGTTGGCTTAAGAACTGCTCAGCGATAGCGAGGAACTCTTGATTGAAGTTGTCTGGTTCGTTTCCCCAGCCTTGGCAGAGCCAATAAGCCGCCAGTCCATTGCCAATGATGCGGTTAGAGAACGGATTGCCGTAGGCCGCTTTTTCCCAACCTATAGTGAGGTTCCAATCATCAGTCACATCATGGTCATCGAAAATCATATAGGTCGGGATGTGAGCAAACAGCCTTTGGACTTGAGGAAGCCCTGCGACAAACTCTTCAATAACCGCTTTCTCTTCACGCCACTGTTGCTGAAATAGTGGGGTTATCGGCTTACCCGCGTGGACAAATTTCTTATCAAGCAAGTTGTTGATATTGAGATAAGGCCAAAGCGTGGGAGACCAGACCAATAAATACATCGCGAAGAACTCGGAAAAAGTCACCAAGTGGTTTTCTGCTTCGCGAGAACTAAAAATAGGCGTATTGCGGTGTGGGAACAGTCTCGTAAGCCAACTGCCATCGTCAACATAATGAGGCAGAATGTTGTCACGACCATAATAACAATCAGGGTGAGCGTATAATTCTTGGCTTGAACTGATGGGCGCTTGCACAAACTGCTCATCTGGCAGGCCAAGCAATTTGATGGTCTGTAAAATAGCATCAAGTGTTGGCCCTGCAACATGATCCGCATAGATCTGGTCACCACTCATCATGAGCAGGTCTGGGCGCTCTTCCAAAGTCTGACGCGCCACTTTCTCGTTAATCTGAATCAGCGCATCTTTACTGGGATGATGTGGGTTACGACAAGACCCGTGAAGGATATAGTCTGCTTTAGTCGAAACCTTAAAAGTCAGCTTCTGTTCATCGCTGTACAGAAGATCAGGATAGAGTGATGTCAGAGAGCCATGTTGGGTAATAAAATCATAGCTGAGAGCGACATTGGTCGGGAAGTCACCTTTGAATTGGGCAAGCGTTAAATAACAGTGTTTACCAATGGCAAGTTGCTGGCATTCGCTGAGGTTTCGCGAGAAAAGTGTCCCTAACTGTGGCTCTAAGTCGAGTTCAAAATGACCACTTATCGGCTCACTAGTCACGAGCCAAAATACAAGTTCTTCAGAGGTGATTTTACGTAGGATTGGTCCGGCAATTAGGAAAGGTAAACTGCTATTCATTGACTACTCAGTTGGTGGCTCAGGGACTTCGGGATCTTCTAGGATTTCGATGATTTCTGAACTGGAAAGTTCATGTCCCATCAAAAATAACGCCAGCATGGCATCTGCTTTGGTCTTTGTATCAGATTGCTCTTCTATAATTTGCTCGAATCGATGACGAATCATTTCAATTTCATGTTCAACAAACCCTCTACCTTCTTCTTCACCTTGCGTCTCTTCAGGCGCGCTATCGAATGAAAGAAACATCATATCGCCGTCGAGACTAGCATCGAGTAGACGCTCAGGTAGCCAGCACTCTCCAGTGACTATGTCTGGATCGGCGTTATCTGGTAAGGACTCGAGTAATCTTTTTAGTTCTGAGGCTTTCACAATTTTTTGATTTAAGAGATCATATCTTTATATTTTAACGACGAATGACCGAGAAACATAAGTATTAACTGTTTTAATTGGTTAGTTTTTGAGTGCTTTAGTCACTTTTGGGGAAAAATGATAACTAGTAAACGTCTGCCAGCGTTAGCTTTTGCTGTCAGTAGCTTAATGTCAACTTCACTGAGTGCAGAAGAAAGCACGGCGATAAGTGAACAAAATTGGGGAATAGCGGCGGTATATCGAACGGCAACCATTCCGTTTGACACCCATGATGGTGATCATACAGTAAGTACATTTGTTCCCATGATGTACTTCAACAATGACTATGTATTTGTAAACGGTCTTGAAGGTGGGGCTTACCTTCATCAAAGTGAAGACGAACAGTTTCAGCTCAATGCTCTTATGAGACTACGTTTTGTCGATATTCCCGCTGCGGTACAAAATGCTAATGAAGGTGACTCGTTCGATTTTGGTGGTCAGCTGAGATATAAGCTAGATGATAAGTGGTGGCTAGATACTGAGCTAATGAGCGATAAAGATTTGCGCTTTCATGCCAACTTACGCGCATCTGCAAAGTATGAATATGGCGATTGGGAGCTAGAGCCACACGCGACGCTACGTTACAAAGATGCAGATTTTAACAGTGAGTATTACGCATTTTCTGCGACAACTAAGCAAACCATTGGCGCCGGGGTTGATGCAAAAGTGGGCCTAAAAGCACGTTACCACGTGCATTCTAATCTTTACCTACTCGGGGCTACCAGTGTGACACGGCTAGACCATAGTGCATATCACTCCGATGCAGTCGAAGATAGATATCAAGGTGAGTTCTATATTGGCTTTGGTTTCTTTAATGACAAGGCCAAAGCACCAAAATCTGAGCTAACTAATAAACGGTATGTTCGCTTTGCACATGGTTGGGCGACGCCATCGAATATCGGTGACATCATCACATTTAATGCCGAAAAAGATCCGTACAACAACCAGATGACTTCGGTGTTTTATGGTCATCCATTGACCGATGAGCTGTTTGGTATTCCTCTCGATATCTATTTTACACCGGGCATCGTTCATCATTGGTCATCAGAGGTGCAGTCCAGTGCAACAGAATATATTGCAGCGATTAAGGCGTATTATACGTTTGATTGGCCAACTAAGTGGCGTTTTGGTGTTGCAGAAGGCATGTCATACATCGACAGCATGACTTATGTCGAAAACGAAGAGATGAAATCCAAGGGCTACACCCCGAGCCACTTGCTTAATTACTTAGATTTCTCGTTTGATGTGAATCTTGGTGATCTTATCAACAATCGAGACTTCGATAACATGTGGCTGGGGTATTCTATCCATCACCGTAGTGCGATATTTGAAAGTGCTTCCCAATATGGACGTATCAAAGGGGGCAGTAACTACAATACCCTTTATTTACAAATAGACTTCTAAACAAATACTGAAGAGTAGCAATATCGCTGCTCTTTTTTGTTTCTAGGGGCGTGATATCGGTTGGGTCAGTGAATTTTTCCTACTCTTACTACGTAGCAGCATAATAATAGCGGAGGTAATGGATGCGAATAGTCTTCCCATTTGTGCTTGCTTCCTTGGTCGCTTCAAATGTATCCGGTGAACCAATACGTTTACTGTCGCTCGATTGGAGTAGTCAGCAAGTCATTACAAAGGCTTTAGGAATACTGATTGAGCAGCAGGGGATTGAAGTGGAGTTTGTTCACGCAACATCTGATGCCCAATGGTTCCTGCTTGCGCAAGGTAAAGCAGATATTCAGGTGGAAGTTTGGCAAGGTTCAATGGGGACAAAGTACGAACAGCTCGTAGCAAAAGGATTCATACAAGAGGGAGCGACCCATCTTGCCCAAACGCGAGAAGAGTGGTGGTACCCGAGCTATGTGGAGCAGCAATGTCCGGGTCTGCCAAGATGGGAGGCTTTGAAATCTTGTGCTTCAGTATTTGCCGAGCACAAAGGGGGCAAAGGTATCTACTATACCGGTCCCTGGGAAAAGCCCGATGCGGCAAGAATCAGGGCGCTAGAATTGAACTTGCAAGTACACGTTTTGCCAGACGGTGAATCAATCAACAAGAAGATACATAGTTACGTTAAGGCCAATCGACCTCTGTTGATCTTTAACTGGTCACCGAATTGGGTAGAGGCGAAGTATGACGGAAGTTTTGTTGAGTTTCCGCCGTACAGCAAGGAGTGTGAATTTGAGCCTGAATGGGGAGTGAACAGCAAGTTCAACTGGGATTGTGGCAATCCTAAAGGTGGTTGGCTGAAAACAGCAGTTTCCAACGAACTGAAAGAGAAGTCTTTGTGTGCCTTTGATATTGTTTCTACTTTCAAACTGACAAATCAGCATGTTGCGTCTGCAGCGCTTCTCGCTGACGTAGAAAAACTCTCAGTAAATAAAGCTGCGCTCGAATGGTTGGATAGATTCGCTTCTGAGCAACAAGACTGGCTCAATCATAGCTCTTGTAAGCCTTTGTGACGAATAAATAAAGCACAGGCTCACCCATCCACATCTCGTAATCTGTGATACAATTCGCGCGTTTTAGATCAAGATAAGAATAGGAAACGCTTTGACTTCGTCACAGCCAGAAAACTCAAAAGCAGCGGATAGCCAAGTTCAGGCTAACACTGCTGCTTCTCTTCGCAAAGCGCTGAACCAGTGCATGCTGAAAGATAGATTTCGTCTAAGCAAACGTATCTCCGGGGCAAATAAAATTAAAAAAGAAGCCTCACGTAATGCGGTGTTTGACGAGATCGCGCTTGATATTGCCAAATCTATGATGGAAGCAGAGCAGCGCACCAATTACATCCCTAAGATTGAATACCCTGAAATTCTGCCTGTTAGCCAGAAGAAGGATGACATTGCGCAAGCGATCGAGCAAAACCAAGTGGTTATCGTTGCGGGTGAAACGGGGTCAGGTAAAACGACTCAGTTACCTAAGATCTGTGCGGAGCTCGGTCGTGGCAAGTTTGGCTTGATTGGTCATACACAGCCTCGTCGTTTAGCGGCGCGTTCGGTGGCGAATCGAATTGCTGAAGAGATGGAAACTAAGCTTGGCGAGTATGTCGGCTACAAGGTCCGCTTTAACGACCAAATCTCAGAGAACACTCAAATTAAACTGATGACTGACGGTATTTTGCTGGCAGAGATCCAACACGATCGCTATCTCAATCAGTATGACACCATCATTATTGATGAAGCGCACGAACGTAGCTTAAATATCGATTTTATCTTGGGCTATTTGAAAGAACTTTTACCGCGTCGCCCCGATCTAAAAGTGATCATCACGTCAGCAACCATCGACCCAGAGCGTTTCTCGAAGCACTTTAGTAATGCACCGATTATTGAAGTATCGGGACGTACTTACCCAGTGGAAACACGTTATCGCCCACTGCGCGGTGAGGATGATGTTGATCGCGACCAATTAGACGGTATTTTCGAAGCGGTTGATGAGCTATGCGATGAAGGTCTGGGTGATATCCTGATCTTTATGAACGGTGAGCGTGAGATTCGTGATACTGCAGATGCGCTAGCTAAACGGAATCTAAAGAGCACGGAAATTGTGCCGCTTTACGCGCGATTGTCTGCGGGTGAGCAAAACAAGATATTCCAACCCCATGCGGGTCGCCGAATCGTATTGGCAACCAACGTCGCGGAAACCTCGTTAACGGTACCGGGTATCAAGTATGTCATTGATCCAGGTACAGCGCGTATTAGCCGTTATAGTTATCGAACTAAAGTACAGCGCTTGCCGATAGAGCCGGTTTCTCAAGCGAGCGCAAACCAACGTAAAGGTCGTTGTGGCCGTGTTGAAGAAGGTATCTGTATTCGCCTTTACTCGGAAGATGATTACAACTCTCGCCCTGAGTTTACCGATCCAGAGATTCTGCGTACCAACCTAGCGTCGGTAATCCTGCAGATGACAGCACTCGGTTTAGGCGATATTGAAGCCTTCCCATTTGTAGAAGCGCCAGATAAACGCAATATTCAAGACGGTGTAAGGCTGCTAGAAGAGCTTGGTGCGATCAACGAAAAAGCCAAAGATCCGAAAAAACGCCTAACTTCAGTCGGTCGTCAATTAGCCAAGCTGCCCATTGACCCGCGCTTAGCTCGTATGGTGCTTGAAGCGCCAAAATACGGTGCACTGAAAGAGCTGATGATCATCGCTTCTGCCTTGTCTATTCAAGATCCGCGCGAGCGCCCAAGCGAAAAACAGCAATCGTCAGATGATAAACATCGCCGTTTCTTCCATGAAGAGTCTGATTTCCTAACGTTTGTAAACTTGTGGGATTACGTTCAGAAACAGCAGAAAAAACTGTCTGGTAACCAGTTCCGTAAGCAGTGTAAGCAAGATTACTTGAACTACTTACGTGTGCGTGAGTGGCAAGATGTTTATTTCCAAGTCCATCAAGCGATGCGTGAAATGGACTTCAAACTTAATGATGAACCAGCTAGTTATCAAGGTGTGCATAGTGCAATTCTCGTTGGCCTGCTATCTCACATTGGTATGAAAGACGCAGAGAAGAATGAATATCAAGGCGCTCGTAATGCTCGTTTTCATATCTTCCCTGCTTCAGGCCTTTTCAAGAAGCAGCCGAAGTGGATTATGTCCGCAGAGCTGGTGGAAACCTCAAAGCTGTGGGGTAGAGTCATTGCTAAGATTCAACCGGAGTGGATTGAACCTTTAGCCAAACACCTGATTAAGCGCAGCTACAGTGAACCACATTGGTCGAAGAAGCGCTCTGCAGTTATGGCACACGAGAAAGTGATGCTTTACGGAGTACCAATTGTGCCTAAGCGTCTGGTGAACTACGGCAGCATAGATCAGACCGTAAGCCGTGAAATCTTTATCCGTAGTGCGCTGGTTGAAGGCGAATGGGAGACCAAGCACGCGTTCTTCAAGCAAAATCGCAAGTTATTGCAAGAAGTTGAAGAGCTTGAGCACAAATCTCGCCGTCGTGACATTCTTGTTGATGACGACGAGCTGTTTGACTTCTACGATCAGCGTGTCGGTACAGAAGTTGTGTCTGGCAAGCACTTTGATACATGGTGGAAAAAGGCATCTCGCGATAATGCGGAACTGCTTAATTTTGAAAAAGAGATGCTGTTTAAGGGCGATGCGAGTCATATCACCGACCTCGATTACCCAAACTTCTGGCATCAGAGCGGACTTAAGCTCAAGCTGAGCTATCAATTTGAGCCGGGAGAAGATAACGATGGTGTGACAGTACATCTCCCGTTACCGATTTTGAATCAGGTTGAACAAGCAGGATTTGACTGGCAGATCACAGGTTTACGCCATGAGTTAGTGGTGAGCCTAATCAAGTCCTTGCCAAAAACCATTCGTAAGAATTTTGTTCCGGCACCGAATTACGCGGATGCGTTTTTAGCGCGTGCGACACCAATGGAAGCGCCGCTGCTTGATTCGCTAGAAAAAGAGCTACGCAGAATGACGGGTGTTGAAGTACTGCGTGAAGACTGGAACTTAGAGCAAGTGCCAGACCACTTGAAAGTGACTTTCCGTGCCGTTGATCATCGCAACCGCAAACTAAAAGAAAATCGCGATCTGCATGAGCTAAAAGAGAGCTTAAAAGACAAGGTGCAAGAAACCTTATCGAAAGTGGCAGACGATGATATTGAGCAGCAAGGGCTACATACGTGGAGCTTTGGCGAGTTGCCAAAAGTGTATCAGCAAAAACGCGGTGGTTACGATGTGAAAGCTTACCCAGCCATTGTTGATACCAAAGATAGCGTTGAGATTAAGCTGTATGAAACCGAGCACGAACAGGTTTCAGCAATGCAAGCAGGGCAACGCAGGCTGATCTTGCTTAACGTACCTTCGCCAATTAAGTATCTGCATTCGAACTTGCCGAACAAATCGAAACTCGGTTTGTACTTTAACCCGTACGGCAAAGTGCTAGACCTTATCGATGACTGTATCGCTTGTGGTGTTGACAAGCTGATTGAAGAGAAGGGTGGATTGGTTTGGCAGCCTGAACAGTTTGAACAGCTCAAAGAGCATGTTCGCGCTGAATTAGGTGATACTGTGGTAGAAATTGCCCAGCAAGTTGAGACAATTCTGACAACGGCATTTAACATTAACAAGAAGTTAAAAGGTAAGATCGACTTTACGATGGCGTTTGCTCTGTCTGATATTAAAGCGCAAATTGAAAGCTTGATCTTCAAAGGTTTTGCGACTGAATGTGGATGGAAGCGACTGCCTGATATTTTGCGTTACATGAAGGCGATCGAGCGTCGTATGGAAAAGTTACCTATCGACCCGAATAAAGATCGCTTACACATGCTGAAAATAGAGTCAGTGACTAATGATTACAAAGAGTTACTGAACAAAATTCCGAAAGGTATGGTCGTGCCCGACAACGTCAAAGAAGTACGTTGGATGATAGAAGAGCTAAGAGTGAGCTATTTTGCTCAACAACTTGGCACACCATACCCAGTGTCGGACAAGCGTGTGAAAATGGCGATTGATGCTTGCTAGGTATGTATATTGCATAACTAATTATACAGTTCATAATTTTGACGAATACGGCAGGGACTTGCCACACTGGTTCCTGCACCTTGAAACTAGAGAAGGTTTACTATGAAAAAGACACTACTAGCGCTAGCTCTGATTGGCGCATCAGCTACAGCTTCTGCGGACTCTTGGATCTACGGTGGTGCAAGTGTAGGTCAAGCTGATCTAGCGAATGATTCATCGACTTCTTACAACGTTCACGTGGGTACAGGTATTTTGCCGCTAATTGGTCTTGAAGCGGGCTACCAGAACTTTGGTGAATTCGACAATATCACTTACGGAAACTTTACAGGTAAGCTTGAAGGTTCAGGTGTCTACTTTGCGGCAAAGCCAAGTATCGATTTCGGTCCTCTTCATGTTTATGCGAAAGCAGGCCTGCACTCTTACGAGCTAACAGGTACGAGTTTTAAAGAAGACGAAATCGATATGATGTATGGCGTTGGTGCTGAATACTTCGTGATGGGTCCTATCTCAATGGGCGCAAGCTACAGTGTTTTCAATATGAAAGAGAAAGACGTTAAGAACTTTTCTCTAAACGCGACTTTCCACTTCTTCTAAGCGCGAGAAGAGACATTTCAATTTCTAAGCCTGACTTCGGTCAGGCTTTTTTGTATCTGGTAACCTCTCGGGTTGCTATTTATTCATTTAACCCCAATACCTTATGATAGGCAGGCGCCTTTGTTACAAGTCGCCAATTAGGAAATAAGGTACAACTATGCAATCAACGAGTGCTCCAAATCTTGATCAGCCTAACCCGGCTCAAGAGTTACCAAAGAAAAATTTGGGGATATTGTTAGAACTGGTCAACTTTATCAAACCTTATAAGTTGAAGGTTGCCGCTGCTGTGATTGCGTTAATTGTCACCGCCTCGTTAACACTGTCGGTCGGTCAAGGGGTGAGAATCTTGATTGACCAAGGTTTTGCTCAGCAATCGGTTCAAGAGCTAGGTAGTGCGATTGGGTTTATCCTCGTCGTCACCTTGCTGATCTCTATAGGTACGTTTTTCCGTTTCTATCTCGTTTCTTCGGTAGGGGAGCGAGTAAGTGCTGATATTCGGCTCGCGGTATTCAACCATATCATCACTCTTCATCCGAGCTATTTCGAGACCAATGGTAGTGGCGACATTATGTCGAGGATCACGACAGATACCACGTTACTTCAGAGCATTATTGGCTCTTCGTTCTCTATGGCGATGCGCAGTGCGTTGATGTGTATTGGCGCGGTAATTATGTTGTTTGCCACCAACATTAAACTCACGCTTATCGTGTTGGCTTCGGTGCCATTTATCCTGGTTCCAATTCTGTTTTACGGGCGACGAGTACGAGCCTTGTCTCGCCAAAGCCAAGATTCGATGGCAGATGTGGGTAGCTATGCCGGTGAAGCGATAGAGCATATTAAAACAGTACAAAGTTACAGCCGTGAAGCACAAGAAAAACGCTTTTTCTCCAATGAGGTAGAGCGAGCGTTCGAGATAGGGCGTAAACGCGTATTACAACGAGCGATCCTCATCTCTGGGGTGATTGTGATTGTGTTTAGCGCCATCTCAGGAATGCTATGGGTTGGAGGTAGTGACGTCATCAATGGTGTTATGTCGGCGGGCGATTTAGCGGCCTTTGTTTTCTACGCGATCATGGTTGCCTCTTCACTAGCGACAATTTCCGAAGTGCTCGGCGAATTGCAACGTGCGGCTGGTGCCACTGAGCGCCTAATCGAAATCCTGCAAGTGGAAAGCCACATTACCGCGCCTGAATCAATAAACCGAAGTACTGATAAACTGAAAGCGGAAGTCTCATTCAATGAGGTTTCCTTTCATTATCCTTCACGACCTGACCAACCTGCGATGCAAGACCTTAATCTTGTGGCAGAAGAAGGAAAAATCCTTGCGCTGGTTGGGCCTTCAGGGGCAGGGAAGACAACCTTATTTGAACTTTTGCAGCGATTCTATGACCCTCAGCAGGGCAGTGTTTTGTTAGGTGATATGGATGTAAGGGAGTTCGCCCCGCAAGATCTAAGAAACCAGATGGCCTTGGTGCCTCAGCAACCTGCTCTGTTTAGTCATGATGTCTTCCATAACATTCGCTACGGCAACCCAGAGGCGACGGATGCACAAGTGATCGAAGCAGCAAAGAAAGCGCACGCTCACGACTTCATTATGAACTTACCTGAAGGATACAACAGTTTCCTTGGCGAGCGCGGAGTCCGATTATCGGGTGGGCAAAAACAACGCATCGCAATTGCTAGAGCGATTTTGAAAGACCCGAATATCCTCTTGCTTGATGAAGCGACTAGTGCCCTCGACAGTGAAAGCGAACATCATGTACAGCAAGCGCTTGAAGAGTTGATGCGTGGTAGAACAACGATCATCATTGCGCACAGGCTCTCTACCATTAAACATGCCGATAAAATTGCAGTTTTGGATCATGGCCGGCTAGTCGATGTTGGTGACCACCAATCACTGCTAGAAAGTTGTGAACTCTATCAGCGTCTAGTTGAATTGCAGTTTAAACACCTTGAGAGCCATAGCTGACCATGTGTGGCAAGTTTATAGGAGAGATGGGATGAAACCTACTGCGTTGCTTGTTCATGTGCCCGATGTAGAAGCTGGCCTTGATTGGTATCAGAAAGCGTTTCCCATGGCTGAGGCTGTCTATTTACCCGATTACGATTTTACTTTGTTGCGCTTAGGGGATTTTGTTATCGAATTGGTACAAGCGGATGCCAAGGTCTCTAATGGGAAAAGTGGCACTGTGCTTTATTGGCTTACCGATAACTTGCAAACTCGAATCGAAGAGCTGTGTGCTCTAGGTGCAAAACTTTATCGAGGCCCACTCGACATTGAAGATGACATGATCATGCTCCAGCTTGAAGACCCCTTCGGCAATCTAATCGGATTACGCGGTCGTAAAAACTAAAAAAGCCACTCAATCGAGTGGCTTCAATTTCAATATTATCAGCGATTAAGCTTGCTGTTTTTGCAGGTCAGCTTCTTGCTCTTCTTCTTCAACTAGCGCATCAACAATAACTGCACACGCTGCATCACCTGTGATGTTCAGTGCTGTACGAATCATATCGAAGATACGGTCAAGAGCGAACAGTAGCGGTAGACCTTCAATTGGAATACCTGCTGCTAGAAGTACGGCAACGACTAGGAAAGATGGGCCTGGAACACCAGCCTGACCAACAGCACCAAGTGTTGATGTTACGATGATTGCGATATACGCGCCCATGCCTAGGTCGATGTTGAACAGCTGAGCAAAGAAGATTGCTACTAGGCCATAGTAAATCGCGTTACCTGACATGTTGATCGTTGCGCCTAATGGCAGAACGAATGATGCTGTCGAGTTCTTAACGCCTAACTCGTGCTCAACCGTGTCCATAGTCACTGGCAGAGTTGCCATTGAAGAGGCTGTAGACAGAGCAACGGCTTGTGGCTTCTTCATTGCTGTCAGGAACTTCTTCGCTGAAGTCTTAGTGAAGATATGTACCATCAGTGGGTAAGCGACGAAACCAAAGATAAGGATAGCAGCGACGTATACAACGAATAGCTTGAATACGACCATAAGAGCGGCAAAACCAAAGGTGCCAACCGCTTCTGCCATAAGACCGAATACGCCGATTGGTGCAATGATCATTACCTTGTTGATCATCCAAACCATAGCATCAACGATACAGTTTACACCGTTCATGATTGGCTCACGGCGCTCTTTTGCTTGCTTAGAAATAGCAATACCAAAGAACATGCAGAAAACTAGGATCTGTAGGATGTTTGCTTCGTTCAGTGATTGGAAAACGTTGGTTGGGATCATACCAGTGATGGTTGCCCAGAAAGTAGGAAGTTCACCTTTAGAAGCGTACTCAGCCGAGAACATGCCTTCGACACCGGAAACATCAATGCCAAGACCAGGTTTAAATACTTCGCCCATAAATAGCGCTAGCGCCACTGCGAGAGCAGAAGTCAAACCAAAGTAGCCTAATGTTACTAGGCCAACTTTACCGGCGGATTGGCTGTTACCTAGGCCAGCAGCACCAGAAATTAAAGCAACGGCAACCAGTGGGATAACTAGCATCTTGATTAGATTGATGAAGATCGCGCCCAGTGGAGCGAACATAGTTGCGCTGTTCCCCATAAAGGCACCAACGGCAGTACCTAGGATCATAGCTATGACAACTTGAACACCAATGTTGTTTAGCAAACTCTTTTCTTTTAACACTTCCATAACCTCTGTGCTAATAAAATTTAAAATCCAAGAATTACCCACCATTTTATTTATTAACAATGGATAATAATATCGTCTTGCTTTGTACACTTTAATTTTACATTTAGCAATATGCGTTATAGATAGTTCGAATAATTAATAAACGATTTATTGATTGGTGCTAAGTTTTTGTACAAAAGAAAACGTTTGCTATAAATCAAGGTTATCTGTTTTTAAGAGCCATTTGTTTAAAGAAGGGCAGTCGAAGGGGCTTGAATACGTGGATAGATGTTAAAAAAAAGATCAGATTCTTACACTCAATAAGAAGCTGATCTCATAGATGTTTAGATGGCTAACACGTTACTTCTGTGTTGCAGCCTTCATTGAAGAAACAAAGTTTGCGAGCTGATTTAACATCTCTGCTGGGTTTTCAGTATTCTTTTCAATGATTTTAACTACGGCTGAGCCAGAAATTGCTCCCGCAGCGCCTGCTTCGAGCGCCTGCTTAACTTGTTCTGGCTCAGAAATACCGAAACCTAGCAGCGCCGGAGGTGCATCAAACTGATTCAGTTTACTTAGCATATCGCCGACAGGCATATTTGCTTTGGTTTCAGCACCAGTTACACCTGCACGCGATAGTAGGTAAGTATAACCACCACCAAGCTGAGAAACTTGCTGAAGTGTTTCGTCACTTGCTGTTGGCGGTGCGATGAAGATTGGGTGAATACCGTGCTTTTCTGCCGCCGCGACGAACTCAGCACTTTCGTTGGTTGGAACGTCTGCGATCAAAACAGAATCAATCCCGGCTTGAGCGCAGCGCTGGTAGAAGTTTTCGATACCGCGAGAGTAAACCAAGTTAGCATACATCAGTAAGCCGATTGGCAGCTCTGGGTATTTGGCACGAATCTTACCGATTTGTTCGAAACAGATATCAGGTGTCGCGCCAGAATCTAGAGCGCGAATATTAGCACCTTGAATAGTTGGGCCATCTGCTAAAGGATCAGAAAACGGAATACCTAATTCAAGCGCATCTGCACCTGATTCAACGAGTGTTTCCATGATCTTGTAAGACTGCTCTGCGTTTGGATCGCAAACCGTTACAAAGGGTACAAATGCGCCTTGGTTTTTCTCGTTTAGGCGCTCAAACATCTTCGCATAACGACTCATTAGATCACTCCTTTTTCTTCTAGGATGGCGTGTACGGTGAAGATGTCTTTGTCACCACGACCGGATAGGTTAACAACCAATAACTGTTCTTTCTCTGGATTCTCGCGTGCCATCCGCAGTGCGTGCGCTAATGCGTGAGAAGACTCAAGCGCAGGAATAATACCTTCGCTACGCGCAAGCTCTTGGAAAGCGTCTAAAGCTTCGTCGTCGGTGACATTGTCATACTCTGCACGTCCAATGGCATTAAGGTGTGCGTGCTGCGGACCAACAGAAGGGAAGTCTAGTCCAGCAGAAACTGAGTAAGATTCTTCAACCTGACCATTTGGATCTTGCATCAATGGTGCTTTCATACCAAAGAAGATCCCTGTTTTACCATGCTTAAGAGGAGCACCATGTTGGTCGGTATCAATACCTTTACCTGCTGGCTCAACACCAATTAAACGTACGCTTTCTTCTTCAATGAAATCTGCAAACATACCAATGGCGTTAGAACCGCCGCCAACACAGGCAATAACTGCATCAGGAAGACGACCTTCGCGAGCAAGGATCTGGTTCTTCGTCTCTTCACCGATCATGCGTTGGAAGTCACGAACGATAGTTGGGAACGGGTGAGGGCCTGCTGCTGTACCTAATAGGTAGTGCGCATCCTCGTATGTTGCAGACCAATCACGTAGCGCTTCGTTACATGCATCTTTTAGCGTCGCAGAACCTGAATGAACAGGAATGACTTCAGCGCCCATCAGTTTCATACGGAATACGTTCGGGCTTTGACGTTCAACGTCTTTAGCACCCATGTAGACACGACACTTAAGACCGAGCAAAGCACAAGCGAGTGCTGTTGCCACACCGTGTTGACCTGCACCGGTTTCAGCGATGATTTCATTCTTACCCATGCGTTTAGCCAGCAGCGCTTGACCCAATACTTGATTGGTTTTGTGCGCGCCACCGTGAAGCAGGTCTTCACGTTTAAGGTAAAGTTTGGTCTTTGTGCCTTTAGTTAGGTTGCGAGTCAGCGTAAGCGCTGTTGGGCGACCTGCATACTCTTGTAGCAGTGACATAAATTCGCTACGAAACTCTGGGTCTTCTTGAGCATCAATAAACGCTTGTTCCAACTGCTCAAGGGCAGGGACCAAAATCTGTGGTACGTACTGACCACCATATTCGCCGAAGTAGGCATCTAGCTTTGCCATGTTAAAATTCCTTTCACTTTGAGCGCGTCTATAACGCGCTATACAAATTCTTAATAATTTCTGATTGCTGCAAAAGCTTGTTCTAGCTTTTCGCTATCTTTCTTACCCGGGGAGTGTTCGACACCCGAGTTGAGGTCTAATCCTAAACAGCCTTGAGCCGCGGCCTTTTGCGCGTTAAACGGTGTAATGCCGCCGGCCAACATAACCTTCGAAGGGTCGCCGATTAATGACCAATCAAATACTAAGCCTGTACCACCGACTTGAGAGCCGACTTTAGTATCGAGCAAGTGACGGTCAACGTTATTCTCGATAAGTTCAGGGACACTCTCGCTTACGCCATACGCTTTCCAGATTTCAACACCAGAAGGTAAAGATGTCTTTAATGTGTCAACAAACGCTTGATCTTCCTTGCCATGCAGTTGAACGGCGGAGAGGCCTAGTTCGTTGACAGTTGCGATGATTTGCTCATGCTGGTGGTTTTGGAACACACCCACATACTTAAGCGGCGCGCCACTCATTGTTAGTCGTGCGGATTCTAACGACACAAAGCGTTTAGATTGCTCGACAAAAATCAAACCACCAAAAATAGCGCCTGATTGGTAAGCTTTCGCGGCATCATCTGGGTGAGTCAAACCACATACTTTGTTTTCGCCCAAAGTCACTTTACGAACGGCGAGTTCAAGGTTTTCTTCTGCCATTAAAGAGCTTCCGATGAGGAAGCCGTGAGCGAACTCAGCAAGATCTCTCACTTGTTGGTGAGTGTAGATTCCAGACTCAGAGATCACGATTGCATCAGGTGCAAGTTGACGAATAGTCGGTGCCAATTCTTTGGTTCGATTTAGGTCGGTTGAAAGATCACGTAAGTTACGGTTGTTGATACCAATAACTTTCGCGCCTAGCTCTACAGCGCGGTGAAGCTCTTGCTCATTACTGACTTCAGTCAGTACGCCCATATCGAGTGAATGAGCCACCGCAGCCAACTCACGATATTCTTCATCATTGAGTACTGAAAGCATTAGCAGAATCGCATCGGCACTATAGTGACGTGCCAAATAAACCTGATAGGCATCAACCATAAAGTCTTTACATAGAATTGGCTGTTTCGCTTGCTTTCTTACCTGAGGTAGGAAGTCGAAGCTGCCTTGAAAGTACTTCTCGTCAGTTAACACCGAAATGGCGTTTGCATGGTTGTTGTAAACTGATGCTATGTAATCAAGGTCAAAGTCATCGCGAATTAAACCTTTGGAAGGAGAGGCCTTTTTACATTCGGTGATGAAAATAGTGTTGTCTTGTTTTAGCGCTGTATAGAAGCTGCGGTCTGATGGCGTTAGATCACTCTTGAATGTCTCAAGTGGCTGTGACTCTTTACGCTCAGCAACCCATTGGTACTTGTCGCGAACAATCTTAGCTAAGACTTCTGCCATCTCGGCTTCTTTAACAGAAACGTGTTCGGATAATTTTTCTTTTACCTGAGTCATTTTCATAACCTTATTGTTCGAGGTGTTAAGCGTGAGCCGCTAATTTCTGCACTAGCTCATAAGCCTTGCCAGAGTTCATCGCTTCCAGAGCTTGCGCTGCGTTTGCTTTAAGGTCTTCGTGACCAAATAGACGCATGAGTAGTGCTACATTGACGGCTACAGCACCTGCTTGAGCTTCTGTGCCTTTACCCGTCAAGATATTAGTCGTGAGAGCCTTGTTCTCTTCAGGTGTTCCGCCCTTAATTGCTTCGAGTGGGTGTTGGCTTAGGCCAAAGTCCGCTGGCGAAACTGTGTATTCATGAATAGCTCCATCTTTGATTTCTGCTACTGTAGTTTCACCGTGAATCGCGACTTCATCAAGTCCACTACCATGGACAACCGCTGCGCGTTTCATGCCCATCTTAAGCATGGTTTCTGCGATAGGGCGAACCAACTCTTTGCTGTATACACCCATTAGCTCGATATTTGGACGGGCAGGGTTAATCAGCGGGCCAAGGATATTGAAGATGGTACGTGTTTTCATCGTTTGACGCACAGGCATAGCGTGACGAACACCACTGTGATATTGCGGCGCAAACAAGAATGCGACACCGATTTCATCGACCGCGTTACGCGTATCTTCAGCACTCATCGCTAGGTTAATACCAAATTTATCGAGTAGGTCTGAAGAACCAGACTTACTTGAAACGCTTCGGTTACCATGTTTTGCGACCTTTAAACCACATGCAGCTGCGACAAATGCAGATGTGGTTGAAATATTGATGGTGTCATGACCGTCTCCGCCTGTTCCTACAATATCAGCAAAGTCATAATCTGGTCGTGGGAATGGGTTCGCATTGGCTAACAAGGCTTTTGCTGCGCCAGCAATCTCGTCTGGGGTCTCACCTTTAATTTTTAGCGCAGTTAGGGCTGACGCCATTAGAATTTGGTCTAACTCACCGCGGATAATAACGTCAAAAAGCTGTTGGCTTTCTAGCTCGCTCAGTGACTCTTGCTCGTAAAGTTTGTTGATAATCTGTTCCATGACCTTGTTCCTTATTTGTCGTTCTTCTTTAGAGCCCACTCAATGGCATTAGCTAGCAGCGTTGCACCGTAGGTAGTCATAATTGATTCTGGGTGGAATTGGAAACCACACACCTTATCTTGCTCTTGTACTACAGACATCACCAAATCATCAACTTCAGCCGTGATGGTTAAAGACGATGGTACTTCGGTTGCGACTAATGAATGGTAACGAGCAATGGCAAGAGGAGAAGGTAACCCAGCATAAGTGTCGTGGTTTTGGTGTTCCATCATCGATACTTTACCGTGAATGATTTCACCCGCGCCAGCCACGGTGCCGCCATAGGCTTCGACGATTGCTTGGTGACCTAAACAAATACCAATCATAGGTACTTTGCCTTTAAGACGTTGGATAATCTCTGGCATTGAGCCCGCTTCTGACGGAGCCCCCGGACCTGGAGATAACAGCACGACTGGGTTATCTAAATTAGCGACTGTCGATTCAATCGCTTCGGCCGCAATGTTGTTACGGTAGATCGTCACGTCGTGACCCAATGAGCGGAATTGATCGACTAGGTTATAGGTAAACGAATCAAAATTGTCGATAAAAACGATATTTGCCATCTCGATGCTACTCCTTATGTGCTGATTGAATAGCAGAGATTACTGCTTGAGCTTTACCGCGGGTTTCGTCGGCTTCAGCTTGTGGGTCTGAATCAAAAACAACCCCAGCGCCGGCTTGAACTTGCGCGATGCCATTTTCTACGTAAGCAGAGCGAATCACGATACACGTATCTAATGTTCCTTCTCCAGTAAGATAGCCCACTGCGCCGCCATAGCTGCCGCGACGGGCTCCCTCGACATCTCGAATCAATTGCATTGCGCGGATTTTCGGCGCACCAGTTAGCGTGCCCATATTCATACAAGCTTGATAAGCGTGTAGGGCATCTAAGTCATCACGCAATTGACCTACAACACGTGAGACTAGATGCATCACATGGCTGTAGCGGTCGACTTTAAGCAAGTCAGCAACGTGGCGAGTGCCTGCTTGAGAGATACGAGCCACATCATTGCGTGCTAAATCGACTAGCATCATGTGCTCAGCATTCTCTTTTTTATCAGTGCGCAGCTCTAACTCGATACGGCTATCTAGATCAAAGTCGATCTCGCCATTTGGTCTTTTGCCACGACGGCGAGTACCTGCAATAGGGTAGATCTCGACTTGGTTTGATTGAGTTTCGTACTTAAGAGCACTTTCCGGTGAAGCGCCGAACAGAGTGAAAAGCTCATCTTGCATGTAGAACATGTAAGGGCTTGGGTTGCTCTGTTTTAGCTCTTTATAAGCCGCCAGTGGAGAAGGGCAAGGCAAGGTAAAGCGACGTGATGGCACGACTTGGAAAACATCGCCTTTAACCACAAACTCTTTTAAGTCGCGCACAATCTGACAGAAGTCAGTATCGGAAATGCTTGGCTCTGCGTGAGTATCAGCAACCGGTACTGCTTTTGGTAGCGTTTTTAAATTGGCACAGGCTGCACTGATCTCTTCGATACGAGCAGTTAATTCAGGTTTGCAAGCGTCGGTGGCGAACAGGGCAGCTTGAAGCTCACATGACTGTTTTTGATGGTCGACAACCAGTAAGGTTTCCGCAACATAGAAAACGTAGTCAGGACATTGGTTTGATTGAGCTGCATCACCCAAAGGCTCAAAGTTAGCCACTAAATCATAGGCAAACAAGCCACCGATAAAAATTGCGTGCTTGTGCAGCTCTGCAATATCGAAGCTGTGCTGAATCAAACGCAGAGCATCAAAGGAAGAGGCTTCGCGTAGGCGAGAGTCTTCATCTAAGGTGTTGCACGGTGCGCTGTATTCCAGTACTAGTTCGCTGCCGTTAAATGTGTGCTCAATATTTGGATTGATGTTGTGCGTAAGGTGAGAAAGCAGGTTTTTACCATTGTCGGTTAACGCGGTCATTGTCACCGTATGTCCGAAACAAACGATGCGCACCGCTGAGTCAACAATAAGAAGGCTTTGTAGGTCCTGCTTTGAGTCGATTTCAGCAGATTCCAGTAGCAGGCTGTCGGTTTTGTTTTCACATAGCGTGTGAAAGAGCTGCGTAGGATCTTGGGCATAAGGTGCCGTGCTTCGAATTAACTCGATGTTACCTAGCTTCTTGATTTCAATGGCCTTGTTCACAAGACCTCCTTTTCTCTAAAATTTCTACTTCCTGCCGTACATAGTCGCATAAAGCAAACGGTCACCCAATCAGGTTTTGGTTAAATTTGACGATTGTTTAAGCACTTAGATGTGAGACAGATTACAAAACAAAAAAGCCCGCTTTAGTAGCGGGCTTTCGAAACTTGAATTCTATGAATTAGAAGTACACGTTAGCCCACCAAGAACTTGTCCAAGTGCGCCACCAAGCAAGATCAGCTGAACTATTATTCATAGTGCCAGCAGCAACTTTTGCTTTATGGTTTTGGTTAATGTCTTGTAACATAGTGAGCCTTAAGTCAGGTACTTCGTATTTGTGTACTAGTTAACTAGTGCAGAGGTAAAAAGTCAACTAAAAAAACAAAATTATGAGAATTGATTTACACAGTCATACGACCGCCTCAGATGGAAGACTGCCTCCACATGAATTAATAGATAGAGCCCTTGGCTTTCAGCTTGATGTATTAGCGATCACCGATCATGATACTGTCGACGCATTATCGACCGCGCATCAATATGTCCAAGACAATAATCTGCCTTTGAAGATCATCAACGGAATTGAAATTTCTACCGTTTGGCAGAATAAAGATATTCACATTGTAGGTTTGAATATCGACCCAGAGTCTCAAGCACTCAATGAACTGATCGTAAAACAAAAAAATCATCGAGTAGCACGCGCTGAAATGATTGCTCATCGCCTTGAAAAAGCAACGCAAGAAGGTGTGCTCGAAGATGTAAAAATAATTGCTGGTGACGCGCCAATCACGCGGGCCCACTTCGCTAAATGGCTGGTCGATAACGGCTATGCGAAAACGATGCAGCAAGTGTTTAAGAAATACCTAACGCGCAATAATCCGGGTTATGTGCCGCCAAACTGGTGCACAATGAAAGAAGCGATTGAAGCAATTCATGCCGCTGGTGGGCAGGCTGTACTGGCTCACCCAGGGCGCTATGATCTAACTGCTAAATGGATAAAACGGCTAATCAGTGCGTTTGTTGAAGCAGGAGGAGATGCGATGGAAGTTGCTCAACCTCAACAAGGGCAACAAGAAAGGCGCAACTTGGCGGATTATGCTATACAATACAATCTATTAGCCTCTCAAGGCAGCGACTTTCATTATCCTTCACCTTGGATGGAGTTAGGACGAAATTTATGGCTTCCATCGGGCGTTGAACCTGTATGGAAAGATTGGGGTATTGAGCCTTCAATGTCAGAACCAATCAATACCAATTAACTATAGAGTCGTGAGACTCGATAATGAGGAATTACAATGAGCCAGTTTTTTTACGTACACCCAGAAAACCCTCAGGCTCGCTTGATCAATCAAGCTGTAGCAATCATTCGTAATGGTGGGGTAGTTATTTACCCTACGGATTCGGGATACGCATTGGGTTGTCAGCTTGAAAATAAACAGGCACTGGAGCGTATCTGTCAGATTCGTCGTTTAGATGATAAGCACAACTTTACTTTGTTGTGCCGAGATTTATCTGAGCTCTCTCTTTATGCTCGTGTAGATAATACGGCATTTCGTCTGCTGAAGAACAATACGCCTGGCCCATACACCTTTATTTTTAAAGGGACTAAGGAAGTGCCGCGTCGCTTAATGAACGCTAAGCGTAAGACGATTGGTATTCGCGTGCCAGACAACCAAATTGCCCTCGACTTACTCGAAGCGCTTGGCGAGCCGCTGATGTCAACATCGCTTATCTTACCGGGTAACGATATGACCGAATCTGACCCTGAGGACATTCGTGACAAACTAGAGCATGCGGTTGATTGTATTCTTAATGGTGGTTATCTAGGCGAGCAACCAACGACAGTGGTTGATTTCAGTAATGATGAACCAATCATTGCCCGTGTTGGTTCAGGTGATCCTGCTCCATTCGAATAGTCAAAAGTGCGTGATTTTCACCACACTTTTTGCGATAATGTGCGACCGCGATTTTGGGTCGCACTTGTTTATTCGACGTCTGAGAAGACGACACATAGGTAGATAAATGAACGAAAAACTACAGAAAGTATTGGCTCGAGCTGGTCATGGCTCTCGACGCGAACTAGAAGCTTTGATTAAAGCGGGTCGTGTGAGCGTGAACGGTATCGTTGCTAAACTTGGCGAACGACTAGAAGACGAAAATGCAGTTGTGCGTATCGACGGACACACTGTTTCTGCTAAAGCGCAGGAAGAAGTGATTTGTCGTGTATTAGCGTACTACAAGCCTGAAGGTGAACTGTGTACTCGTCATGATCCAGAAGGTCGTCGTACTGTTTTTGATCGTCTGCCAAAAATCCGCGGTTCTCGTTGGATTTCAGTTGGCCGTCTTGATGCCAACACTTCGGGCTTACTGCTATTTACCACCGATGGTGAATTGGCTAACCGCTTAATGCACCCAAGCCGCCAAGTAGAACGTGAATACCTAGTGCGTGTATTTGGTGAAGTGACTGAACAGAAGGTGAAGAACCTAGTTCGTGGCGTTGAACTTGAAGACGGCATGGCTCGCTTCGAAGACGTTGTCTACGCGGGTGGCGATGGCATGAACCACACTTTCTACGTAGCGATTAACGAAGGTCGTAACCGTGAGGTTCGTCGTTTGTGGGAATCTCAAGATACTACGGTTAGCCGCTTAAAACGTGTACGTTACGGTGACATTTACCTAGACAAGAAACTGCCTCGCGGTGGATGGATGGAACTGGATCTTAAAGAGGTTAACTATCTACGTGAGCTAGTTGAGCTTCGCCCAGAGAAAGAGACATTGCTTGATGAAAACAAAGCAAACTCATCTCGTAAGCGTGAACGCTCACGCAGCCAAAAGATTCGTCGTGCAGTTAAACGTCACGAAGAACGCGTAAACAGTGGTGGTGGTCGTAGCAACAACCCATCACGCCGTAAGCCGAAAAAAGGCGCAGGTCAGCCGAACGCACGCAATAAGCAGCGTTAAGCAAAAGCAAAGTGATTTAAAAAGCAGCCGGTAGGCTGCTTTTTTCGTTTTGAGCTACTGTTAACTCCAGCGACCCTTTCGCTCCGATTTTCGCTGAGCACACACTTCAAGAATGTTCTGTTTTTGCTCATTGGTTGACTGCGACCATCTTAAGATTTCGTCCAACGAACGATAGCAACCTAAGCAAATATCATCCTGATCTAAACAGCAGTGACGAATGCAGGGGTTAGGAATAGAGCGATTTGAAGGTTGCGCTGCCATAAGCCATACCAAAAACACCTTTTGTATAAGTATACAAAAAGCCCCGGCTTACGGTAATTGTAGGCCGGGGCTATGTAAGATTTTTATCTATTAGAGAGTTTGGCTCAGAGCGAAATAGCGACCTTGCTGCTCTATCAATTGCTGATGAGAGCCATGTTCAACAATCTCACCTTGCTCTATTAAACAAATCGAATCCATCTTGTCTAAGTTGACTAAACGGTGGGTGATAAACACCACCGTTTTACCGACAAAATGCTCCTCGAACAATTGCATGATTTGCTGTTCTGTCTGCTTGTCTAAACCTTCGGTAGGCTCATCAAGTAATAGGATTGGCGCATTATGTAGCAAGGCACGTGCAATACCAATTCGGCGCTTTTCTCCACCAGACAGCTGTCTACCACCGTCGCCAAGCCATGTGTCTAAACCTGCCTCGTCGAGAAGTTTAGCCAGCCCGACTTTAGACAGAACCTGAGCAAGCTCATCGTCCTCAGTAAGTGGTTTAGCCATGACTAGGTTGTCACGCAGTGAGCCATTAAGAATATCGACACGTTGGCTCACAACGCTAATGGCTTGGCGTAGCTGACTTTCACTCCACTCTTGGATTGGTTTACCCGCAATTTCGATGCAGCCTTGTTGAACATCCCAATAGCGGTTAAGCAACTGTAGAAGAGTCGATTTGCCAGAGCCAGTTTGACCGACAATCGCAATTCTGTGCTGAGCTGGAATCGCTAACTCGATGCGTTTAACGACATCATTGTTTGCGTCAGGGTAGTGGAAAGAGACCCCTTTATATTCGATTGAGAACTGCTGCTCATGCTCTGTCTCTTTCTTAGGGAAACAGACATCTGGTTTAGATTGAGTGATATCGTTGAGCCTGCGAGCCGAAGTCAGAGTCTGGCCTAGATGTTGGAACGCGCCAGCGATTGGCATTAACAGCTCAACACTCGCCATTGTGGCAAACGCGACCAGAGCGATCATAGGATCTGGCGTATTGCCGCCGACACCGTCCGCCGCGAGCCATAGCATTAGCACAATCGTCCAGCCGTTAGCTAGCAATAGTAAGGCTTGTGCAAGTCCAGAAAAGTGAGCGTTAAAGAACTGATTCTTTAGCAGTTTCTGTTGTGTCTCAAGGATTGCATTACGGTAGCGTTCTTCTGCACCAAACAGTGTGAGTTCACTGTACCCTTGTAACCAATCAAGGGTAGCGATACGCAAATCGGCTTTGTTTTGAGTGAGTTCACCACCGTTGCGCTTACCCAGTTTGTAAAACAGTACAGGCCACGTCAGTAGTATTGCGAACAGAATAGCGCCTAATGTTAAGCCTAGCTCTGCATCAAACCAGCTAATGAGTGCAGTAAGACCTAAGATACCTAACGTGCCGACAACCATTGGACTTACCAACCTTAGGTAGACATGATCCATCGCATCAATATCGGCCACTAGACGGTTGAGTAGATCGGCATCGCGAAGGTTAGATACGCGGCCCGGGATCAGCGGTGCTAGCTTAGAAAAGAAAAAGATTCGCAGATCAGTAAGCAGCTTAAAAGTTGCGTTATGGCTAACCACACGCTCACCCCAACGTCCGGCAGTCCGCCCCATAGCAAATCCACGCACAAACGCGCCTGGCAGCATGTAGTTAAAGGTTTCTCTTGCGATGGTGAGACCTGCAACGGCTGCTGCTGATAAGAACCAACCTGATAAAGTCAAAAGGCCAATAGAAGCAGCTAAGGTTAGAAACGCCAATAGCATACCGAGTGAAAGACCAAACCAGTGCTTCTTATACAGTTTTAGGTAGGGAAGTAATTCACGCATCTAAGTTCCCCTTATTGGTTTGGTTGAGTGCTTGGTTGGCAGAAAGCATTTCTTGGAACAGTCCTTCACAGTTAGCGAGATGTTCAAATTGTCCAGACTGAACGATCTGACCGTCTTTCATGACGAGGATTTGTTCGACATTTTTAAGTGGTGTTAGCTGGTGGGTAACCATTAAGGCGGTTTTACCTGTGATCTGGTTTTCTAAACCTTGCATCACAAGACGCTCGCTTCGAGCATCCAAGCTTGCCGTTGGCTCATCAAGCAACCAGAAGCGGCCGTTTTGCACCATAGCACGCGCCAAAGCGAGGCGCTGCGCTTGTCCTACCGATAAACCACCAGAGCGGTCGGAGACAGCGTAGTCGAGGCCATGCTGATTCACAAATTCTGCTGAGAACGACTCTTCCAAGGCCTGATTGATGACTTGATCACTGACGTTGGTTTTACCAAGCGTAATGTTGTCACGTATTGAGCCGTGCAGTAGCAGTGGGTTTTGACCAACCCAACTGATTTTCTCGCGCCAACTTTCAAGATCGAGCTCAGTACGCTCAATGTTGTTAATCGTTAGAGACCCTTTGTAAGGTAAGAAACCCAAGATTGCGTTAATCAGGGTCGTTTTACCGGCTCCGCTTGGGCCAACTAGGGCTGTGGTTTGCGCGGAAGAAAGCTTAAAGCTTACTGGACCCAATAGCTTTTGTCCTTCTGGAGAGTAAACTTCGAGATCTGTTGCTGTGATAGATATGGAATCTGTTTCGCCAAGCTTGGTCGAACCTGAGCGAACGGTTTCTACGTCTGTTTCGATAAACTCAACAATGCTTTCTGCAGCGCCTACCGCTTGCTGTTTTGCATGGTAGAAAGTGCCTAAGTCTCGCAGTGGCTGATAAAATTCTGGGGCTAAGACCAGAATGAATAGTCCTGCAAACAGCGTAACACCCGCACCATAGTCACCAAAGTTAAGTTCTCCAATGAAAGCAAAACCAAAGTAAACCGCTGTCAACGCAATGGAGATAGAAGTAAAGAACTCAAGTACTGCAGAGGAAAGAAACGCTATTTTGAGCACGTCCATAGTGCGCACTCTAAACACTTCCGATGCGCCGCGCATCACTTCAGTCTCTGCTGCGGTTCGGTCAAACAGCCTGATGGTTGTCATTGACTGAAGGCGGTCATAGAAGTGACCGGACAAACGCTGCAGTGCTTTAAAGTTCTTACGGTTAGCGTCAGCGGCTTTCATCCCCACTAATGCCATAAACATTGGAACCAATGGCGCGGTAATTAAGAAGATCAAACCAGCTGCCCAGTTGACCGGAAAAACAACGATCAAAATGACAAATGGCACTAATACAGAAAGCGACATTTGCGGTAAATAGCGAGCGAAGAAGTCGTGCATGTCTTCGACTTGTTCTAACAACAAGGTTGCCCAAGCCCCTGCGGGTTTACCTTTGATGTATGCTGGCCCAAGTTCACGCAGTTTATCGAGAATAAGCTGGCGGATATAAACACGAATCTGTTCGCCGCAACGAAAACCTGCGATTTCTCGACCCCATGAACAAAGAGCACGAGCACCGATAACGGCAACTAAACCAAGGAAGTAAGGGACTAATTCATATTTATCGACATGTTCGATAATGAGTTGGTGCAATATTGTTGCAAGCAGAGCGGCCTGAACTAAAAGGAATATGCTTGAAAGAACACCTAGACCGACAGCAATCATAAGCCAGCGCTTGGCGAGCTTACTTTGCTGCTTGAGCCATTGATTCAAGCTGCGTTGTTTCTTTTTATCCATCGTGAAGGCTTAATGAGAATTATTATAAAGTTTTAGAACTGGGCATTATACAAAAGAAAGCCCCGCGGGAATACCGCAGGGCTTTAAGGTTTTGAGCTAAAAATGAAAAATATTATTTACTATCAGCAAGTGCATCGAGGTAACGTTCGGCATCGAGAGCTGCCATACAGCCACTACCGGCAGAAGTAATCGCTTGACGGTAGTTGTGATCCATAACATCACCTGCAGCAAAAACACCCGGTACACTCGTTTGAGTTGCATTACCTTCTAGGCCGGATTGAACGATGATGTAACCATCTTTCATCTCTAGCTGACCTTCAAAGATCGAGGTGTTTGGTTGGTGACCAATGGCGATAAAGGCACCCATTACATCAATCTGTTCGATATTGTCTGACTGAGTATCTTTGATTCGCACGCCAGTCACACCCATGTCGTCACCGACGACTTCTTCCAAAGTACGGTCAGTATGAAGAATGATGTTGCCATTTTCTACTTTATCCATCAGGCGCTTAACTAGAATTTTCTCAGCGCGGAAGCTATCACGACGGTGAATTAAGTGAACTTCGGAAGCAATGTTCGATAGGTAAAGCGCTTCTTCAACTGCGGTATTACCACCACCAACAACGGCAACTTTTTGGTTGCGGTAGAAGAAACCATCACAAGTAGCACAAGCCGAAACACCGCGACCTTTGAATGCTTCTTCAGACTCTAGGCCTAAGTACTTAGCTGAGGCGCCGGTTGAAATGATAAGCGCATCACAGGTGTAATCACCGCTATCACCCTTTAGACGGAAAGGGCGCTGGCTGAAATCAACTTCATTGATGTGATCAAAAAGAATTTCAGTTTCAAAGCGCTCAGCATGCTCTTTCATTCGATCCATTAGACCAGGACCAGTCAAACCTTCAGGATCGCCAGGCCAGTTTTCCACTTCAGTGGTTGTTGTTAACTGACCGCCTTGCTGCATACCTGTCACCAGAACAGGGTTCAAGTTTGCGCGGGCAGCATAAACTGCGGCGGTGTAGCCAGCAGGACCAGATCCAAGGATTAAAAGATTGCTATGTTTTACGTCGCTCATTTGTGCTCCATTAGCGGTGACGCTTATTTATTTGACTCGATTGTATGGAATATATGGGGCCATTTAAAGGGTTAGCAAGGGAAGAGAATGTAATAATTGGTTATAGATTAGAACGCAAACGTTATCAGTTAATTTGGTATTAAGGTTTATAACTCATTGATGTTGATAAGAAAATTAATTATCTCTAGTGAAGTCATCTAGTTTTTTAACTTGCAGCTTTTTAATTCTGGACTTAATCACTGTATATTGAATTATAAATGGTTATATATTCCAAAATATAAAAATTGATGGATTGAAATGCTAAATAAAGTTGATCTGGCAATACAAGTGCGCAAATAATAAATGTGAATAAGATGTTAATCACATTATAGGTATGTACATTCATTAAGGAGATGATGATGTTACATCAGCGCGAAACTACCCTACAACTGACCAAGTTAAGTGATGCTGCGATTTCACAACTGGCCCCTTCGTTTACTCAACTACCTCATACCGAGCATGCTGATGGCCAGTATCGTTTAAGACGTTATTCCGTAGTGACATTGCAAGATGGCAACGTGGTCGATTTAAATAAGAGTGAGTTCGTTCAAAGTGATGATATTAATCGCTTTCAGGGTAACGTGGTTCGCCAGTTTGAACCGATTGAAAAGCCGATCATGAATAGTGACGGTATGCGTGAAATGTGTCAGCTATTTGCGCAATCTAATCATCTCACTGATGGTCATGAAATTGAGATTCACCAAATTCGTATCTCGGCTGTTTACGACGAGACTCAGGTTGCTCCAGAAGGTGTTCACCAAGATGGATTTGAACATCTCGCAGTAGTAGGCATGGGGCGTCACAACATTGAGGGTGGCGATATCATGGTTTACAGCAGCTTCAATGAAGCTCCATTCTTCCGTAAAGCTTTGCATAGTGGTGAAGTCGCCATGCTAGCTGACGACAAACTTTGGCATAATGCGACACCAATTCGCTCGGTTATTGAGGGTGAAGCGGGGCATATGGATGTATTTGTGTTAACCGCAAAGGACAGCGTGAATGAGCTTCACTCCTAATTTAGCAAGAGCGCAGTTCAGCGCTCTTGGTCAAACACATAATGATTTGCCAGTTATCTTTTTAGATGGCCCTGGCGGTTCTCAAGTACCAAAGTCTGTGCTTGAAGCGATGCAGGCTTATCTGGGTTTCTTTAACTCTAACTTGGGTGGTCATTACTTTTCGAGTCAGCAAACGACTGATTTAATGAAGCAAGCACGTGAACATGCTCAAGCCTTGGTCAATGCAGAATCAAGCAGCAACATAGTGTTTGGCGCAAATATGACGTCATTAACCTTTCAGTTGAGCAGAGCTATCAGCCGAGATTGGCAAGCCGGCGATGAAGTGATTGTTACTGCTCTTGACCATTACTCGAATGTCTCAAGCTGGCAACAAGCCGCAGAAGATAAAAGTGCGGTTGTTCATCAAGCTCGCGTCGACGAAAGTGACTGTGGTCTTGATATTGAACACTTACTTTCGCTGATTAATGATAAGACAGTACTTGTTGCTTTGACCTATGCGTCGAATACAACTGGTTCAATTGTTGACGTTCAACGCGTTGTCGAAGCCGCGCATCGAGTGGGTGCTAAGGTTTATGTAGACGCTGTTCACTATGCACCGCATCATTTGGTTGACGTGCAAAAGCTTGGCTGTGATTTCTTAGCGTGCTCTGCTTACAAGTTCTTTGGTCCACATGTCGGTATTGCCTACGTAGCGCCGAAATGGCTACAGAGTTTGAAACCTTACAAAGTTGAACCCGCAAAAGATGAAGGTCCGGGGCGCTTCGAAACGGGTACACAAAGCTTTGAAGGTTTAGCTGGCGTAATTGCTGCTGTGAAATATCTGTCGCAGTGGGGTAAAAGCAACGCTTCGCTTAGGGAAAGATTAGTCGACTCATTTAAGCAGTTTAATCAGCATGAGTCAGCGATTAGTGAACGTTTTCTTAGCCGGTTATCTGAACTCGAAGGCGTGCATCTGTTTGGTAAGCTGGAAGCTAACAGCGAGCTAAGAACGCCAACCTTCGCCTTAACTTTTGATAACTATTCACCTGAGTTTATTGCTAAGAAGCTCGGAGAAAGAAATATCTGTGTTTGGAATGGACATTTCTACGCACTTGGGCTGGTTCGCCAGCTTGATTTAGAAGCGAGTGGTGGTGTAGTGCGAATTGGCTTTATGCATTACAACACATTAGAAGAAGTGGATATTCTGTTCGATGAGCTCAAGATAATTATCGGGCAATAGATAATATAATAAGTAAAAAGACCTCCTCCTAAGTGGAGGTCTTTTTCTAAGCAGTGCTTAAGCGCTGACTTCCACTTCATAAGAAGTGAACTTACGAATATTGATTACACCGGTATCAAAGATCATGTACTGACCTTTAATTCCTTGTAAAATCCCCGTGACTTCTGGGTTTTTGTCAAAATTATGAGAAGTGATTTTTGTAGGGTGTTGCTCCACTGGGTAGCTAATGGCAGTGATACTCTCACTTAGGATCTCAATCGCGTCTTCACCGTACAGCTGTTTAATTTCAGCAATTTTGTCTTCAACCAAAGGCAAGAGTTCAGCAAATCGCTCTTCTAGCGCCATTGGCTCTCCATCACCTTTTAACAGGGTGCGCCAGTTGGTTTTATCCGCGATGTGTTTTGCCAGTTCAACTTCGATAAGGCCTGAAATGTGGCGAGTCTTCACTTTGAAAATCGGCAAGCCTTGAGTAGCGCCTTGATCGATCCAGCGGGTTGGGATCTGGGTGTGACGAGTGATGCCCACTTTCAAACTTGAAGTGTTTGATAGATAAACGAAATGGTCGACCATGCAGTTTTCCTCTCCCCATTGAGGTTCGCGACAAGTCCCCTGATCGTAGTGACACGTCTCAGGCTTCATGATGCACATATCGCAACTGGCGAGCTTCTTCATACAAACAAAGCAGTGCCCTTGCGAATAGCTTTTTTTGGTTTTTTTACCACAAGAACTACAAAAGATATTCCCAGTATGAGTGAGTGTGATGCTCTTACCAATGAAAGGGGATAGGTCAACTAATTCGTCACCGACTGGAAGGCGATAATGAACCGTATTTTCGAGAGAGGCGCGCATTTTACTTAGCGTACCTTTAGCTAATAAAGACATGACAGTGCTCTTACTTTAATGAGGGTTAACCCTCTTTGTTTTTAGACCCCCATTGTAGCAGTTTTTACCCAGACTCGGGCAAATCTATGCCAGTAAGCAATAATGTAACTGTAGTGGTTTAGTTTGGTTATATTTAAGTCAATAAGCACTAAGTTTATGAGTCAGATCTAATATTTACCTGCTGTCATATACCCAAAACGCGATAAAATGGAACCAAAGTCGTATTATTAATTGGTATTGTATTCTGTTCGCTGTTTTTCAGCACAATAATTGGTTGGATTCTAGTATTGAAAGTTGTTCATAAGGTCACCTTTTTCATGGTCGTTGTGACCATATTGGTTGTGCAGTTATATTGGATGCACGGAGGTGGTCACGTCTTTAAAATTTTCCCCAGTCAGTTTACCTTTTTGGCCACAGACGACCAAGATTTAGGGGGCGTCAGTACCGCAAGTTTGGAGCTATCTGAATCTGAAGTGGTATTAAATTGTAAGTTAGATAAATCAGATGCTTACCCTTGGCCTTATTGCGGTGTATCAATACAACTTGGTGACACCATGCAGCAAGGTATCAACTTAAAAAACTACCATACGGTTAGATTGAATATTGACTTTGAGCAACTCGATAGCGCCACTGAACCTACGCTACGCTTTTACCTTCGCAACTTTAATCCAGCGTACTCTTCTGCTGAGGATGAATACACGCAAAAATACAATGGGCTGGCATACTCCCCTGGGGTAGGAAACGGAATCATTGAGATCCCGATTGCTAATTTGCAGGTGTTAACGTGGTGGTTAGCGGATAACCAGATACCAATTGCTCATTCTGCACCGGAGTTCACAAACGTGACTAAGTTGGAGTTAGCGACTGGCTCGGGTCATTTTACTGGTGAGTACAAGATGACTATCAAGAGCATCGAATTCATCGGAAACTATATTGATGGTGAAACACTCATGTTGGCCTTGCTGGTATTTTGGGTTTCGCTAGCGCTTGTATACAGTATTGTGGAGATAAAACGTAGCCACCACCTGATTCTTCAGTCTCATTTTAGACAGGAACACCTTCGCAAACTAAACAAAGAGTTACAAGAGCAGAATATCCACTTTGCAGAATTGGCAAATCGCGACGCACTGACAGGGGCTATGAATCGTCACTCCATTCGGGAGTGGCTAGAGAAGCATTTTGAAGGAAAATTAGGACGCGAGAAGGCATTAGCGGCGCTATACCTTGATATTGACCACTTTAAGGACGTCAATGACAAATATGGACACGCGATGGGTGACGATATTCTGCGAGAGTTCACCATGGTGATATTAAGTATGCTTAGTCCAAGTGAACGCCTCGTCCGTTGGGGGGGAGAAGAGTTCGTGGTTTTTTGCCCTGGATTGAATTTGGAAGAGGCATCTGAGCTCGCGGAACGAATCCGACATCGAATTGAGTCTCATATCTGGGTACATGGGGACCCGCTGACAACCAGTATAGGGGTTGCTTCTCGCTCTAGGGAGCGCACCAACGCAATGATCACTCGTGCCGATGAAGCTTTGTATTTGGCGAAGCGACAAGGAAGAAACCAGGTTGTGGTCAGCTCTCAGACTGACTAATCAAAGGTTGTTCGGCTAACTCTGGTTTTGCTTCGGGTTCAGGAAGTTGTTCGATCAAGATAGGTTCCTTAGGACCGAGAAACTTTGGTTTCGCATTGGTAATATAGATGTCCAGAACCGCTTTTGCGCGCGCAAATACTTCTCTCATTCTGACCTGAAATCCAGAGTGTTTCGAAGGCCCTGCAACCGCAAAACATTTCGCATCAATATTGTGTGAATTGGCGATAAATATCGCTCTCTCGCAATGAAACTTTTGAGAAATGATTAGGAAGTTATTGGTATCAAAAATTTCTTTTGCTCGAACAACGGAGTCCAAAGTTCTAAACCCCGCATAATCTAAAAAAATGCTCTCTTCGGGTACCTCTGCTCTTAGCAAGTCACGTTTCATCGTCCAAGGTTCATTGTAAGAGCGATGCGCGTTATCGCCACTCAGAAGAAAGTTGTCCACCTTGCCTTGCTGATACAGTTCTATCGCCGCGTCGATACGATGGGTGTAATACTCATTGAGAATTTTGCCTAAATACTTGCTGGTTCCCAGAACAACCGCAACATCAAAAGACTCGATCTGTTCGGTGTCGGTAAATAGCTGGTCTCTGGCTTGGTAAGAGACCCATCGATCAATTGCGAATAAAGACACGGCAAGGATCGCTAACGCGACTGGCAGCCACGCTAACGCTCTTAGCGCCAGCTTAAGCCAAGTGTGTTGTCTGGTTTCGTGGTGAAATAATCTTCGCACTAAATTTGTCGATTCCGCTGCGCCCATAGACCTATAAAAATAAAGCAAAACAATACGATGGAAAACATGATGCCAGCCTCTAGACCACGCAGTGTCCGAGATAGGTAAGGTGTTGCTTTGACAATGATTAAGCCGTAACCAAATGCGTTAATCAAGACAAACGCAACAGTTCTGAGGGCAAAGTTGGTGTTTCTTAACAATCTCCTCAGTAATGCGTTAATTTCTCCACCTGCCATGACCAAAATGCATGCGATTAAAGCCGTCGAAATTTCTGTCAGATAGGGGCGTAGGTATCCACCCATAAGGTCTAGGTATTCCATGAAAACTAATGTGAATGTCATCGATTGAGTAACGATATCATGAAGCTGGCGTGTAAGGCAGTGCAGTCTGTCGTCATGAGATCTTTGTGGCAGGAATAAAAAAACCCAGCGTGTGCTGGGTTTTGAATAAACAGTGCGTTTAGAAAGCGGTGCGCTTGTAACGGCGATAAACAGGTTGCCAGAATGAAGCATCAATCGCTTCTTCTAGCGCTTCGTCTGTGATCTCAAGTGCGACGCCTTGCTCAATCGCTTTTTTAGCAACCGCAAAAGCAATCTTCTTAGAAACAGAATGAATCGCTTCTAGTGGCGGTAATAGAGCGCCCTGACCATTAATCGCTAATGGCGAACATGTTGCTAGGGCACGGCTAGATTCCATAAGCATCTCGTCAGTCACGCGTTTAGCTTGAACCGCCAATACACCTAAACCGATACCTGGGAAGATGTAACTGTTGTTACATTGTGCGATAGGGTAGGTCTTACCGTCATGTACCACAGGATCGAATGGACTACCTGTAGCAACCAGAGCTTCACCGTTAGTCCAACGAATAATGTCGTTAGGTGTCGCTTCCACACGGCTTGTTGGGTTAGATAGCGGGAATACGATTGGGCGAGCGCAGTGTTTGTGCATCTCTTTGATTACGTCTTCGCTAAACAGACCTGGTGCACCAGATACGCCAACAAGAACCGTTGGTTTAGCATTGCGCATGACATCAAGAAGTGAGTAGCCGTTACCTTCTGCTTCCCAATCTGCCGTGTTTGAATGCTTCTGTACCAAACGTTGTTGGAAGTCGAGCAGGTTAGGCATGCCTTCTTGCAGCAGACCCCAACGGTCAACCATGAAGACTTGCGAACGTGCTTGCGCATCGCTAATGCCTTCCGAAACCATTTGAGCAATGATGGCTTCAGCAATACCACAACCAGCAGAGCCCGCACCTAAGAAAGTGACACGCTGTTCAGAAAGCTTGCTTCCTGCAGCCTGACAAGCCGCAAGTAGCGAACCTACAGTCACTGCCGCTGTACCTTGAATGTCATCATTGAAACAGCAGAAACGATCTTTGTAACGCTCTAGTAGCGGCATTGCGTTTTTCTGTGCGAAGTCCTCGAACTGAATGAGCGCGTCAGGCCAACGGCGCTGAACAGCCTGCATGAATTCTTCTAAGAATGCATCGTACTCTGCGCCAGTAATACGCGGATGGCGCCAGCCCATGTACATTGGGTCAGCAAGACGTTGCGGGTTATTCGTGCCCACATCGAGTACGATTGGCAGTGTGTAAGCTGGGCTAATACCACCACAGGCGGTGTAAAGCGCGAGCTTACCAATCGGAATACCCATACCACCGATACCTTGGTCGCCTAAACCAAGAATTCGCTCACCGTCTGTCACTACGATAACCTTCACGTTGTGACTTGAAGCGTTGTTCAAAATGTCATCAATGCGATCGCGGTTAGCGTAAGAGACAAAAAGGCCACGGCCACGGCGGTAGATGTTCGAGAAGTTTTCACAAGCTGCACCAACGGTCGGCGTATAGATGATTGGCATCATCTCAGAGATGTGGTTCTGAACAAGGCGGTAGAAAAGTGTTTCGTTTGTGTCTTGGATGTTGCGTAGGTAGATGTGCTTATCCATATCGCTTTCGAAGTTACGATATTGTTGGTAAGCGCGTTCCACTTGTTCCTGAATAGTTTCAGTGTTTTCTGGTAGCAGACCTTCAAGGTTGAATGAGCTTCTTTCCTCAGCTGAGAAAGCACTGCCTTTGTTAAGAAGAGGAGTACTGAGAAGCGCAGGGCCTGCATATTGGATATATAGAGGGCGTTTATCGTTATTCATCACATGCCTTAGTAGGGTGTTAGGGTCAACAGACCTTTGGGAACAGGAACATAAAAATGATAGGGATTCGTTGTCGTATTGTAAACTGAATATTCCTGCATTCTGGCAAAGATTGCGTATATAATTTCATGCTTTAGCACTACCCACGCGTAAATCATGACTAGCCTACCCATAGATACCCTGAAAACCGAATTTTTGTCCCAGCTTTCCGCTCATCATCTCATCGTAGAAGCAGAGACAGGATCGGGTAAGTCGACGCGTTTACCCATTTGGGCGGCGCATCAAGGCAGGGTTCTGGTGATCGAGCCAAGACGTATCGCTTGTACCTCATTGGCTCAGTTTCTCTCTGAGCAAAGTAATCAGCCTCTGGGACAGTCAGTCGGTTATGCGATTAAGCTGGAGAGCCGCTTTGATGAAAACACGCAAGTCGTGTTTGTGACGCCCGGTGTGGCGTTGCGTTGGTTTTCTGAGAACAAGCTGGAGGACTTTGATACGGTTATCGTCGATGAATTCCATGAGCGACGCTGGGATACCGATTTGTTGGTCGCTTTGCTTAAAGATAGCCAGACACACAGATTAGTCGTCACTTCCGCCACCATTGAGGGCGAAAAACTTGCCAATTACATCGGCGCGAAGCGTATGTATGCTGAGGGGCGTAACTTCAATGTCTCAATAGGGCATCGAGCAGGCGACTCAAGGCAGCTTCCTGATGCGAGAAACCTTGATGAAAAAGTAAAGCAAGAAGTGTTGACGCTTAGTGATGTTGACGGTGACATTTTGGTGTTTCTTCCGGGTAGAAAAGAGATCAGTCAATGTCAGGGTAAGTTGGCAGGAATCGAAGGCTTGATGGCTGTCCCGCTCCATGCGTCGGTTACCGATGAGCAGCGAGAAGTCGCACTGAATACACAAGCCTATAAAAAAGTCGTCTTGGCGACCAATGTTGCGGAGACGTCACTGACTATCCCCAACATAGTAGCGGTCATTGACTCTGGATTAGAACGAAGAACAGAACAGCGTAATGGGCGAACCGCTCTAAGTTTAAAGCATATCTCCAAAGCCAGTGCAAAGCAGCGTAGTGGGCGCGCGGGGCGAGTTATGGATGGTATCTGTATCCGCTTATATGGTGAACACGCCGCTTTATCGGAAGTAACGCCGCCGGAGATGCATCGAGAGTCATTAACCGAAGCAATGCTCGCGTCAGCAAGTTGCGGTAAGGCGTTAGCACAGCTAAATTTCTTGGAATTATTGCCTGAGCGCTCTCTTAACCAAGCGAATGAAATGCTCACTGCAATGGGGGCAATCAACGAAGCGGGGACTGCCACTACGCATGGCCAACGGATTTATCCATTACCAATTGATGCTCTGTACGCCGATTTAGTGACTCGAATGCCTTCTAAACCTCTCCAAGAGGCGATGGTTGATCTCACCTCTGTATTGGCTACGCCAGCCAACTTGTATCGCTTATCTAGCAATGAAGAAGAAAGAGAAACGTTAGAGAAAGACGAGCCTTTGGGCTGCGATGCACAACTGGCAATCGGAATCCTTAGGGGGGACCAGTTCTCTGGAATTAAGGTTGACGCAGATGTCGCAAAGGAAGCAAAGGCCCTTTCTGCCCAAATGCGAGAAGTGTTTGAATTACCTCAGCTCAGTGTTGCTTCTCGATATTCACATCAAGAACTGGTTGAGGCAATTGCTCGCCTGCATCCAGAGCTCGTTTTTGTGCGAAGATTGAAACGAAGAGAAGCAATGGGTAATGGTGTGATGGAAGTAGTGCTGGGTAGAGAAACTCGTTTTCCAAACAAATTTGAAGCCGCACTTGTCCTCGATACTCATAGTTTGCCGGGCAGGGGAGTGAAGCAAACCCTTAATTTAGCCACCTTCACTATGCCTATTGCACTGAACGCGCTTAGTAAGATTGGCTTAGGTGAGTGGCAGCAGGGGGATGTGGTAACGGTTGATGCACAGCCAATGGTCGAGATGAGATTGAACTATGCGGGAAGAGTCATTGCCACTCGACATGAAATAGCTCAAGGTGAACTTGCCATTCAGCCCATGCTTGAAGCCGTCATTGCTAATCAATTACTACCTGGGTTTGCAGAAACTCGTCACAAGCAAATTGAGCACTGGAAACTTTATATCGCGCTAGGGCTTGGGACATCGAATGATAAGGTTGATGAGCTAAACTTTGAAAGTTGGTTTACAGAGCAGCTTAGCTTACTTGAGTTGGATGATGTCAGCGAGCTTGAGCTTTTTAGCGCAGAGGACTTTACCTTCGAAGGCATTCCATATTGGGAGTATGAAGACTTCGCCAGTGCATACCCTTTTGAACTCGCATTGGGTGATCTTAATCTCGATGTTGAATACCACGCTAAGAAAAAGCTGATTTATGTCATACACCGCGATGGACTGCGTAAAGGGTATCCAAAACGTTGGGAGCTACCGAGTTGGAAGGGTTGGAGAATTCAGTACAAAAAAGCGAGCAAGATTGTTGATATAAAATAGTATTTAGGGAACAAGATATTATTTGGTATCTAAAATATTAAGCAACCGGTTCCTTATATCATTTTATTGTACACATTTTGTTACCGCATTGGTTTTTATATAGCTTTTTAAAACAGAATTAGGGTATAAAAGACCATTGTTTTATATCCTATTGCTATAACCAGTTTGATCTAGGATATTGAGTACACTGTGTTGCCGATATTACGGGGGATGATATGGAACATCTAGGCAAGACAAGTGTTGTATTCGACTATACTTCTTTTCTCGGTGCTTCTTGTAGTAAGAAATGGACTTTCTTGGAAGCGATGAGCACGTTTGCTCCGATATTCAGCCTTGCTTGGAAGAATACGATAAAAGAGACGCTATCGGTTGAAGATCGCTTGTGGGATCAAGCTATGAAATCGCTATCGGCGAATCGTAGTGATGAATCAAATATTGCTACGCTGCTTCAGTTAGCAAAGAGTGAAGGGGTAGAAGAGCTCAAGCTCGTTATGCCTTACGAGTTGGATGTAGAGCTACTCGAACGACTGAAAACCAAATCCAAAGCAGATATCACGCTCTTGTCCCAAGACGAGCTCATTATCAGACTGTAGTAAGACTATTTTTTCAACAATCCATCACTAGTCTCTATTGTCCATACGTATCGGAAAAAGATCTCACATGAGATCTTTTTCGCTATCTGAGCATTTGAATTCGTACAAGATCATAATTCTCACAATTTATTCAGTAACTTGACGGTTACTTGTTCTATATTTTCTTATCAATATAAATCACATATCCAGTATCTGACGTGGATTCTGGTAAGGGAAACTGGCCGCTATTCTTGCCTCGATATAGGAAAGTTTGACGCCGTTAATTTGTGCAGTATATGGACTTAAGAGGTCGTAATGGAATTGAAGTACCGTTGGATATTAGCCCCTTTACTCTTTGCTAGCTCGGTGCATGCCGCAGAAACCAATAAAATAAACGAACTAAACTATGATTTCTTCTACGCAGATTTAAGCTCAGGGTCGCTGAATGAAAGCTTAGGCAGTGATAACAATGCGACTGCCCTAGCTGTGGGTGGTAACTATGTATGGAGCGAAAACATTCTATTTACGCTCGACTACACGGCAAGATTTATACATCCGCAAGATGTCACTACTGAGCTATATACACTGCTACCAGGCGTTGCCTATCGTTATCCACTTATGGAAAAGCTCGATGTTATCGCGACAGCGAAATTAGGCTACTTATGGGCAAAACAGACTCTCGATAGTACCGAAGAAAAGCTATTTAGCGATAGTAAACCTTCGATTGGCGCAAGTTTAGAGCTCAAATATGCGCTGACTGAGAAATGGGAGTTAGCAGGGCGAGGAGAGTTTAATTACACAGATCTGCTTGAAGAAACGCTGTTTAACGTAAGAGCAGATTATCAGTTTGCAGAGCGATTTACGGTTGGTGCTTTTTATACCCATCGCGACGGTGATTTTGAAACCGCAAGAATCAAAGGTAGTGCAACCACCAATGAGGGAGGCATATCTCTCAGATACCTTTTCTAAACCAATAGAAGCAAAAAGCCAGCTATATAGCTGGCTTTTTCGTATTTGAAAGTAAGCTGTTATAGAACCGCTGCAATACCTTTACAAAGTGGAAGCATGTTAGCTTTCGTCATACCCGCTACGCTGATGCGACCAGAACCTACGATGTAAATTGCGAATTCCTCTTTAAGACGAGTAACTTGCTCTTTAGTCAGGCCAGAGAATGAGAACATGCCATTTTGACGTTCGATAAAGCTAAAGTCAGCGTCAACGCCTTGTTCTTTAAGTGTTGCCACAAACAGCTCACGCATTTCTTGAATACGATCACGCATCTCTTTCACTTCCGCTTCCCACTCTGCACGTAGGTCGGCATTGTTCAGAATGTGAGTTACGACTGCGCTGCCGTGTGCTGGTGGGTTAGAGTAGATAGAGCGAATGATTGCTTTCACTTGTGAGAAGGCTGTCGTTGCCACTTCTTCTGACTCCGCTACGAGTGTGAATGCACCTACGCGCTCATTGTATAGACCGAAGTTCTTTGAGAAAGAGCTCGCGACTAGAATCTCTTTGTTGTACTGAGCAAAGATACGAAGACCCGCTGCGTCTTCTTCAACGCCTTTTGCAAAACCTTGGTAAGCAAAGTCGAAAAGTGGTAGAAGCTTTTTCTCTGCAACAAGCTTAGCCAATGTTTCCCACTCTTCTGCTGTTGGGTCGATACCTGTTGGGTTATGGCAGCAGCCGTGAAGAAGAACGACATCGCCTTCAGATGCTTGCTCTAGATCCGCAACCATAGAAGCGAAATCTTTGTCTTTAGTTTCAGCATTGTAGTAGCTGTACTGCGCAGTCTCGATACCTGCTGCAGCAAACACACCGTTGTGGTTAGCCCAAGTTGGGTTGCTGATCCAAATCTTTACTTCACCCAGTTGGCGTTTAATGAACTCACCAGCAACACGGAGTGCACCAGTACCGCCTGGAGCTTGAGCAGTTTTACCACGCTTGCTAGTAACGATTTCTGCATCATTGCCAAAAAGAAGTTTCTGAACTGCTAAAGCATATTCAGCAGTGCCTTCGATAGTCAGGTAAGACTTAGTCTTTTCTGTTTCAATAAGTGCCGCTTCCGCTTTTTTTACGGTTGCTAGAACAGGGGTTTCACCTTGTTCATTTTTATAGATACCCACGCCAAGGTTAATCTTTTCAGCACGAGCGTCTTTTTTAAATTCTTCAGTAAGGCCAAGAATAGGGTCTGCAGGAGCAGCGACTACTTTTTCAAACATAATGGTCATCCATGTTTATCGAAGGGATAGGTATAAGTAACTCGGTTATTTATACCTTTCTACGTAAAGTGAAACAACAGCGAAAGTGAAGAAAATCTAAAAAAGCGTCGTAATTTGGAGAGGATTTTGTTTAAGCCAAGTTTTCTATATGAAAAGTCCCTTTATTTTTAAAGTAAAGGGACTTTAAATGCAGGAAAATCCGTTATGCGTGCATCAGTTGCTCTAGCTCATTTTCCCTTGCTTCCAACTCTCGATATTTGTTGGCTATTGCGACGAATTCGTCTTCAATCGCCAGGAAAGCCTCAACGATTTGAGGGTCGAAATGAACTTCATTACCTTCGAGTATAATTGACTTTGCTTTCTCATGACTAAACGCTTTTTTGTATACACGTTCAGAAATGAGTGCGTCATAAACATCCGCTAGTGCCATTAATCTTCCTGAAAGCGGTATTTCTTCCCCTTTTAGCCCATTAGGGTAGCCGCTGCCGTTCCATTTCTCATGGTGAGTCAGGGAGATTTCCTTCGCGAGCTGTAAGAATGAGTTACTACCTAGCTGCCCTTCGGCCATTGATAGGGCTTTTGCTCCGATTTCAGGATGACCTTTCATTATTTCAAACTCTTCGTCAGTGAGTTTTCCTGGTTTGAGAAGTATATTGTCAGGAATACCGACTTTCCCTACGTCATGTAGCGGAGCGGATTTGTAGAGCAGCTCAATATAGTTTTCAGTCAGTAGAGGCTTGTGCTTATCGAATTGAGACAGGTATTTTGCCAACGCTCGGACATATTCTTGAGTACGGAGAATATGAGCCCCTGTCTCATTGTCACGTGATTCAGCAAGTGCCGATAAACTGACAATGGCTACATCGCGTGTGGTTTTTACTTCATCTTGAGATGACTCTAGGCTATCAAGCATTTGGTTTGTCAGTGATGCCATTGAGCCTAACTCGTCATGTTCGAAGATAGGAACACGTTTGGAAATGTTGCCGTTTGCGACTTCGATGAGAGAACATTCTTGGGCACTTAATACTTTTCGCATCAGCTTGCTCCATTGGAACATGATCGCGATGACGTAAGCACCCAGAACAATGGATATATATATAAACTCTTTTATGACGCTGATTTTTCCAGTGCCGTCTAGGATTCGTTCGGGGTTATGCTCAAGCCAAAAGATGTCTTTAACGGCAACCATCGCGAGCATCGAGGTCAATGTGATTAACAGCAGGCTAATAAGAAAAATCATCTGCTTGACCATAGATTGTCGTTCACCACTGAGTTCGAATTGGTAACGTTCAGCGCTGTTTAAGCTATCGAAACATGTGATCTTAGAGTCTAGTTGAAGCAGTATTCCGGTAAAGAAACCGAAAAGGCTCATACCAAAAAGAACTTTAAGATTGCTGTCGAGAGGAAAGTCGTAATAGACGTTATAGAAGGCAGCGAGTATTAAGCTAGCGAAAAACATCAATGTTGTATCGAGTCGCGCATGCTTTTGTTCTTTAACAAGTGTGTGTTGCTGAAGCACAAAGTGACGGAGTAGATAGACAACTCCAAATGTTACCGCTACGTGTGTGAAGAGTTCTGTAGATGTCAACGTTTCCAACATCGGACATACTCGTCCACCATAAAGACCGAAAACCACAGCTGCAAGTGCATACAGCTTTAGGGTCAAAGACGCATTGTAATTTGAGTTAACCATGTCAAAGCCTTTATATTATTATCAATATGACGAAAACTAGCCTGTAGACAAATATGAAAACTAAGTAATAGATTTGTCTCTTAAATAAAAGACCGAGCATTCTATCGGTTTGTTTCGTCTATTGATACATTTTTGCAACTTTAGTACTAGGTTTAGGATGCGAGTGGGTAAGAAGCAAGCGCGCACCTTTTAAGGTGCGCGCGGAGGTTTACTTTTTAAGGTTCATCTGAGATTCAATGGCATTAGCTTCGATGTCTGGGTTTTTACCCAGTTTGTCAGCCGCCCACTTGTTTAGGTAAGATAGAATCGCTTTTGCAGCATGTTTCTCAGTTGGTTTTTCACCATCCGTTACTTCAATATCTTGCTTTGGATGAGAGCCAGTAGCGTCCTCCGCAATGTGTAGCCAATCAGGGTGCCAGTAATACGGTTGGCCAGTCGGTGTTGTCCAACTATGTACACCATTGCTCTCGCCTTTGTACTCGATATGCGACGAATCGTATTTTTTCATTATTATCATCCCTTATGTAAGGTTGTTTGGATCACTATTACCTGATAAATGTAACAGAGTTTTTAATATTTAATGTGATTTAACTCTACAAACAGGGTTCGTTAAAACCAAAGCCTTAGAGTGAGAAGCTTGTAAGCCCATGATTCTTCTGACTATGGTATCTTTGCTGACCAATGATGAGGGTACTATGAATCGCTACCAGCAATTAGCAGAAAAATTAAAGCAACAGATAAAAGATAATACGTGGCGCTCTGGAGAAAAAATCCCTTCGCTTCGTGCAGCAAGCAGAAGTTTTTCGGTGAGTTCAGCTACCGTATTACAAGCGTATCAGCTTCTTGAATCAGAAGGGTGGATCAAGGCTAAGCCGCAGTCAGGCTATTTTGTTACGCCAGCCATAGAGAACGGACAACGACAAAGAGCTCAACCGACAGTACGAAGTGAATACAATGACGAGCTCTACGAGTTTCTAAAAAGTAATAATCAAGCCGCGGTCGCTTTTGGCTCTGCATTTCCAACACCTAGCTTGTTTCCTCTTCAATCACTCAACCGCCATTTAGCCAGTGCGGGTAGAAAGGTACCGGCAGAAAGTGTGATACAAAATTTACCACCGGGTAATGAAGCACTACGTAGAATGATTGCTCAGCGCTATATAACTCATGGTGTGACGGTTTCCCATGACGACATAGTGCTGACTTCTGGAGCGATGGAAGCGCTTAATCTAAGCTTACAGGTTGTTTGTGAGCCGGGTGATACAGTAGTGATCGAAACGCCAACCTTTTATGGCGCCCTGCAAGCGGTTGAACGGCTTAAGCTCAATGTTATTCAAGTACCTGTTAACCCCTCAACAGGGATAGACCTACCTCAGCTTGAGCAAGCATTTAGTCAAAACGATGTGAAAGCCTGTTGGCTAATGGCGAATTATCAAAACCCAACTGGTGTCTCCTTAAGCGATAGGTCCAAACGTTCGGTGGTTGAGTTGGCAAACCAATATGATGTCTATCTGATTGAGGACGATGTCTATGCAGAATTACACTTTGAGGATCGCAAACCTTATCCACTCAAGTATTGGGATGAGCAAGACCAAGTGCTGCTTTGTGGTTCATTGTCCAAATCGCTCTGCCCTGGTTACCGAATAGGGTGGGTGGTGAATAGAACTCTGAGTGATAGGTTGCAAAAGCAACAGCTTACCTCAACGTTATCTGCGAGTTCTCCTATCCAGCAAGGTGTTGCTCATTACCTCCAATTCGAAAGTTATGACAACCACTTACGAAAACTTCGCAAACAGCTCTATGCAAGGCAAAAAGAATATCTCAGTCTGATAGAGAAGTGTTTACCGGGTGTCGTAGCAGTTCAGAAGCCTGAAGGAGGGTATTTTCTCTGGCTTGAGTTTAATGAGGAAATTGATACTTACTTTATCTATCAAGAGCTGAAGAAGTTCGATATCTCAATTGCGTACGGTAATCTGTTTGTCGCCAACAATCAATTTCAGAACTGTATGCGCATCAACATCTCATTCGAACTGACTGATGAGGTTAAGAGCGCGCTCAAAAAAATAGGGCAGCTAGTCAACTGCTAGGGCGTTTTTCGGCTTAACTGTACAGTTATGCATGAAGCAAACTGTGGTGAAATAGCCTCATTGCTATTGCGAGGGGTTAGTTATGGAAAAACGACGTTATAAACATGAGTACCGTTTGGTGTTTGTCGCGATAATTTGTGCAAGCCTACTGGTGTTTGGCCACCTAATTTTGGCGAAGTCTTTTGCCACCTTAGCGTGGACTGAGTACACGGCGGCGGCCATACCATTTGTGATGTTTGCCATCTGCTTATACGGGATTCGATACGCTGCCAAGACCGATAGCATAGAGTGAGTTGTGAAGGGCTAACCCAATGGTTAGCCCTCTTTTTTTGTTAGTTCCTAACATTGTCTGGGTGGCTAACGGAAGGGTCAGAGTCACTAGGATAGATTCCCATAAGGTCCTCGGCATTTTGTAGCCAGTCAGGGTGCCAGTAATAAGGTTGGCTTCCGGAGGGATGATCCCAATCCATTGAATGCTCATGTCTTCCGTTATAAGACAAGTCATCGAGTCTGAATACTCTCATAACAATCTTCCTCACTGTGATCATACTGCGTCACAGTATTAAGTATGATCACAGTGAGGAAGATTTGCGTATTTGACAGATACAAAAAAGCCTCCGAGTTCGGAGGCTTTTGCTATTCTTAACTTCGATTTAGAAGTTTGCAGAGCGTGGTGTACGTGGGAATGGAATCACGTCACGAACGTTACCCATGCCTGTTACGTAAGAGACTAGACGCTCAAAACCTAGACCGAAGCCTGCGTGAGGTACTGTGCCGTAACGGCGTAGGTCGCGGTACCAGTTCATGTGTTCTGGGTCGATACCGATTTCACGCATGCGCTCGTCTAGTACATCTAGACGCTCTTCACGTTGAGAACCACCGATAATCTCACCAATACCAGGTGCAAGAACATCCATCGCGGCTACTGTTTTACCGTCGTCATTCAGGCGCATGTAGAACGCTTTGATGTCTTTCGGGTAGTTCTTAACGATAACTGGCGCCTTGAAGTGCTCTTCTGCTAGGTAACGCTCGTGCTCAGAAGACATATCGATACCCCACTCAACAGGGAATTCGAACTCGCGACCAGAATCTAGAAGGATCTGAATTGCATCCGTGTAGTCAACTTGAGCAAAGTCAGAAGAAACAAACTGTTCTAGACGCGTGATTGCTTCTTTGTCGATACGTTGAGCAAAGAATTCAAGGTCATCACGACATTCTTCAAGTGCTGCTTTAAATACGTACTTCAACATATCTTCAGAAAGCTTAGCGATATCTTCTAGGTCTGCGAACGCAACTTCAGGCTCAACCATCCAGAATTCAGCTAGGTGGCGGCTAGTGTTTGAGTTTTCAGCGCGGAATGTTGGGCCAAATGTGTAAACTTTGCTTAGTGCACAAGCGTAGGCTTCACCGTTTAGCTGACCAGATACAGTAAGGAAGGTTTCTTTACCGAAGAAGTCTTCGTTGTAATCTACTTTGCCTTCTTCTGTGCGAGGTAGGTTTTCCATGTCTAGCGTAGAAACGCGGAACATTTCACCAGCGCCTTCTGCGTCAGAAGCTGTGATTAGTGGAGCAGATACCCAAAAGTAACCTTGCTCGTGGTAGAAGCGGTGAATCGCTTGAGATAGGCAGTTACGTACACGTGCTACCGCACCGATTACGTTAGTGCGCGGACGCAGGTGTGCAACTTCACGTAGGTACTCGATAGAGTGACGAGTTTTTGCCATCGGGTAAGTTTCTGCATCTTCAACCCAACCTACAACTTTAACGTCAGTTGCAGCAAGCTCGAAGTCTTGACCCTTCGCAGGAGATTCAACAATCTTACCAGTTACTTCAACAGAGCAGCCAGTAGTCAGCTTTAGTACTTCGTCTTCGTAATTATTAAGATTATTAGGGACCACGGCCTGAATCGGGTCGAAACAAGAGCCGTCATAAATGGCAAGGAAAGAGATTCCAGCTTTGGAATCACGACGTGAACGGATCCAGCCACGAACAGTTACTTCACTGTCTACTGCTAGCTGACCTTTCAAAACGTCTGATACAGGCGCGTAAGTCATGTTTTCAATATTCTCCATTGAGGTAAAAATTCAACCCAATGTCGTAATACTCACCGAATAAATAATGAGCAAACATTGGGTTGGATAGAATTCTATAGATTCAATGGAACATATTACCTTTCAAATATTATGCTTCAACCTTTATTGTCATTTAGTCGAACAAAAATACCCATTATCTGCCTATTTCTTTGTTGAAAGGGTAAATTGAGCCAACAACTGCTCTAGATGTTCTGAAAGTTGCTCAAGATTCATACTGATGTCTCTTGTTTGCGCTGCTGACTCGGTCGTTTGGTTCGCATGTTGGTTTATCACCTGAACTTTCCCCTGAACCTCATGACTTAAGTGTGCAGTGCTGCTGGATTGCCGCTGGATACTGTTTGCATGAGCGAGTGCTTGTTGCATCTCTTCCACTACTTCAGTCATTGCTTGTGAAAGCAGCTCGATTTCGTTAGAGCGCTGATGCGCTGTGCCACAAACGGTGTCGACGGAAGAAAGTGATGCTTCGCTGTCCTTTTGGAATTGAGCAATTATGCTTTCAATGCTGCCCGTTGCTTCAGCGGTGCGACTAGCGAGATTGCGTACTTCGTCTGCGACTACGGCAAACCCTCTGCCTTGTTCACCAGCACGTGCCGCTTCTATGGCTGCGTTGAGAGCGAGTAGATTGGTTTGCTCGGCAACGCCTTTAATCACCTCCAAAATACTCGATACTTCAGCGGTTTGGTCGTTAAGCTCTACAATGCTTTCTTTCACTTGCTCTATGTCGGTCACTAAGCTCTTAATTTCGTGGCTTGCTCCATGCGCCTGACGAGCACTTTGTTCTGCAATATGAGTGGTGTGTTTAATCAGTGTCGACGCTTCTTCAGTTGCAGACTCTACTTGTACTTGTTGCGACTGCATCTGTTCGATATTTTCCTGTACTTCAGCCGTTTCTGCTTGCTGGTTACTTGCAGCAGAATCGGTGACTTGTGCGACTTGCGTCAGTTCACTCGCGCTGCCTGCAACTTTGTGAGACGTCGACTGAACCTGTTCAAGGCTATGGTTGACGGTGTCCATAAATGAGTTGATTGCTCCGGACAATTGACCAATTTCATCGGTTTGCTTGGTGTCGAGTCGTTGAGAGAGATCTTTTGTTTTGCTAACACTCTGCATAAAGCCAGATGTTTTTTGGATTGGGCGAACGATGATCTTTCTGATTAATCCCATTGTGATCACAAAGCCGACGAAGCCGAATGCTGACATGATTGCCAAAGCGATAAAAGCACGTTGACTGATGAGTTGGTTTACATGGGACAAGTTGTACTCGAGACGAATCGCCCCTAATACTTCCCCCTCTGGTGCCATATGACAGGCAACACAGTTAGTCCCACGATAGTTTTCACTCGACTTCATCGGTAGAGCGACCACAATACCTTTGCCCCATTCAGCACTGATAGGCTCAATGATCATTTCGCCCGCAAGAGCGCGCTTATCGATGTCATCGACAGGGTTTTGGTTCTCTTGCCCAGGTCCGTAGAGCTTGCTGACCGCTTCTGCTCGTAGAACTTTGACTTGTTCAATCCCATCTTGAGCTAGGGCTTTCTGTCTTAAGGTTTCTTTTTGAGCCATGGTGCCAGTCAGCATCATCATGTTCAGGCTGTCAAAATAGTTACTTGCCTTATCGTGGAGTTGTTCACTTAAGACAGAGTTTATTAATTCACGTTGCTGCAAGTATTGGTATGTTGTTGACGCTACGAGGACTAAGCCAAATACCGTTAACAATGTAATAAGCAACTTTGTAGTAATTGTAAGGCGCATTATTGGATATAAATTTATAATATTGGAATAGACATCAACATATTCTCCTATATGCAGATAGGAAGAAAGACGTCAAATTTTATACTGTGACCGCACTCTCTGTGAGGGTATTGTAAATGTGATGTAAGGTACGTGTAATCAAATCTTTGACGTAGTGACGTAAAATCGACGTGCTTGAGACGCGATGATAAGTTGTTTAAATATAGTGGTTTATAAGTGGGTTAGGTTGCCAAGTGTTTTTGTCTGTGAAGGGGCTTTTAGTAGTAAGCAACTCAAGTCTAATAGGGCATGACAAAGAGGAGTTGGCAAACAAGACTTGATGATTCAGCGCATGCTAAGAGATGGTGGCAATTTTATTTAATCTGAATATTTATTTTATGAAGACTCATACATATGTTAATTCAGCTGAATTAAATTGGAAAAATGCAATCATTGTTTTTGAATTTCGAAATGTATAAAAGCGTAGCAACAGATTATATTGGCGCGGAAGACATATCTGGCTTATTGTTTTTAAACCTATCAAAGGAGTTTAACGTCACGTGTTAATTACGCCGCCTTAAGTATCAATTCTCTCCCAACCTACACCTAAGCCGAGCGCCCGCTCATCTGAACTACGAGTGAACTTTAAGATGTCTGTATTGGCAGGGTTTACTGTACGCGTAAAAAGAGAATTTTATGATCATATATCCAATTCAAAAACAGTTATGCATGGATAGAGGAGCCTTAAGAAAACAAACATCGACACAAGGATGTTAGTAATGAAGTTGCTGATGACTATTGTTTTATTCGTATTGCTTGCTGGTGCTAGCGCATTAGCAAAGTGGAATGAAGATGAACGATTCTGGAAGAAGCATGCCCTTGCTAATCCAGATGTCGATGAACAGCGAGCAAGGCTCGTTGCTAAACGCCTTTCACAAATACCTACCGATGAAAGGGAACAATTGGAATCTGAGCTGGAACATTTAGAGCAGCTTGGTGAACAGTTAACCCCCCAACAAAATGCACGTTGGTGCGATATCTATCTTTACCTACAAGGCGAGTCTAGCCTTAATCCTACTCTCAATGACGGTGAGCGAGCTTTGACGATTGATGAGCTGATCGATGAGGCGAATTTATTAGCTGACTTACTCGAGCAGCAAGGCCATTCCCAAACCCTATTAGCAAGGTACCGAGAACTTTCGTTCAAGATAGATCTGCTTAGCACTAAGTACAACTCTGAACTGTAAGAGTTATCTGGTAGCCCGATACATGAAAAGAGGAGTTAACCCTAGTGTTAATTACGCCGCCTTAGACGCCATGATTCTCTAACTTTTACTAAATGAGCTGAAGCTCATCGACTTAATAACCTAACTTATACCTGCAACAGGGTAGGGTTAACTACATCATTACAAAGAGAATTACATGATTAAATCACTACAAACACATTGGCTTTCAAACATTAAAGGAGATAGTTTAGCTGGCATTGTTGTCGCGCTTGCCCTTATCCCAGAAGCGATCGCTTTTTCAATTATTGCAGGAGTCGACCCAAAAGTGGGGTTGTACGCGTCATTTTGTATCTGTGCTATTACCGCCTTGGTGGGTAGTCGGCCAGGAATGATATCCGGTGCAACTGGGGCGATGGCTCTGCTCATGGTAACCCTTGTTAAAGAACATGGTATTCAATACCTTCTTGCAGCTTCTTTTTTGACTGGCGTGATTCAAATTTCGATAGGTCATTTGAAGTTAGGCAATCTCATGAATTATGTATCAAAGGCCGTCATTACGGGCTTTGTCAATGCGCTAGCAATTCTGATCTTCTTAGCTCAATTACCAGAGCTAACAGATGTTTCAAATAGTGTATATGTGCTTGTTGCGCTAGGGCTCGGCGTTATTTATCTCTTTCCTTACATCCCGGGGTTGGGTCGTTCGATTCCTTCTCCCTTGGTCGCGATTGTTGTTGTGACGACCACTGCCTTACTGTTTAGACTCGATGTAAGAACGATTGGCGATATGGGTAAGTTACCAGATTCTTTACCCACTTTTCTTATTCCAGATGTTCCGCTAAGCATAGAAACATTGACTATTATTTTGCCATATTCCATTGCGTTATCGGTTGTGGGTGTACTTGAGTCACTGATGACAGCAACCATAGTCGATGATTTGACTGATACGGAAAGTGACAAAAACAACGAATGTAAAGGGCAGGGGATTGCGAACATTGTTTCGTCGTTGTTTGGAGGTATGGCTGGTTGCGCTATGATCGGTCAGTCGGTAATAAACATTAAATCCGGCGGATTGACCCGTTTGTCTACTTTAGTTGCAGGGCTCGGTTTACTCTTGATGGTTGTCTTTTTGTCTGATTGGTTAACTATGATCCCCATGGCAGCGTTGGTCTCGGTAATGATCATGGTCTCTATCGGGACTTTCTCTTGGCGCTCGATAGCAGAGCTAAAAGATCATACATGGCCTACCAATGTAACCATGATTGTGACTGTCATAACCGTCGTTGTGACACACAATTTAGCTATAGGCGTGCTGGTTGGCGTTGTATTGTCGACTTTGTTTTATGTACATACAAGCAAGTCCATGGTGTTTATTTCAGATATGGTGATTGTTGAAGATGTCCAGTCGGTTCATAAAATCAGCGGACACGTATTTTTCGCCTCGTCAGATGCATTTATCGACCTGTTTGATTTTGAATCTGCTACCCCAAAAATCACTATTGATACTGCAAACGCTCATTTCTTAGATAACACAGCGGTTGAAGCGTTGGATAAAGTTGTCTTCAAGTTCAGGAAAAAGGGCTCTAAAGTCGAAGTAACAGGGATGAATGAAGTTAGCGAGCGGCTAATTAGAAAACATGCCATGTTCCTCAAACATGAGGAGTTAATGGCAGTCTCGATAACCCACTAGCTTAAAGCCAGCGTATTCGCTGGCTTTTTTTGCATCTAAAACAAGCTATTATCTATATATCAAAACAATATATACGTGTAAGCTCATCGAATTAAAGCGTAGCGAGTAACAAACAGGGTAGGCATATGGCATCAAAGATCGGTTCGGCGATTCAACTTGTATTGGCGCTTTCAATCTTCTATTTGGGTTATACCATTCACAGCATGACCACTAAGGTTGGTGAAATTGTTGAAACTTACCCTCAAGTTATTGCGGACATCAGCACGCTTTCAGACAACTTGCAGATAAATGAGTGGTTAGCCATTGCAGATACGCTTGAGCAGCTTGTTCCGAATGCATTGAAAAGTATTGATGATGTCACTGCAGCGGTGAATGCAACTAATAAAACCGCCGCTTCTATTGACGCAAAACTTCCGTCGATTGTTGAAGAAGTGAGTTTGTATCGCCAGTCTGTCATCCCAGCGGTTATTGATGAAACCAAGCAGTACCGAATTAACGTAATCCCCAAAGTACTGGTAGAGAGTGAAGGTTACAGGCTAGAAACCGTTCCTCTCGTGGTGACTGAATCTCAAGCTCTGCGCCAAGAAATACCGCCAATTTTAGTCAAAGCGGATCAGATTGTTGAGAAAAGCCAAGATATTGCGCAACAAGCTACGCAGGGAGCCGTAAAAGGCGTGATTATGTCGCCCATTGATCTGATTCGTGATGCGGGTAATGAGATAAAGGGAAGAGTAGCGCCAACGGAAGAATAGTGTTTCTAGCAGGCGTAAATCTAATGAGTGGGTTAGGTTGTTATTTGACCAGTTAAAAACTAACCCATTGCAATCATAGCTTCAGCCTATAAGATGAAGTTATCTCAGATCGAGATAACATAGCGCAGGATTTGCTATGCTTTTCCCAACGGATTGTCTTTTACTTAGGACATCTTAATGATTTTCAAAATTACTACCCCGATTCTGGAGCCAACAGAAGGGTCGCCGCATAAGGCTTCAAACAACGTAACCTCTCTTTTTTCTTCTTTAGCACTCTTCCGCTTTTGCAATACCCTCTTGCAGCCTTATTCATTTTCTCGATTTTATTTTTCGTATTGATTCTCCCTTATTTCAGTACGTCTGCGCACCAAGCGCATAGCTTCAAATTTTAAATAATATTTACGGTTTTAGAGAAAATGAATACAAAACTTCTGGGCAGCGCGCTCATTATTTCTGGTACAGCGCTTGGCGCTGGTATGCTTGCAATTCCTATGGTACTAGCCCAATTTGGCTTATTGTACGGAACCCTTTTAATGGTACTGATTTGGTTTGGTACCACATATTCAGCATTACTTTTGCTCGAAGCAACCATCAAATCTGGTGGCGGGTTAGGACTTAACTCGATAGCTCGCAAAACGTTAGGCAAGGGCGGACAACTTGTCTCCAATGGTCTGCTCTATGCTCTGCTCATCTGCCTATTGATGGCATACATTCTTGGCGCAGCAGACTTGTTGTCTCAAGGCCTTTCCGCTCTTGGATTGTCGATTAGCTTCACTCAAAGTCAGATTCTATTTACTTTGATTGCTGGTGCGATTGTTGCGTGCGGTACAGGCGTGATCGATAAGCTTAACCGAGCGCTTTTCTTTGTTATGATCGCAAGCTTGGCGGTTACTTTACTGGTGCTTCTGCCAGAGTTTTCAACGCAAAATCTTGCTCAAGTGAGCAACAACGATCAGATCGGTTTGATTCAAACCAGTGCAGTGCTGTTTACCAGTTTTGGCTTTATGGTTGTGATCCCAAGTTTGGTGACTTACAACAGTGAGGCGACAGACAAGCAGCTAAGAAATATGGTTATTCTTGGTTCTTTGATCCCTTTGTTTTGCTACCTGTGTTGGTTGTTTGCTGTCGTCGGTAACTTGCCGCCAGAACAGCTAAAAGAGTTCGCTAGCGTTTCTGAGTTGATGGCAGGCTTTGAGCATGACGCTCCTTGGATTGGCACAGTGTTGTCTCTGTTTACAGGCTTAGCGCTGCTGACATCTTTCTTCGGTGTTGCAATGTCACTGTTCCACCAAAACAGCGATACCTTCAAACAAAATCGTTTAGTCACTTATGTGCTGACCTTCGTATTGCCATTAATCGGTGCGATCATGGCCGCTGACCAGTTCTTATCTGTTCTGGCTTACGCGGGAATCATCTTGGTATTTCTGGCCGTTTTCGTTCCTCTTGCTATGGTCTACAAACTAAGAATAGCGAACACCTTAAGTGAGCGTTATGCTGCTGAAGGCGGTAATGCAATGATGTTATTTGGGCTGGCTTTTGGTGTGTTCTTGCTTGTGTCGCAAATGATATAGCGATGTTGTTGGCACAATGAATAATAGGCGCTAGTGAATAGCGCCTATTTTTTTATACTTATATTAATTTCCCCATATCTGCGCGACAAACTCTGGATGGTCGATAAATGGGTTTCGATTTCCTTGAAACTCAAATACCGCCTGATTGCGATTTACTTCCTTTGTACTGACAGGATCTTCTTTGTGCCAACGCTTTAGCATTGAAAGAAGCCAAGGTTCAAATACAGTCGTGCTGGTACCGTTGAGCACTGCGTCTGAATTAGTGCTGTTGTTTTGCCAGCTTCCAATCACATTTTCGTAGCGAGTCGCCATATAGAAATACGCACGAGCAAAGTCCCCTTTGAATTCATCTATAGGTTCAAACACCGTACCGTTGTAACCTAATGAACTGCTTGCACTGCCAAGTTTTGAACCATTGCTTGAGACGTATGTTGTACTCGTAACCTCACCAAACGGCCAGTTACTGCGTTTCGCATTAACGTAACCGTCGGTAGCAAACAAGTGATGGGCATCGGAGTTCATCGGTTCTACCTTGCCACCAAACCAGCTTTTAGGGAAAGAGTGCTCTCGATTATAGCAATCGCCTTCTTTACTATATTGGCCACACTGGTCAGTCACTTTAGTGAAGTTAATGGCGTCCGATGTTTCTGGCTTTTCGGAATAGACGTCGAGAATTGAACCATCTTTCTCGTAGTAGTTATCGATGTCGGCGTCTTTAACTAGAGTCCAAATGGCGGAATAGCCGCGACTGTTGTGATCCTTAATGATGTTATACAACGCGGTTTTTAGCTCAAATCCGGATTTCCCTTGTGCAGACTTATAGTAGTCGCTGGTTGGCGGTGGGTTAGTACTGCCAAGAGTAAAGTTAGTGGTTTGGCTGTTTTGGAATTGACCGCCGGACGCGATGACTTCTTGACCATTTTTTAACGAATAAGCGCCATTACCAGAGTTACAGCAAATCCCATCTCCGTAGCTATCTAGGATTGTGAATTGATAGCTGCCATCGTCGAGACAAATATCCTTGGTATAGGTGGTAGAGTTGCTGTAACCCTCTCCGGAAGCGACAACTGTCGAGCCACTGTTTTTGATATTCCAAGACGTCTCTGAACCATATTGGTCAGTAGTCAACGAAAGGGTGAGATTAGTCTTATCACACGTCGATGGCTGAGGGGTAGAGGAGTTTGTTGGTTGGAAATTGTCAACGTACACCGCTTCTGAACCGTCAAAACCAGATATATCGTAAAATCTGAGTCCAACCTGAATGTCTTTACTAGTGGTGGCAGTATACGTATAGGTGAGATCTTGCCACTGGTTTGTTTTGGATGGATCTGAATAATTCTGGTATCCGTCGACAATAAGCCTCGCTTTTACCTTGCCTTCTGTATGGAAGATGGCAGCCGAGAATGGGTACGTTTTTCCTTGTTCCACAGAAATTGTTTGCAAAAAGTCAGTATTGCTCTGCGTGCCTGTATTGATTGTGATCTGAGCGGATAAACCACCGCTCTTTATCTGAACACTCGATGGGGCGACAGATATACCAGAGTCGATAGTTGTCCAGTTAGCGGGTGTGTTTCCATTCCACTGCTCAAAGTCGCCATTTTGTATTTGTGCAAAAGCCATAGGGGAACACATTAATGCGACTAGGGTGAGTTTATTCATTTTTGTTGTCATAGGGTTTCTCATTGGATTAAAAAATCACAACTAAGATAGGTATTTACTATGTCAATAAGTTTAACGTTCGTCGCATTTTCATTTGATTGGATGAATTGGTATTGCAAAATTATGCAGAATATCTCACAAACAACAGATTGGGGTGATATTTACGTCAACAGATATCTCCTGATGTAAATGGGGGATGCGAATGCTGAGCGGCCTACTTACAGAGAACAAAGGTGGCTTAGCCACCTTTGTTTATAATTTTAGGCGAGGGCGTAATAAAAGCCCTGATGTATTTTGGCTCCTAGCTTTGTCAGCAGGTGAGCACATTCTGCCGTTTCTACACCTTCAACAATAATCGTACATTGGTAGGCTTTACCCATAGCAATGAGTTGGCGCACAGTTTCAATTTTCTTTTCGTCTTGACGCATGCCAATAACAAAGTCTCGATCAATTTTGAGGTAGTCTGGCTTAATTTTGCCAATTAATTCGACGTTGTTATTGCCAGTCCCAAAATCATCAATGCTAATTTTACAGCCAAGTGATTTGATTAGACGGATATTGTGGTAAATCTCATCGGTATAATACATCGATGCATTTTCGGTAATCTCGATGGTTAAATAATGGCAATCGTATTGGGCTAAACATTGGTATAGCGAGCGAAAATTGTCGCCTTTCAATAGAGAAGGGCAAACATTGACACTGACCGGAGCAAGCAAGTTAGTCTCTTCAGCATACAAGGTTTTGATTACCAATAGCGTATGAGTGAGCAGTAGATCCCTTGCTATCAGCGTTTCAATAAACTTCTGTGTATTCGAAGTTGTGAAACGAGACAGGGCTTCATAGTGCAGATTTACGTGTCCCTCAGTGTCATAAATAGGTTCAAGTTTCATGCTAAATCGCCTAATACCTAAGAAATACTGGCTAATTGCAATCAAGTTTTTGTACCGCAGCATTATGACCATTAACACGGTAAACAGCAGGATATTACGTATAGGGTTGGATATGTAAAAAAGCTCCGTATAACCTGCATCTGTTTCCTTGCTTATTGACGGTCGCCCATCTGTTTTACCTACCTTGAGTGATGTACCCGTGTTGGTGCAGATCTTAATGCCTTTAAGAAAGAAACTTGATAAATGGCCCTCTATACTTCGAGATAGATTAATGTTCTTTACTCGCACCACCATAGACGTTCCTTTCTTTTCGAACTCATGCATGATGTAGTTACTGTTCTCAAGCCATTGTTCATATTGTTGTTTGCTTACAGGCATAACATGTTCTGGCGTTACTAAGCAGCGAGTATTGTAACGATCGATCATCATACTTGACTCAACAAGCTCTACTTGATCGAACATAGAGCTCAGTGTTGTTTGATCTGTAAAACAGCTTTGCTCTGCGAGAGCGTCTGTGAAGTCGTTAACGTCATTGAAGTAGCTTTGCTTAATAAGGGCATTAATAGTGATGTAGCAAATAAAGACAAAACCAAGACTAGATAGCATTAGAACAAGCCCGAGATCGAAATAGAGTTTTCGATTGGTTAGGCAATGTTTAAGCGCAGTGACGACAGCATGCTTAGCGACTTTATTGACTCTTCTTTGTTGGTCTGCTCCATTTTTTTGATTGTCGTGACTTTCGAAAGGAACGAAATATCCGACCCGATGGATGTTTTCTATGATGTTTTTTCTTGTTTCTAAGTGAGGCTTGATCAGCGTTTTGAATTTTTTACGCAATGAAGCGATAACATTTTTAAAGCCGTTTTCTGGCAGTGTTACCTGGTGATTTTGCGTGAGCTTATTCTCGATGGCTCGCTGGCATATCGGAGAATTTAGCGTTCCGTATGCGGATATAGTGCTTAATATTAGATATTCATTATCAGTAATGGAAAGGGATGCATGTCGTTGGTGATCGATCTCGATTAAGAGTTCGTCTTCCGACAGGCACACACAGATTTGACTTCCAAGTTCAAACCTAATCATTTGAATAATAACCCCTGAGTTGAAAAGGGGATGAAGTTATCAATAAATGAAGCGTTTGGATGTGATTAAATGCGGGCATATCCAAAGTATTTGGATATAGCGACATATTTATATTTTTTTATAAACTAAACCAAATGATGTATTTATTTGGTGAATGGCGTTGTTTGAAGTGATAATAAAAAAGCCCGAGCGATAGCTCAGGCTTTATTCTATAAGGTTTAGCGCGATTAGCAGATGACTTTAACTGCTAGTCCACCCTGAGATGTTTCACGGTATTTAGCATTCATGTCTTTACCCGTCTCTAGCATAGTTTCAATTACTTTATCCAGAGAAACTGTTGGCGCTGAAGAGCGGCGTAGAGCCATACGAGTCGAGTTGATCGCCTTAACAGCAGCGATGCCGTTACGCTCGATACATGGAACCTGTACCTGACCAGCAACTGGGTCACAAGTCAGACCTAGGTTGTGCTCCATTGCGATTTCGGCTGCCATACATACTTGCTCTGGGCTACCACCCATAAGTTCTGCAAGACCCGCTGCCGCCATAGAACATGCCACACCAACTTCTCCCTGACAGCCAACTTCAGCACCAGAGATAGAAGCGTTACGCTTGTATAGACCACCGATTGCACCAGAAGCTGCAAAGTAACGGATGTAGTCTTTCTCTGTGACTGTTTGAATGAACTTGTCGTAGTAAGCCAATACCGCAGGAATAATGCCACAAGCACCGTTAGTTGGCGCAGTCACCACACGGCCACCCGCAGCGTTTTCTTCGTTAACAGCAAAAGCGAACATGTTTACCCAGTCTACAACAGACATAGGGTCATTAGTCGTTTTCTCTGAAGTTAGAAGTTGCTGGCGTAGCGCTGCTGCGCGGCGAGGCACACGTAGAGGACCTGGCAAAATACCTTCCGTATTCATGCCGCGATCCATACACTCACGCATGGTCTTCCAGATGTTAGCAAAGTAAGTGCGAGACTCTTCGTCAGAATGAAGCGCAGCTTGGTTTTTCATTACCAATGTGCTGATAGAAAGGCCGCTTTCCTTACACTGATTCACTAGCTCTTCCGCTGTGGTGAATTCATAAGGAGCTTTTACTGGGTTTTCTTCTTCTTTACCGAAGTTCTCTTCATCAACGATGAAACCACCGCCGATAGAGTAATAAGTCTTAGAGTAAACCTTCTCTTCACCGATCCAAGCATGAATTTGCATGCCATTTTCGTGAAGTTCAAGGTTAGTAGTATGGAAGTTCATACCACCCTCTTTAGGGAACGATACTGTGTGACAGTGCATGCCAACAGGAAGGCGCTCAGTTTCTTCTACGCGAGCGATAAAGCCCGGAATAGAGTCAATATCAACTTTCTCAGGGGTATTGCCTGCAAGACCCATGATGATAGCAATATCTGTGTGGTGACCTTTCCCTGTCAGTGATAGTGATCCATAAACGTCGACGGTAATTTTAGTGATGTCGCGCAATTTTCCCATTGAGCGTAAATCATCAATAAATTCTTTACCTGCTTTCATTGGGCCTACAGTGTGTGAGCTAGAAGGACCAACGCCGATCTTATAGATGTCAAAAACACTAATCATATCGATTACCTCAGAACAAAGCCTCCCAAGGGGTAAGGGAGGCTTATTTATTATCGTTATATTCTTGGTTTAATCAGACTTTATAAAGCCGTAGATTAAAGAGCGCCGTAGATTACAGAAGTAATTGCCGCAATACCACAGATTGCTGTGAAAATCTGTACAGGTGCAGAAGTTTTGTACTTCGCCATAGCTGGCACTTTCTGCATTGCGAATACTGGCATTAGGAATAGGATTGCCGCAATCATTGGCGCACCCATTGTTTCAATCATACCTAGGATGCTTGGGTTAACGATAGCCACGATCCAAGTAGTGATAACGATGAACAGTAGAGAGCCTTTTTCAATCTTGCTAACTGGCGTTTCAGAGCGAGACTTGATTAGACCTACTAGACCTTCGTGAGCACCTAGGAAGTGACCGAAGTAGCTAGATGTGATCGCTGCGAATGCCACTAGTGGACCCATGTAAGAGATAAGTGGTGATTCGTGAACGTTCGCTAGGTAAGAAAGAACTGAGATGTTTTGCTCTTGCGCCATTGCTAGTTGCTCTGGAGACAGAGATAGAACAACTGAGAATACGAAGAACATTACAAAACCCATTAGCATCATCGCTGCGCCGCCAGTGATAGTGTCAGTTTTCTGAACTGCATTTTCACCGTGAACACGACGTTGCTCTTTAGAGAACTGAGAGATTACTGGGCTGTGGTTGAAAGAGAATACGATGATTGGAATTGCTAGCCAAACAACAGATGGCATAGAAGACCAGTCTGGTGCTACTTCTACCATTGAGCTGTTCCAATCTGGAATTAGGTAGAAAGAAAGCGCAAGTAGGATGAACACTAGTGGGTATACCAGTGCAGATGTCGCTTTCAGCATTAGCTCTTTACCAAACACTACGCCCGCAGTCATTGCAGCGATCAGCGCGCCAGATAGCAACCAACGTGGGATAGATTCCATACCCATTTGGTTAACTAGGAAAGAGTCAACCGTGTTTGTGATACCAACACCGTAGATAAGAACGATTGGGTAGATAGCGAAGAAGTAGGCAAAAGTAATAAGGTTTGCGCCAGTCTTACCAAAGTGTTCTTCAACAGTGTCAGTGATATCAGCTTCAGGGTTTTTCGCAGAAAGTACGAAACGAGCAAGAGATTTGTGAGCGAACCAAGTCATTGGTGCTGCGATTAGAGCAAGGATAACTAATGGCCAAAAACCACCCGCTCCAGCTTTGATAGGAAGGAAAAGTACGCCAGCACCTACAGCGGTACCGAAAAGTGATAGACACCAAGTGAAGTCTTTGTAAGTAAACTTACTAGACGATTGTGCGGTCGAAGCCGCAGTAGTTGTAGTATTCATTTTGTGATACTCATTTTTGGGAACAGGAAATAAGTCGGGGGCAATTTTGCATAAAAACCTTGCACGAAAACTAGATCTAAATCATGAATTGATTCAAGTTATAACATGATATGTCAAAAACAGGTTTTTGCTCACGAAAATGATGTGCTACTAGTGATTTATGCTAATGCGATTCATTAGTAAATCTAATGTTGTTATGAATTTGTTTAATGTATGTCTCAGAAAACGTTTCCGTTATTGATAAACAATTTAACTAATGTGAACAGATTTGTTTCATTCATTGGAGTTATTAATGCTGATGCATAATGTGATTTTGCATCGCTTGAATGATTTGCGCTGTCATCCCCCAAATAAAATGAGAATTGTAAGAAAGCCCAAAGACTCGATGTGAAAAATTGTTAACTCGAAATTGCTGACTGTGTAATTTTTCTCTATCTAAAACCACAGAAGCGGGTACCTCAAAAACTTCATCCACTTCATTTTTGTCAATGCGTGTTTGATAATCTGGAGAAATAAATCCCAAGAAAGGAGTGACCGTAAATCGGCTTATTGTGACCAGTTCTGGCATTTGACCAAATATTTCAATTTGGTTTTGCTCAATTCCCACTTCTTCATAAGTTTCTCGTAACGCAGTGTGAGACAAATCGATGTCGCCTGATTCGAATTTCCCTCCTGGGAAGCTGACCTGACCGGGGTGATGTTTCAGGTGCTTGGCTCGGCGAGTGAAAAGAACATTAATGCCGGTTTCGCGTTCGACAAAACCAACCAACACAGAGGCTTTACGTAAGTGAGTTTGATTAAGGTGTGAGACACGGTTGAGAGCTTCTTGGTGATAGTTGACGGTTTGATGCATTTGAAATCGCTGGATCAAGTGGTTTTTATTTAGCTCAGACAACACGTTAGCTCCTGTCGATATTTGAAAAAGCCTTCAATATGGCTCATGCTTTCTACTACACCTATTAGCGCAAGGATAGCGTACTTAATGAAAGGCATTATCTTTACTGAGTTTATGGACTTGGTTGAACAAAAGTTTGGTCTAGAAGAGCTTGATAGCTTACTTTCTGCTGCGGGAGATGATGGCGTCTACACATCCGTTGGTAGTTATGATCATCGCAATTTGGTTAAGCTCATCATGCAACTCAGCATTCGTACTGGTATCTCACCAGAAGATCTTCAACGAGTTTTTGGTCAATCAGTTTTTAATAACCTTTATAACACCTTACCTGATAATAATAGCTTACAAGAGTGCAAGTCGACGTTTCAATTTATCAAATTGGTCGAAGACTATATTCATATCGAAGTCAAAAAGCTGTATCCCGAAGCCAACCCTCCTTCCTTTATATTCATTTCTGAGGCTGAAAGCGAGATGGTCTTTGACTATCGCAGTGCCCGTTGCATGTCGCATGTCTGTTTGGGTCTAATTGAAGGTTGTGGTGAGTTTTTCAAAGAGAAAATCGCAACGACGATGGAAAACTTGTCCGAAGACGGTAGTCAAGTTCGGTTCAAGGTTAGTGTCGTGGGATAACCTAAATGGAAAAGGACACCCCTTTAGAACGAAAGCTAGCCAGAGAAATAGCTGCGCGTAAACAAGCAGAAGCGTTGCTGGAGCAAAAAAGCTTAGAGCTGTATGAATCCAACCAGCACTTGAAGTTGGTATTAACGCAGCTTAAAAAGCAAACCCACAGTGATTTGCATAAGCTTGAATTTGAGCAACATATCAGTGAAGCGCTGATTCACTTCGGGCGCGCCTTCTTGAGCAGAACTCTCGATGATGGCTTGATTGCAAATTTGCTCGAACGTCTGATGGCTTCTTCGGCACTATGTGGCGTTGGCTTGTACATTGAGGCTGAACTTATGACTTCCGTCATAGGTAACGTGTTTGGTTCTGCACAAGTTAAAGATTTAAACTTAGTGAAGCCCTACGCTATTTGGCAGCATAACTCTTTAAAGCTACCGATCGAGGTGGAACATAAGATTGTTGGTGAACTCACGGTCGACTTACTTAGCGAAGATATCGACCGAGAGTTTGTCGTAAATCAGCTATTGCTCGTTGCAGAGTTACTATGCAGCGCGATAAGTCGCCAACTGATTGTGACAAGTAACCAAGAAGCGAGAGCGAGAGCTGAAGAGTCTGAACGCTCGACCAAAGAGTTTGTTGCCATGATCAACCACGAACTCCGAACGCCTCTCAATGGCTTATTAGGCAGTGCTGAACTGTTAGCCGGAACTCAGTTAGATGAAGAGCAACAAACCTTGCTAAGCAACCTCTCACATTCGGGCGACCTGCTTCGCCATATCATCAACGACATTCTCGACTTTAGTAAAATGAGTGCAGGGATGATGCAGCTGATCCCATCTCAGTTTTTATGGTCGGAAATGCGTGAAATGTTGTTAGGGATATTTGAGACGAAAGCACTAGAGAAGGGGGTGGGGTTCGAGATCATTGAGCAAAATACGATCCCAGCGGCCTTCATCGGTGACTTTGAACGTATTAGCCAGATTCTGATCAATTTGGTGGGCAATGCGATTAAGTTTACTTCTCAAGGTGAGGTGACCATTAAAGTCAAATGGGAGAATGAGGGACTACTCTTCGCAGTAACGGATACAGGGATTGGGATCAGTGAAGAGTCGCAAGCGCAATTGTTTACGCCATTTGTACAAGCAGATAGGACAGCGAAGCGAAATTTTGAGGGGACAGGGTTAGGCCTCGCGATCTGCAAAAATCTTGTCGAACTTATGTCGGGTGAAATATCGCTCTCTAGTGAAATAGGGAAAGGCAGTACGTTTACAGTGCTCTTACCGCTTAAACAAACCGCCGAGTGGACGGTTAGCTCAGAACAAGCAGAGCACAAACCCCTGATTAAGCCGCTAGAGGAACTATCTATTCTGGTGGTTGACGATATTCGTATGAATCAAGTCATCATCAATCAAATGTTAAAGAAGCTCTCTATTACTCCCGATATGGCTAATAATGGCCTTGAAGCAATCAAAGCTTTTAACTCCTCCAAGTATGATCTTGTCTTTATGGATTGCCGCATGCCCGAAATGGATGGCTTTGAGGCAACAGCATACTTAAGAGAACAAGCGTATACCTTACCCATTATTGCGTTAACGGCTGGAACTACGCTCGAAGAGCGTGAGAAATGTATCCAGTGCGGTATGGATGATATTTTAACAAAACCCTACACGGCTAAAGATCTAAAATTGATGCTCGAAAAATGGAGCTAACTTTCACCTAGATTGCGGGCACCTTTATAGTCAATCTCGAGATGATAGAAGGTGAGCAAGAATTACTTTTCTTTGTTTGTGTTATGTTATAACATCTCATTGAATCTTAGCTTGTAGTATCTGCCTTAAAGTAGGTAACGTTAAGCTGAGAGCAGAGTTTCAAATTGTTGCATGGGCTAGTTAATTCTCAGGCTTTGGTGTTGAAGGGGTTCTCACTGCTACGTCTATGGTAAGGCTGCCCATGCGACTCTCTTGTTAATGAATGCGCGATAGGCATTAGATGTTTGCCTCAAATCACTCTCTACTCTAAGGTCGGCAGGATTTTACTTAGTTTATCAAGCGTTTCTTGATACTCCGCGTCACACTGGCTATCTGCAACTAGACCGCCCCCCGCCCATACGTGGATATTACCATTCTCAGCGACTAACGTACGAATCGTAATACTAGTGTCCATACGACCATGTCGACTTATATAGCCAATACTGCCGCAATAGGCGCTTCGTCGGTGAGGCTCAAGCTCTTCAATAATTTCCATCGCGCGAATTTTTGGTGCGCCTGTGATGGAACCTCCGGGGAAAGAGGCTTTCAATAAGTCTGCTGCGCTATATTGGTCATCGAGCTTGGCACAAATGGTACTGACTAAATGGTGTACCGCAGGAAAGCTCTCTATATCAAAAAGTTTGGGTACGTGTACGCTGCCAGGTTTCGCCACTCGGCCAACATCGTTTCTTAGTAGGTCAACAATCATCAGATTTTCGGCTTGATCTTTTTCTGCGTTAGCAAGCTCATAAGCCGCTTGTTTATCCAACTGTGGGTCCGTGCTACGAGGGCGAGTACCTTTGATGGGTTTTGTTTCAATCTTGCTGTCTTTCACCTGTAAGAAGCGCTCGGGAGAGACGCTCAAAATTGCACCATGCTCGGTTCTCACAAAAGCGGAAAATGGACCCTGGTTTATGCCTTCGAGCTTTTGGTACGCTTGCCACTCACTGCCTTGGTATGATGCACTAAACCTTTGCGCTAAGTTAATTTGGTAACAGTCACCAGAACGCAGGTACTCTTGAACTTGAGCAAACTTGTCACTGTATGACGCTTTGGTCATATTGGACTGCCAATCATCAATGAGTTCGAACGTATCTCTGTCGGTGTTTTGCTGACTGCAAAGCCACTGCCAATTCTTTTCTGCGTCAATACCAACGACACACGCAGACTTCTCTTGATGATCAACGATCATCGCCCATTCATATAGCCCGATAGCCATATCGGGTGTTTTAAGGTCTTGTGCGGCTATCGAAGGCATCCGCTCAACTCGGCGGCCCAAATCATACGAAAAATACCCCAAAGCACCACCAACAAAAGGCAGTTCACCACAATAGTCGAGCTCAGGCAAAACTTGAGCTTGCACTCGCTTAAGGAGTTCAAACGGGTTTTCGCTGGAGGTTACCTCCACGCCTTCAGTGACGATATAGCTGTCGTTACCAAGGGTGGTAATCGTCGCTTTTGGTTTTGTCACTAATACATCAAATCGGCTATCAACATGAGTGCGTGAAGGCGAGCGCAACAACATTGACCAAGGCAGGTGTTGAATGTTGGCAAAATGCTGAGTTGCAAGGTCTTCTTGATAAGAAATCGGTTTGATTTCTAGGCGATTTGGCTTGATGTTATTCATTTGTTTAATTTGTGACAAAGAGATCGTTGATTACGTGGCGTGTTGAGGAAAGCAAGAGTATCATAATGACAACAAAGGTCGCTACAACAGTGTTTTGCAAATATAAAATCAACGAGCAAACGTTTGTGTTCGACCACAAAAAGGAAGCATAAATATAACGAGGCATGCAATGACCGTAATTCGCCAGCAGGATGTGATCAGCAGTGTTGCTGATGCGCTCCAGTACATTTCTTATTACCATCCATTAGACTTTGTCCAAGCCCTAGAAAAAGCCTATAACCGTGAAGAGAGTCAAGCGGCGAAAGATGCCATTGCTCAAATTCTAATTAACTCTCGTATGTCTGCAGAAGGCCATCGACCGATCTGTCAGGACACTGGTATTGTGACCTGCTTTGTGAATGTGGGCATGGGTGTCCAGTGGGATTCAACCGAACTGACTGTTCAACAAATGGTCGATGAGGGAGTACGCCAAGCTTACACAAACCCAGATAACCCGCTACGTGCTTCTGTTCTTATGGATCCAGCAGGTAAGCGAATCAATACCAAAGACAACACGCCAGCCGTTGTTCACATTAATATGGTGCCGGGTAACAAGGTCGAAATTCAAATTGCGGCCAAAGGTGGCGGCTCTGAAAACAAGACTAAGATGGTGATGCTTAACCCATCGGATGATATTGCTGAATGGGTAGAGAAAACGCTACCAACTATGGGCGCAGGTTGGTGTCCACCAGGTATGCTAGGCATCGGTATTGGTGGTACGGCAGAAAAAGCTGCGGTACTGGCAAAAGAATCTCTGATGGAGCACATCGACATCCAAGAGCTTATTGACCGTGGTCCACAAAATGCAGAAGAAGAGCTTCGCCTAGACATCTTCAATCGCGTTAACAAGCTAGGCATTGGTGCGCAAGGTCTGGGCGGTTTGACTACCGTTGTTGATGTTAAAATTAAAACAGCACCAACTCACGCCGCTTCTAAACCTGTGTGCTTGATTCCAAACTGTGCCGCGACTCGTCACGTACATTTCACATTAGATGGAACAGGCCCTGCAGATCTGCAACCACCTAAGCTTGAAGAGTGGCCTGATATTACTTGGGAAGCGGGAGCAAATACGCGCCGCGTCAACCTAGATGAAGTGACTCAAGAAGAAGTAGAAAAGTGGAAAACAGGTGAAACCGTTTTACTGTCAGGCAAAATCCTAACAGGTCGTGATGCAGCGCATAAACGCATTCAAGGCATGCTGCAAAGTGGTGAAGGCTTGCCTGAAGGTGTCGACTTCAAAGGCAAATTTATCTACTACGTAGGTCCAGTTGATGCTGTGGGTGATGAAGCGGTTGGTCCAGCTGGTCCTACAACCTCTACGCGTATGGATAAGTTTACCGATATGATGCTAGAAGAGACGGGCATCATGGGCATGATTGGTAAAGCCGAGCGCGGGCCTGCAACAGTAGAGTCGATTAAAAAGCATAAAGCGGTGTACCTAATGGCGGTAGGCGGTGCGGCTTACTTGGTTGCTAAGGCGATTAAGAAAGCACGCGTGGTTGCATTTGAAGACTTAGGCATGGAGGCGATCTACGAGTTTGAAGTCGAAGATATGCCTGTTACTGTCGCGGTTGACTCAAGTGGCGCAAACGCTCACCAGATTGGTCCAGACACTTGGAAAGTAAAAATCCAAGAAATGGAAGACCAAGCTTAGCAGTCGTTGTTTAGCTTGTGAGAAATGACTGATTTAATTAGTGAAGATTTGACAGAGGTGGAGCGAATGCTGCACCTTTTGTCTATCTAGTTTAGAGTTGTAACCCTAAGTCAGGAGTAAAAATGCCACGCTTTATTCAAATCTTGCAGATCATCATTGCGGTGGTTATTGGTGCTTTCGTCGGATATGACCTTATTCTCCATGGCATCAGTATCTTCGATGAAAAGTATGTCACGATTAGCTGTGCTCTGTTTGTGCTGTTAGAAATCGCCCTGTTTGTCATCTATAAATTGATCGAAGACGACTAACGTTTGCCGTTTTCGTTGATACACTAAGCCTCTGATTGTTATCAGGGGCTTTTTTGTTCATCTAGGATTAAGATTAGAGTCGCTAAGCTACCAGTGTGATTGAAACAAAGAGAATGTGAATGAAGCAAATTACTCAAGAAGTAAATGATTTACTTAGTCGTACTATGGATTCCCATGTCCGTATTGCCGTGACAGGTCTTTCTAGAGCCGGTAAAACTGCATTTATTAGCTCGCTCGTTAATCAGCTTCTCCATACTTCAACTCATGAAAATCTACCGCTATTTGCCGCTGCACGGGACAAAAGATTAGTCGGCGCCAAGCGTGAACCGCAAACCAATATGCTCGTTCCGCGTTTTGCTTACGACGAGGCGATGCAGCATGTGCACTTAGATCCTCCGATTTGGCCGGAACCGACTCGCGACGTGAGTGAGATCCGACTGGCAGTTAAATATCGTCCGCAGAAAAAGACTAAAAAACTGTTTGGTAGTACATCTACTTTGCATATCGATATTATCGATTACCCGGGTGAGTGGTTACTTGATTTACCCCTGCTTGATATGGACTTTCATCAGTGGTCGCAAAGTCAGTTCGAGGCGTTGAAAGGTAAGCGAAAAGAATTGGCGCAGTCTTGGCTAGAACGGCTCGAACAGATTGATTTAACCGCGGAGTTAGATGAAAACCTTCTTGCAGAAATATCTGAGCTTTACACTGAATTTCTCCATAACTGCAAAGAGCAAGGTTTGCATTGGGTGCAGCCGGGTAGGTTTGTGTTGCCCGGAGACTTAGAAGGAGCACCTGTGCTTCAGTTTTTCCCGTGTCAGATTGAACAACAAAGCAAAGTAGAGAAAGGCTCTAACTTAGCTATGCTCAAAGCGCGTTATCAGGAGTACCAACAGAAAGTGGTTAAAGCGTTCTACAAACATCACTTTTCGACTTTTGACCGTCAAATCGTGCTGGTGGACTGCTTACAACCGCTCAATGCGGGATACGAATCTTTCCACGATATGCGTCATGCACTAGAACAGATAATGCACAGTTTCCGCTATGGACGAAGTAATATCTTGAAGCGTTTGTTTGCACCTCGAATCGATAAAATATTGTTTGCAGCAACTAAAGCTGACCATGTTACGCCGGAGCAGCACACCAATTTGGTTTCTTTGCTGCAGCAAATGGTGCATCCGGCATGGCAAACCGCGTCGTACGAGAATATTGAAATGAACTGCATGACCATGGCATCGATACAGGCAACGCAAGCAGGTTTTATTAGTAAGGGCGATCAATCTTACCCTGCGATTCAAGGGGTAACTATGGATGAGCAAGCTCTAACAGTATTTCCCGGAGAAGTACCCAAAAAGCTGCCGGCTCAAGATTACTGGCATGAGAAGGGCTTCGAGTTTGCCACCTTTAGACCCCAGCAATCTTCATCGGATGAGCCTTTGCCGCATATCCGTATGGATAAAGCACTTGAATACTTAATCGGAGATAAGCTGAAATGACAAACAGTGATAAAGCGCAGTTTAAACAAAAGCAGGTCTTCGATGATGCTTTGCACAGCGAGCAAGAAGACGTACAACCTGATTTGACCGCTCACATGCAGTTTGAGCAGTCCGAGCAGTTCGTGCCTGTTGAAATCGATAATGAACAGGAGGATACCGCAGCAGAAGCTGAGCTAGAGCAGGTCATAAGACCAAAATCAGGTTCGAGATGGCTAGCGACTACTCTGGTCGGTACCTTTGCGGGCTTGGTCGGTTGGCAAGCGGTAGACAACGTTGTCTCTGCAATTCAAACCACAGACTGGCTCGCCTTGGGTTGGTCAGGTTTTATCGCGACGGTGTCTTTACTTGGTGTTAGTGCAATTGGCAAAGAGTTGTTTAAACTTCGCAGGCTGCGTAATCACTTTAGTGTTCAGGAGCAAAGTGAAGCACTCGTCAACTCGGACAGTGTTGGTCAAGGTCAGGCGTTTTGCGAATCGGTAGCAAAACAGTCTGGTATTAAACGAGAATCACCGAGCTATGACCGTTGGGTGAACAGCATTAATACGTCGCACAGCGATGCTGAAATCCTCGACATGTATGACGCTATGGTGGTGGCTGAACAAGATAAAGTTGCGACAAAAATCGTATCTCAGCATGCAACGGAATCTGCGGCTCTTGTTGCGATAAGCCCTTTGGCTGTTGCTGACATGATGTTAGTTGCTTGGCGCAATTTCAAAATGATCGACAATCTGGCTGAGGTTTATGGCGTGGAGCTTGGTTATTGGTCACGTTTGAAATTGTTTAAAGCGACATTGGTTAATATGGCGGCCGCTGGCGCGAGTGAGTTGGCGGTTGATGCCAGTATGGATCTGATGTCTATGGACTTAGCGGGAAAGGTATCTGCTCGGGCAGGGCAGGGGCTAGGCGTCGGGATTCTTACCGCGAGGCTCGGGTTGAAGGCAATGTCATTGTTACGTCCAATCCCTTGGCACAAGGACAGACAAGTTAAATTGGGGGCAATACGAAAACAGATTGTTGAAAAAGTCGCCGCAATTACTATCAAATAGTGCGAATGTGAAGCAGGCAATATCTGTTTGCTTGACGAGGATCTAGGCTTAAGGGAAACTACTGTCAACTTTTCGTGACACCTTATTTAGGGACTTATCCGTGCGTCTTGAAGTTTTCTGTGAAGACAGACTTGGTCTGACTCGTGAATTGCTCGATATTCTTGCTTCTAAAAATCTCGATCTTCGAGGCATTGAAATCGATGTTTCCGGGATCATCTACTTAAACTGCCCAGATATCGACTTTGATACTTTTAGCGAGTTGATGGCGGAGATTCGCCGCATCTCAGGGGTGAAAGACGTTCGCAAGATTCAGTTCATGCCAATTGAACGTCACAATAACGAGCTTATTTCTCTTCTCAATAACCTGCCAGAGCCAGTACTGGCGATTGACCTAAAAGGTCATGTAGATATGGCGAACCATGCGGCATTGTCGCTGTTTGGTTGTGAAGAGAGTGAGATGATTGGTCACCAAATCTCTACGCTACTTCCAAGCTTTAATTTTACCAAATGGGTAGAAGGCAAGATTGCTCGTCAACGTGAAGAAATCGTTATTAGCGGGCTAGATTACATGATGGAAATCATGCCTGTTTACATCTCAGACGAGTCAAACGAGTCAGTGTTAGCAAGTACTGTGATGATCATTCGCTCTACTCAAGAAAAACCACTGTTTGACGACTCGCTCCCTCTACACAATAACCTTGGCTTTGAACATTTTGTTGGTGTCTCTAATCGACACAAAGCACTGATCAGCCAAGCGAAGAAACTCTCTATGCTTGACCAGCCTCTGCTTATTCAAGGTGAAACAGGTACAGGTAAGGAGATGCTCGCGCGCGCGTGCCACAATCGTTCTCATAGAGCTGCGAATCCTTTTCTAGTATTGAGCTGTGCTTCAATGCCAGATGGTGTTGCCGAAACAGAGTTGTTTGGTCACGCACCAGGGTCATTTAACCATGAGCAAGGCCACAAGGGGATCTTCGAGCAGGCAAATGGGGGGACGGTATTTCTCGACGAAATCGGTGAGATGAGCCCACACCTGCAAATCAAACTGCTGCGCCTACTCCAAGATGGTACTTTCCGTCGTGTGGGCGAAGAAGATGAAATTCATGTCGATGTGCGCGTAATTGCGTCAACGCGTCATCAGTTAGCAGATTTAGCTGAATCTGGCTCGTTCCGTGAAGACCTGTTCTATCGCCTAAACGTACTGACCTTGCTGATTCCACCACTAAGAGAGCGCTCGAATGATATAGCGCCGTTGCTGGAGTTGTTTGTGGCTAAGTACGTAAAGCAGCTTGGCATTAGCAAACCTTCAATTGATGAGACTTTGGTTGATCAGTTGGTGAGCTATCAATGGCCAGGAAATATGCGCCAGCTCGAAAACATGGTGCTTCGTGCATTAACTGAACTTGAATCAGACATCCTGACTGCTGAGCTATTCCACTTACCTCAATTAGAATCTTCGTCTTCGAATGCACCTGCTCTAAACCTAGATGGCTCTCTAGATGAAATCATGAAAGAGTATGAGTCTCAGGTTTTGGAACGTCTTTATCAGTCATTCCCTTCGAGTCGTAAGTTAGCCAAGCGCTTAAACGTTTCGCACACATCAGTCGCGAACAAGTTGCGTGAATATGGAATCAGAAAAAACTAGATGGAAAGAATCAGTACCCCCACTTCAGTGTATGAAGTGGATGACGACATTGTGGTTCGCACTGCGGAACCAACGGATGGCTATTTAATATCTGAATATTTTATTGCTAATCGAGCGCACTTGAAAGAGTGGGAGCCGAAGCGTGAAGAGGGCTTCTTTACCTTGTCTGGTTGGACGCAAAAGTTGATTAAACTCAATGAGCTACACAGAATGGGCCTTGGTTACTATTTGTTGATCATTGATAAAGAGAGCAACGAAATGCTGGGAACTGTGTCGTTTAGTAACATATCACGTTTTCCATTCCATGCTTGTAGCGTTGGCTATTCACTGGCTGCAAATGCCCAAGGTAGAGGAGCAATGACGCGCGCTCTTAAGCTTGCCGTTGACTATATGTTCAGCGTTCAGAACATTCACAGAATAATGGCGAGTTACATGCCTCGTAACCATCGTAGTGAAGCCGTTCTTGAGCGTGTTGGCTTTACTAAAGAAGGTTTTGCTAAAGACTATTTATTGATTAATGGTCAGTGGGAAGACCACAATCTGACTTCACTTATTAACCCGAACTGGAAAGGTGCGTAAAAGTGGAACGACTTGAGAAACAACTCGCGTTACTTATGGAGCTTGATCAACTAAAGTCGGTGTTAAGACGGACTCGGGTAAAAAGTGCCGAAGGACGTTTTGAAAACAGTGCTGAGCACAGTTGGCATGTCGCATTGATGGCAATATTAATGGAAGAGCATGCTAACGAGCCAGTTGATATTGCGCGAGTAGTGAAGATGCTACTGATCCATGACGTTGTAGAAATTGATGCCGGTGATACCTTTGTTTATGATGTTGCCGCAACCGCTGAACAAGAGCAAAAGGAACTCGATGCCGCGCAACGTCTGTTTGGTATGCTACCCGCAGAACAAGAACAATCGCTGTTGCAATTGTGGTTAGAGTTTGAATCTGCGCAAACTGCCGATGCAAAGTTTGCTAAAGCTTTGGATAGAATTATTCCCATGCTGCTCAACTATCATAATCAAGGACAAAGCTGGCAAGAGCATGGTGTCACAAGACACCAAGCTTTAACCATCAATCAAAAAATTGAATTTGGCTCGCAGGCACTGTGGGACAAAGCGAAACAAATTATTGACGACGCCACAAATAAAGGCTGGCTAAAAGCGTAATGCTTTAAGAGGAAAATTAATGTCTTACCTAACTTTGGATGAATACCAAAGAAAATGGATTTTCACCCATCAATCTATGCCTGTGCCAGAAGAGGATTTGGCTGCAATTAAGCCAATGACACAGGCGCGCGCGTCTCAATTGTGGAAAGAGAACATTAGCGCGCAAAGCCCTGATGCTGAACGCTTAAGTTCAAGTGATTGGCCAATGAAAGAGTCTAATTGGCAACAAACGATAGATTGGATGGCTGCATGGGAAGCGGACGAAGAAGCCATGCCTCACGAGTTAGAAGAGTTCATTGACTGGCAAGATGATGTGACCGTGTATTTTTGCTATGAAAAATACAATGTTATCGAAACGAAATGGTCTGTATTTAAGAAGCATTGGAAGAACTTCTTATTCTATGATGATGGTCCTATTTTAATTGGACGTCGCCGAAAGGAAGCACTTTGGTTCGATACTCAAGGAACCGTAAAGTTAGGTTTCAGGAAATAGAAAGGAAAGAGCAGCGAAGGCTGCTCTTTTTTATGGTACCTGTTTCATATTTTTAGTGTCTGTCTATACTTTGACTATGGACGCAAAGTGACATGGAACAAGTCATGGAAGATAAGATAATCCAATCTGTCGTTGAAATTACAGAGCAACGTAACTCGGTTTCCCTAGGTCATTGCCTTGTCGCTACACTTGCAGAAATGACACCTGCCCAATCGATTGAGTTGACTTACTTTATCAATAGCACCGCAAAAACAGTTGCAAAGGTAACACGAGCACCCGGGCAGAAAGAGTTTGACTGGGTTTACGATTCTATTTCTGTCTATAACGGTAATCGTGCTCACCTTAACGACAAGGCCACGACTTCTATTGATGAAAAGGGCCAATATGTTTCGACACATCCCATTCCTGTTTCTGAAGATAGCTCAGCCGAACTCATCGTGATTTTTCAAGAGTGTCCAAATAGCTACGAGTTATTGATTGATGGTTTCGCGAAAATCTATCGTAATTATTTAGCCGTTTTACACGATAGTGAGCGAGACAAACTGACGGGATTGTTGAATCGCAAGACACTAGAAGAGCGCTTAGCACGTTGTTTTAACGTTATGCCTGATACACCAGTCGAAATTACTGCCTGGGTTGCCATCATTGATTTAGACCATTTTAAGCAAGTGAATGACCGTTTTGGTCACATGATTGGCGATGAAATACTATTGATGTTTGCCCAGCAGATGAGCAACTATTTCACCGGACAGGAACAGTTGTTCCGCTATGGTGGAGAAGAGTTTGTTATTCTGTTACCTCAACAAAGTGTTGAGCAATGTAGAACTACGCTTGATGGATTTCGCCTCCATATTGAATCTTTTAGATTTCCTCAAATTAACAGCTTAACCTTTAGCTGTGGTGTTTGCGGTATCACACCTCACGAGTACTTGCCGACTATACTGGATCACGCAGACAGCGCACTCTACTACGTCAAAGAACATGGAAGAAATCGAGTACACTTCTTCGATGCAGAATGCTTAGATCGTTATGACAATGGAGGAAATGACGTAGAACTCTTCTAAATGATCATTTTGATCATGCTAACTTTAGGAAAAGTAAAGATTAAATCCATAGTAATAATGTGACTTTTAGCCCAATAATTTGTCTATTTTTTGCGACCATTATGTAATTTGTTATTATTATTTAGACGAATGCTTCCAACGCGTTATTTTTACAAATCACTAGAGTCTTAGGGAAAAGCAGTGGCTTTGAATTTATCTCAACTACGCGAAGATTTTTACGCTCAGATTAGTGCGGTACAGTCGTATGCACTACCGCAAACAAAGCCAACTTTGTCTTTGCTGACTGACGAAGAACTCAGAGAACTTGAGGCCTGTTGGATAGCACTTTCTGTGTGGAAAAACCAACAAGACTAATTGCTTGAAGCTAACGGTACAAGATTCATGAACCTCGTAACTTAGGTTATCGAGGTTTTTTATTGTCTTGAGGTTAAAATGTTATAATATAACATTTTGTGATCTAATCATTGAAAAGATGAGTAATAGTCCCCATAGTTAACTTCATAGCGGAGCATTTCGATGAATGCAGCGACAGATATAATAAAGACAGAGATTCAAGTGAGTAAAAATATGGCGGAAGTAAGAGCCAGAGTCGACTTCAAAGTAGGTGCAAAGAGCAACATTGATGCGGAGTTGCTTTCCTTTCATGGTTTGAATACAGATAAAGAGCATGTTGCCGTTATCTTCAAACAAGCGGATCAAGCTCAAGCGACACCACTTGTCCGCATGCATTCAGAATGCCTCACTGGGGACGTATTCCATTCATCTCGCTGTGATTGTGGTGAGCAGTTAGACGAAACCATCAATCGTATGGGTGAGTCTGGCGGGATTATTTTATATCTAAGACAAGAAGGTCGTGGTATCGGTTTGTACAATAAGATTGATGCGTACAAGCTGCAAAGCGAGGGCATGAATACCTACGAAGCGAACAACCACTTGGGGTTTGGTGATGATCTACGTGACTTTACTGAAGCTGCGCAGATGTTGAAAGCTTTGGGTGTAGAAAGAATTCGTTTAGTGACAAACAACCCTAAAAAGATTCGTGATCTTAAGCAACATGGCATTGAGATCGAAGAGGTTGTCAATACCTTAGCGCATGTTAAGGACGGTAATGAGAATTACCTTAAAGCCAAAATATCTCACGGAAAGCATAACCTCGACGTTTAAGCTATTGAGCTGCCTATGTTGATAAAAGCCTCACTTTTGTGAGGCTTTTTTGTTTCCTGCTTGCAAAAAAATTGTAAGTTTGTATTATTCGAAACTAATAGTGCAAATGAGAATAATTAGCACTAAGAATATAGAATAATTATTAAGCTCAACAAGGATGCTTTTTCAATGAATGTAAAATCTCTATTAGCTCAATCTGTAGCAGCTTCACTACTTATCGCTAGCGGTTCAGCTTTTGCGGCAAACGTAACCAAAGAACAGGTTGTTGAGCACTACGCTGATGTAGCTCACGCAGTTTTTGCTGACTCACTCAGTACCGCTAGAGCTTTGGATAAATCAATAGAATCTTTCCTCTCTAACCCAACAGCAGCTAAATTTGAAGAAGTGAAGCAAGTGTGGCTTGCGTCTCGCGTACCGTACCAACAGTCTGAAGTATTCCGTTTTGGTAACGCGATTGTTGATGATTGGGAAGGTCAACTAAACGCATGGCCTCTAGATGAAGGTCTAATCGACTATGTATCAGCAGACTACCAATATGAGCTTGGCAACGAAGGTGCAAATGCCAACATCGTAGCTAACCAAAAGCTAACCATTGGTGCTTCAACGCTAGATGTTGCGAAAATCACTCCTGAGTTGATCGCTGACCTAAACGAAGTTGGCGGTTCTGAAGCCAACGTCGCTTCTGGTTACCACGCAATTGAATTCCTACTTTGGGGTCAGGATCTAAACGGTACTAATGCTGGTGCAGGTCAACGCGCTTACACTGATTTCGTTGTTGGTGCTGAGTGTACAAACGACAACTGTGACCGTCGTGGTGATTTCCTAAAAGCCGCTGCTGGTTTGCTAGTTCAAGATCTAGAGTGGATGGAAAAGCAGTGGTCTTCAGACGTTAAAGGTAATTACCGTGAAGAACTTCTAAACGAGTCAGCAGATAACGGTCTTCGTAAGATGCTGTTCGGTATGGGTTCACTTTCTCTAGGTGAGCTTGCGGGTGAACGTATGAAGGTTGCTCTAGAAGCAAACTCAACGGAAGATGAACACGATTGTTTCTCTGACAACACTCATAACTCTCACTACTACAACGAGCAAGGTATCTACAACGTTTATACAGGTATCTACAAACGTGAAGATGGTACGCTACTTTCTGGTCCAAGCATCAATGATCTTGTGGCACAAAAAGACAAGCAAGCGGCAAAAGAAATTCAGAAGCAGTTTGACGTTACACGTGCTCAAGTAGGACAACTTGTGACTTCAGCAGAAAAGAAAGGTCAGTACTTCGACCAACTTATCGCTGCGGGTAACACGCAAGGTAACGCACTGGTGAATGAAACGATTATGTCTTTAGTTGCACAAACAGCTCAGATTGAGCGTGCAGCTAAAATCGTTGGTATTAACAGCTTAAATCCAGATACAGCTGATCACGAGTTCTAAACTAGAACGAACAAAAAACAAAGGGCTCATTTGAGCCCTTTTGCCGTTTATTACTCGCTGTGTTTTTGAGAACTATTCCCATTTAAAAAGTCTGGTTATTCCCTTTTGAGAGTCCTCGTATGAAGTTGTACACGAAAACTGTCCTAGCAAGCCTTCTCGCTGTTAGCACCTCTTCTGCCATTGCCTATGATATTAAATCTGGTGGTGGTACATCAGTTAAAAAAGACGGTGCGAATGCTTTCTCACTTCCTGCTGGTAACCTCCCTATGTCTAAGCGCTTAGACTTTAGTGTTGGTAACAGCTTCTTTCGTAACCCTTGGGTTCAGGCACCAGCGTCTACAGATGCACGTGATGGTTTAGGGCCTTTGTTCAATACCAATGGTTGCCAAAACTGCCACATCAAAGATGGTCGCGGACATCCACCAGAAGAGGGTGATATTCACGCGGTTTCCATGTTGGTGCGTTTAAGCATTCCAGCAATGACGCCAGAGCAAAAGAAAGCCTTTATCAAAGATGGCGTCATTCCTGAGCCGACCTATGGTGGTCAGCTACAAGATTTTGCGCTGCAAGATCAAACTCCAGAAGGCACGATCGAAATTACCTATACTGATGTTCCAGTGACATTTGCTGATGGTACAGTGGTCACGCTACGTAAACCCGACTTATCCATTACGAACCTTGGCTACGGCGATATGCATCCAGATACGCAGATGTCGGCCCGCGTTGCGCCTCCAATGATAGGTTTAGGTCTTCTTGAAAGTATCCCGGATGAAACACTGAAAGCTTGGGTAGATGAACAAGACAAGAATGGTGACGGAATTTCGGGCAAGGTCAATGTTGTTTGGGATGTGCGTGCGAATGATTTTGCCATTGGTCGTTTTGGATGGAAAGCGGGTCAACCAAATCTAATGCAGCAGAATGCCGCGGCATTTAATGGGGATGTGGGCTTAACCAGTAACTTGTTTCCCAACGAAAATTGTACTTCTAAACAGTCTATCTGTGATGATCTACCTAATGGCGGTTCACCTGAAGTCAGCGACAATATTCTTGATTTTGTAGAGTTTTACTCGCAGCACTTAGCTGTGCCAATTCGTCGTAATGTCGACAAACCAGAGGTGAAACTTGGTCAGGAACTGTTTGCCAAAGTTGGCTGTGATAGCTGCCACAAAACGAATGTGAAAACCGGAAATCGCGAAGGTTTACCTGCATTGTCCAACCAAACCATTCATCCATATACCGATATGTTACTCCACGATATGGGGCCTGGCTTAGCGGATAACCGTCCAGAATATCTTGCTAATGGTCAAGAGTGGCGAACTCAACCTTTATGGGGTATTGGTTACACGAAAGAAGTCAATGATCACACCTATTTCTTACACGATGGTCGAGCGCGCAACCTGATGGAAGCCGTGCTTTGGCATGGTGGTGAAGCAGAAATAGCAAAACAGAAAGTGTTGAAATTCAACCAGAAAGAGAGAGAAGCACTGATTGCTTTCCTCAACTCTTTATAGGATTCGATGATGAAACAAAAGCATTATGTATTAGTCGCTGCGGCTGTCATTGCTATTGCTGGTTGTCAAACTTCACAACCAGAAGATAGACAGCCTCAAAGCACCAACCATCTTAGCCAAGGAGTGTATGAGGTGGAGTTCGCGTCAGCACACGCCTTTAAGGATGAATCGGCTAAGTTGGCACAGTCAGTTTCAGGCTACTGCGCTTCTACTTCTGACCTGAATATGGTTAAACAGCAGTGGCATCAAACCATGCTTGCGTGGATGGCGTTACAAGGGCAAGAGCGTGGCCCAGAAGCGGCATTGGCTCAAAGCTGGAATATTCAATTTTGGCCAGATAAGAAAAACACCACTGGTCGCAAGATGAGCAGTTTGATCAAGCAACCTAAAGCTTGGGCTCAGCAAGATATTGCACTTCAGAGTGTGACAGTGCAGGGGCTAGGTTCTATTGAGTGGTTGCTGTATGACAAAGCGTCAAACCTGACGGGCAATCCTCAGACATGTGAAACTGCTCAAGCTATTAGCGCTAACATTGAGTTGAATGCTGGGAAAATCGCCCAAGCTTGGGCAATCAATCCTTGGGTCGGTCTTAATGAAAAACAGTGGGAATCAGAGTATATCGCACTGTTATCGAACCAGCTTGATTACAGCATGAAAAAGATGAGCCGTCCGCTGGCCAAATTTGGTAAGCCACGTCCGTACTTTGCTGAGTCATGGCGCTCAGAAACTTCTATGCAAAACTTGAAAGCTAATGTTGAAGCAATGCAAGCGCTCTATTTTGCCAACGGAAAGGGTTTAGACGCTTTGTTGCGTGAAAAAGGCAAAGCGACGCTAGCAGACAGTATTTCCAATCAGTTTGCGATGACAGTTGAAACATGGCCGGGCGATGAAAGTCTATTCGATATGTTGCAAACTAAACAGGGATACCAGAAGGCTTACTCACAGTACAACAAGTTAGAACAGCTTAAGTATTTGATCCACGAGGAAGTCGCGATTGAATTGGGCGTTATTATAGGGTTTAACGCAACCGATGGTGACTGATAACACAAGACGTTCACTACTTAAGGCCGCTCTTTTAGGAGCGGCTTACCCGTTGGTTGGTTGTGTTTCGACGTCGACGCAAAGCACTACGCCAACGTTAATTGGTTGTTCAATCTCGGGCCGCGACCGTTTTAATGCTGTGGTAGCCGACCAACATGGTTTGCCGATTCGTCAAGTGCCGTTGCCTGAACGTGGTCATGGTGTTGCTTCGAATTCGGCGCTAAGGCATGCCGTTGCTTTTGCACGCAGACCAGGTACTTATTTCCAAGTGTTTGACTATCAGACAGGGGAGTCAATTAAGCTCAGACCTGCCGATAATAAACGGCATTATTATGGTCATGGTGTGTACTCCAATGACGGAAAATGGCTCTATGCAACCGAAGGTGAGCGGGGGACGAGCCGAGGTATTATCGGTGTTTACGATGTCATCGCAGGATATGAAAAGGTCGCAGAGTTTACTGGGTTCGGTTTGGGGCCCCATGAAGTGATTGTCATGCCAGATGATTCACTCGTGATAGGGGTTGGTGGCGTTCACACTAATGGAAGAGAGCCACTCAACTTAGACTCGATGACCCCGAGCCTGAGTTATTTGGACCGCAATGGAGAGTTGGTTGAACAAGTGGGCTTGAGTGACCATAAGCTGAGTATTCGCCACTTAGCGCATGATGGATCTGAGACGGTTTTGTGTGGCCAGCAATACCGAGGAGAGCCCGACGAGTATCCTTCTCTACTTGCGATGCATACTAAAGGAGGCGAGTTAGTCTCTCTTCATGCGGAACCGGAACAGTGGGCACGTTTTAATCATTACATTGCGAGTATTGCTGCAACAAAAGACTGGATCTTAGCCACGTCACCTCGTGGTAATTGCTACGGTATTTGGTCTAAACATACCCAACAGATAGTTGAGCTTTCTCCGTTACCTGATGCCTCAGGTGTTGTTGTGCAAGGCGAGACCTTTAAGGTAAGTTCGGGTGCTGGGGGAGTCGTTAGCCAACGTCAGCCAGGCAATAAGCAAGTGGTCCGCTCTGGTATTCAGTGGGACAATCATTGGTCGGTAATTAGTTAATAATTCATGTGTTTTTAGAGAGACCAACGAAAGTTTCAAAAACAAGTCATACAGTCACTGTTTAACTCTGCCATACTTTATATTCAGAGTATGGCGGAGGTTGAAGCAATGGGAAAATGGACTTGTTGGTTATTAGTACTGTGCCTAGCACCTTCGACGACCTATGCCTCGCAATACTTTACTCAAATCGGTTGGCTTGAACCTGACAGTCAACTGCACCGTTTACTTCAATACCCCGCTGTCGTCGAAGACATTTACCGCAACAATGATTCTCAGATGATTTGGTTTGATCTCCAGCAGAGCAGCAAGCTGGAGTTTCAATTAGAGGTTATTCATCACGCCAGTTTTAGTTCTCTGTTCTCTCGTCAACTTAGCTATTTGCAGTTTTATCGAAAGAGTAATCGCTGGTTTGAATACGATGTACTTGCAACGGACACTTTACTTCTCTATTTAAGTTATGCGGAGAACTCCAAAAACAGCGGCAACAAGTGGTTCTTCGACAAGAAAATGGCCCGCACCTTACCGCTGCCGCCAAATAGTTCATTGATTGCTACCCATCGAGCAATTGCGCAGCAATCATTAGGCGGTCTTATTGACCGTTACACCCCCGATTCTGCTGGCTACCAGTACCTGATCGATACCTATCTCCATCTGATTAAGTTTCAGAAGTTGGATACCCCTTTGTACGTGCAACAAGGATTAAAGCAAGTAGGGGACAAGCTCACCAATAGAGAAACATTACTGCAGCGACTAGAGGTAGTGGATGTTGATCTGATTGATGTCAGAAAGGATGTCACTTGGTTTGACAGCACGCTAGAGACCGCAATTAAACAATTTCAGCGACTCCATGGCTTAAAGGAAGACGGCATTATTGGCCCTGATACGATCAAGTGGCTAAATCTACCAATCGAAAAGCGATTATCTACGCTAGCAATTAATGCAGAGCGGATTCGATACTGGCCAAATCAACGCGACACCATCATCGTAGTTAATGTCCCAAGCTTTGAAATGAAGTACTGGGCACAAGGGGAGCAACTATTTGAATCTAAAGTGGTGGTGGGGCGCAAAGGTCGACCGACACCTGTTATGAACACCAAATTAGATTCGCTCATCTTGAATCCAACCTGGAATGTGCCGTGGAAGATTATGGTGGAAGATATCATTCCAAAAGTGAAGGAAGACGTTGAGTATCTCACTCGTCAAAATATTAAGATTGTGCCTAAATGGGGTTCTAGCGAGGTGATTAACCCCGAAGAAATTGATTGGGAGAACTTACGACCGAGTTCGTTCCCATATCGAATGACACAGCTGTCCGGTAATGTTAATGCGTTGGGGTTGTATAAATTCAATACGCCTAATCGACGTGCCATTTACCTCCACGACACACCGAGCAAAGGGTTATTTGATGAGACACAAAGGGCGTTTAGCTCTGGGTGTATCCGAGTAGAGAACGCTGATTTATTTGCGGTGACCTTGCTTGAATCTCAAGGGCTAAACATCGAGGAGGAAGATACCGCGCAAGAGAGTGAGCCAGTAGAGCCTATCTCCAATCATTCGATTCCGCTAAAAAGTCGTATTCCGGTACATATCATTTATCAAACGGCATGGTATGAGGAAGGGAATGTCCACTACAGGGAAGATATTTACCGCCTAGACAGATTTCGTTACACAAAGGGCTAGAATTGACAGACTCTTTACGTTTATTTTCCAAAACTAATTTTATTAATAGGTTCAATAGTTAAGCAAAAAATAGCGAATACAATGCGACTTTGAGCATGTTTTATGCATTTGCACTTCACAATAGAGTTCGGTAGTGTCGCCGTTTGACACGTTAGGGCAACAAGATTGTGAAGGAAATTTAAAGTGGCATTATCCCGACGAGATTTTATTAAGCTGGCCGGAAGTGGTTTAGTCGTAGCGAGTTGTGCACCAAGTGTGGCTTGGGCATCTTATCCGGATCAACCTCGCTCATTAGCCTTAACCAACCTACATACCCGCGAAGCGCTTGAAACGTGTTATTTCGATGGTAACAACTATATCGACAAAGAGCTTGGCCGTTTGAATCATCTATGCCGTGACTTTAGACGCAATGAAGTGCACGCGATGGACAAGCGCTTATTCGATCATATCAGCCAAATTCAAAAAGAGCTCGGCGTCGAAGCTGAAGTACAAATCATCTCTGGTTATCGTTCGCCTGCAACAAACGAGGCACTACGCGGTAAGTCGAGCGGTGTGGCAAAGAAGAGCTACCACATGCTAGGTCAAGCGATAGATTTTCGTCTTGATGGAGTCAACCTAAAACAAGTTCGAGATGTCGCACGTGAGCTTAAGTTTGGCGGGGTGGGCTATTATCCCAAGAGTAACTTTGTTCACATCGATACAGGGCCGGTTCGCTACTGGGCGTAAACTTCTTGTTCAGAGTTGTCAAAATGGCGGGCAAGTGTCATAGTTCAGCCAGTTTAGATTTATATCAAGGTTAAGCTATGTCACTTAAGTACCAAGTCGTTCCTGTTACTTCTTTTTCTCAGAACTGCTCCATTGTTTGGTGTGATGAAACCATGGAAGGCATTGTTGTCGATCCCGGTGGTGATGTTAAACAACTAGCAATGCTGATCAAAGAGCTTGGTGTGAAGGTTGTTAATCTTGTTTTAACTCATGGTCACCTCGACCATGTTGGCGGAACAGAGCCTTTATCTCGTGAGTTAGGTGGCGTGGAAATCGTCGGTCCTCATAAGGATGATAACTTTTGGCTACAAGGCCTAGAAGGGCAGAGCCAGATGTTTGGTTTCCCACTAACAGAAGCTTTTGAGCCAAACCAATGGCTAAACGATGGCGATCAAGTCACGTTTGGTAATCAGGTTATGGATGTTATTCATACGCCGGGGCACACGCCAGGTCATGTGGTTTTATTTAGTGAGGAATCTAAGCTCGCTTTTGTTGGTGATGTTCTGTTTAACGGCTCAGTTGGTCGTACCGATTTCCCTAAAGGTGACTTCGATACTTTGATTGCTTCGATTAAAGGTAAGTTATGGCCGCTAGGTAGTGAAGTTCGCTTCGTGCCAGGCCATGGACCTGAGTCAACCTTTGGTCGTGAGCGCGCATCAAACCCATTTGTTGCTGATGAAATGCCTCTGTATTAAACAGTAGAAATGATCTTTCGAACTAGGCCACTGTTTGTGGCCTTTTTTATACCTCAGTTTCAGCCGCTGCAAGATATCGGCGCACTAAGCCAACAAATTCTTCTGGTGAGCGGTCAAGGTCATTGGCTGAGATAAAAATATCATAGTCATAATACTCTCGCTGATATCTCATTCTGTTCGCTAACATAGCTAACAGCCCTTTAAACTCTTTTCCGTCAGAATTGCGATAGGCGTGTGAGTCGAGCACGATGTCCTCGAACTGCTCACCTTGCTGATGTTGACGAGCTCCAAGGTATAAAAGCGCACGCTGACTGAGTAAGATTTCCGTAGCAATCCGCGGGCAGATGCTGGTTAAGTAGGGCGAGTAGTGTTTGAGTTTAATGCCAATCCAAGGCAAAGGTTGATGCCACCCATCTTGCTCATAGGTACAAATACCAATTTTCTGTACGTTGCTCCACTGTATGACCCAGCCTCCTTTAAACAAGTGTTGCTGGAAATGGGTTGCGGTAAGGGTGAACTTGACGGTGCTTTTTAGAATGAGCACATAGCCAAATCCAATCAATGCCGCGACCGCGATGGCGGTCAGTAGAGCTTGTTGCCAACCTGGCGCATAAAGCAGCAAAAACAGACAGCCAATCGTGAAAATTCCACTCAGCCATCTCACTGTGATAGATGAAAAAACAAAGGGTTGATTGGTCAGGTGTACGGTTTGCATACAGGCTTTTCTCACAACAACAAATACATCTGTTTATATAATCAGTAGTTGAAGATTCGATCACTTGGGTTATTGATTAAATTGTAGTCGCATGTCGCTGTATCGCGTATTTTTGTGGCATAAAGCCGCTCATACCCTGTAAATGCGAGCAAATTTTTGGTATAAATCGCGCTTCAAATTTTCACCACTGCTCCGTATGCAGTGAAATGGAGAAATACTCGATGAGACTTGCTCACAAGCGTAAAGTGCAGCTTAAACTGCAAAAACGCATTAAAGCGACAGTTGCGAACGTTGAAGCGACAAAGAAAGCTAAGCCTGCAGTTGAGAAGAAAGTAGCTGTAAAACCAGCAGCGGAGAAAGTTGTAGCAGCAGCTAAAACAACTGACGTTGCGCTTACTCCAAAGCAGCAACAAGTTCTAGATATCGTTGTTAACAACGCTGAAGGTATCAACCCGAAAGGTATCGGCCTAGCGGCTGGTCAAGAAGACGCTAAAGCAGCATCTTGGGCAACAGGCGCTCTTAAGAAACTTCTAGAAGAAAACCTAGTGGTTAAAGAGCAACTAGCTGGCAACAAAGTTATCTATAAAGCAGTTTAATTGCCACTAGCAAATCCATTTAATTGGATTCTAGCACCTTCGGAGCCTCGACAGTGTCGGGGCTTTTTCATTTCTATAAATTATGTTTAATACTTTTGTCACATTTTTCATCAATTCTTTCTTGTGCACATAACTACGTAGAATCTGTAATCGTCAATTTTGGTGATTATCTTTATCTAGCTGATCTATATGATTAATTTAGTTTTTAGGGCGTATTTCCTACGTAATACTACGTAGTTTTTTCGTCTATACGTCATCTTTGTTGTTAAAACCAGTGCGTGTTCGCGCCTATTTCATATTGGTTATTGATGAACCACTCTGTATGAGAAATAGAACATGCCCAAAAAGGTATGACCCGTTAACAAAGGACGTGAACATGAGATCATTAAATTCATCTCTTAGAAAAGTTGTTCAGAGCAGCATAGCCGTTATCACGGCATCAGCATTGCTGATGGGGTGTGGTGAAGAAAGTAAGCAAGAAAGTAAGCAAGCTAGCCAACCTGACAAAGTGTATAAGCTTAAGTTGGCTGAGACTTGGGGGCCAAACTTCCCAGTATTTGGTGATGCAACTAAGAACATGGCCGCAATGGCAGAGAAAATGTCAAATGGTCGACTAGTTATCACTATTGATTCAGCCAATAAGCACAAAGCGCCGCTCGGTATTTTCGATATGGTGAAATCAGGGCAGTACGACCTAGGGCACTCTGGTTCTTATTATTGGAAAGGTAAAGTACCGAACACCCTTTACTTCACTTCTATGCCGTTTGGTATGACCCCAGCGGAGCAATACGCATGGTTCTATCATGGTGGTGGTATGGAGCTGATGGAGCAAGTTTATTCTCCACATAACCTTCTCTCTTTCCCTGGTGGTAACACCGATATTCAGATGGGTGGTTGGTTCCAAAAAGAAATCAACTCGGTTGAAGATTTACAGGGTCTGAAAATGCGTATCCCTGGTTTCGCGGGCGAGATCCTAGCAGAGCTAGGCGCTAAGCCAACCAACATTGCACCGGGTGAGCTTTATACTTCTCTAGAGCGTCGTACGATCGATGCACTGGAGTGGGTAGGTCCATCTCTTGACCTTCGTATGGGCTTCCACAAAATTGCACCTTACTACTACACAGGTTGGCATGAGCCAGGCTCAGAACTGCAGTTCCTAGTAAATAAGCGTACCTATGAGCGTCTACCAGAAGATCTTCGTGAAATTCTACGTGTCGCAATGCGTACCGCCGCTTACGATATGTACACTCAAGCAACTCACGAAAGTGGTAAGAACTGGGTATCTATTAAGTCAGAATACCCTGATGTTCAAGTTAAAGACTTCCCGCCAGAAGTGATGAACGCACTTCGTGAAGCAAACGGTCGTCTGCTAGCGAAACATGCAGAGAAAGACGAGTTAGCGAAAGAGATTCAAAAATCTCAAGCTGACTACCTTAAGCAAGTACGTTCGTGGACTGACATTTCTCACCGCGCGTACCTAAACAGCCAAGCTCAATAACAATAAATAGAATAGGTGACATTGTCACCTATTCTAAAGCCCAAGAAAACTTATCATTTAAAAGCGCCACACATTCATAGTGGCGCATATTCAAAATTCCATGGAGTAGGGAATGAGAAGCCTAATCTATATCGAGCGAGTATTTAATCGCTTTGGTGACTTCCTAGGATGGTTATCAAGCATATTATTTATCTTGCTACTGGCGAATGTCGTCTATGACGTTGTGATGCGTTATGCGTTTAACGATGTTTCCATAGCGTTTCAGGAAATGGAGTGGCATCTGTTCTCAGCAGTATTCCTACTTGGTGTTCCTTACGCAGTTAAAGCAGGTGGTCATGTTCGAGTCGATCTCTTCTATGAACGTCTATCAAATCGAGCTCAAGCGATTATCGATTTGCTTGGGACGCTAGTCTTCCTTTTGCCATTTTGCTTACTAGTGGCTTACTACGGGATCGACTTTGCCAAAGAAAGCTATGCGTTAGGTGAAACTTCAGGTGACCCGGGTGGCTTACCTTACCGCTGGATTATTAAAGCGATGATCCCATTGTCATTTTTCTTTATGGCAATCAGCGGCGTTGGCTTACTGCTGCACTCATTAAATAGAATCGTCAATCCACACCTTGTCTACTCGCAAGAACGCAAATAAAGGAGGCTAAAAATGGTCGGTATAGTAATGTTTTTCGTCGCCTTGTTTGCACTGCTACTTGGCTTTCCTGTTGCGTTTACCTTCGGTGGTATCGCATTAATCTTTGGTGTTTGGGCAGAAGGCATGGATATGTTTGCTTTCATGCCTTACCGTATCCAGTCCATTATGGAAAACACCGTACTCATGGCAGTACCGCTGTTTGTATTTATGGGCTTGGTTCTGCAAAAAACTCGATTGGCGGAACAGTTGCTTGAATCTATGGGCAAGCTGTTCGGTGGCGTTAGAGGTGGTTTAGCCATTTCAACGGTTTTGGTTGGAGCGCTTCTTGCCGCTTCGACTGGTGTTGTTGGTGCATCGGTTGTGGCTATGGGGCTTATCTCGTTGCCAGTGATGCTTAAATACAACTACGACAAGGGGTTGGCGTGCGGCACCATTTGTGCGTCAGGTACTTTGGGGCAAATCATTCCACCTTCTATCGTCCTTATCTTGCTCGGCGATGTGCTTGGTGTGCCAGTCGGTGACCTATTTCAAGCAGCGGTTTGGCCAGGGCTAGTTCTGGTTGGTGCCTATGTGATTTACATCCTTATCTACGCCAAGCTTAACCCTGAAGCGGCGCAGCCTATGCCAAGTGATGGCAACTTAAGCCGTAAGCAAGAAATCATCGCAGCGCTTAAAGCGGTTGTTCCACCACTGGCACTGATTGTCGTGGTGCTGGGTTCCATTTTTGCCGGTGTAGCAACGCCGACAGAGTCTGCAGCTTTAGGTGGGGCAGGTGCCATTGTGCTGGCGATCTTGTATCGTCAATTTAGTTGGTCGATGGTGTATGAGGCATCAAAAGAGACGGTTAAAGTGACCGCGATGGTATTCGCGATTCTACTGGGTGCAACGGCCTTCTCTATGGCATTCACCTACACAGGTGGTGACTACTTAGTCGAAGAATGGATGCTACAGATTCCGGGTGAGAAGTGGGGCTTCTTAATCATCACTATGCTTGTGATTCTGATCCTTGGGTTCTTTATCGATTTCGTAGAGATCTGTTTCATCATAGTGCCAATACTTGCTCCAGTGGCCGAGATCATGGGTATTAACATGACGTGGTTTGCGATTCTAATTGCGATGAACCTACAAACTTCGTTCTTGACCCCACCATTTGGCTTCAGCTTATTCTATTTGAAAGGGGTGGCACCAAAAGGCGTGACGACGAGAGATATTTACCGAGGTGTGATGCCATTTATCGCTATTCAGATTCTGGTACTCGCTTCGTTGCTCGTGTTCCCTGAATTCTACGGAATGTGATCCTTTAGTTACGTAATATTAACAACTCCTGTTAAAGTGGGGCTGCTTGCCAATCGGTAAGCAGCCTCTGTTGTTATTGGGGGAAGGATGCCTCTACAAGCCAAATTAATACTACTTAGCCTGTTGCCTTTACTGCTGGTCACCGCGTTAACAAGTTGGATTTCGATTCATCAGGCGAAAACCTTAGGTGAAAAAGAGATTCAAATTTTTGAAGACGGGTTGATTCGCTCTAAGGAAACGGCACTCAAAGATCACGTAGATTTGGCATTTGATGCGATTTCACACATCTACAATGATGAGAGCCTTGATGAAGACACTGCGAAACAGCAAGTCAAAGCGGTATTGTCGAAACTTCGTTACGGAAAAGACAAAGATGGCTATTTCTTTGCTTATGACGAGCAAGGAACCAACCTAGTTCACCCAATTATGCCTGACCTAATTGGTAAGAATTTGATCGATCTTCAAGATGAAAATGGTGACTTGCTGATAGAGGCGCTTTTGGAACAAGCGCAAAGTGGTGGGGGATTCCATCGTTACCTGTGGCAGAAACCTTCTACTGGGGAAAACGTAACTAAATTAAGTTACGCTGCTTGGCTCGATAAATGGAACTGGATGGTCGGGACTGGCTTATACATTGAAGACATCACCTATGAGGTCGCTAATCTTAAGTCTGAGGTGAATCGAAACATCGAAACCACCTTCTTCTCCGTAATCGTGATTATGATAGTGACGGTAGGGGTGATCGTAGTCATCACGTTAGCGGTGAACTTGCATGAACATCGTCTGGCAGATAGAAGTTTAAAAGAGTTAGCTCATAAAACGGTGATGTTTCAGGAAGACGAAAAGAAGCACCTAGCCCGCGAACTGCATGACGGAATAAATCAGTTATTAGTGTCGAGTAAATGCCATTTAGAGCTGCTATCAAGCAAGATTACGGACGCACCCTTGCAACAGCATTTAGCTAAGTCTCAACAATCCTTGATGACAGCGATTAATGAAGTGAGGCATATTTCTCATAACCTACGCCCGAGCGCACTTGATGACATTGGCTTACAAGCCGCCATGAACACCTTACTGCAAGATTTTAAATCCCACTCTGGTGTTGAGGTGGAAGCTTCTTTGATGACTCAGCCAGGAAAACTAAAATCAGAAGTAGCGACCACATTGTATCGTGTTGCTCAAGAATCATTGACTAACATCGAAAAACACGCCCATGCCAATACAGTAAGCGTGATATTGCATCAGATGGGTAATATGCTTCAGCTGATTATTCGCGATGATGGCGTGGGCTTTGACGTAAACGCATCGCTGCGAAAAAGTGGTATTGGGCTACGCAATATGCGTGAGCGAGTTGAGTTTATCGGTGGCGACTTTGAAATAGAAAGTGAACCGGGCTTTGGTACAGAGATTACCGTATTACTGGAATTGGATGGATTAGTATATGGATGAACCAATTAAAGTGGTGATTGTTGATGATCACCAGGTTGTCTTAGATGGATTTATCGCGCGACTTCAAACAGAGCCTGAGATCGAAGTGATTGGTTCAGCCAGTAATGGCCTAGAAGCGATAGACGTCGTTAAGTCATTGCAGCCGGATGTCGTGCTGATGGATGTCAGTATGCCAATGATGAACGGTATCGATGCGACTCGCATCATTAAGGAGTCCATGCCTGACGTAAAAGTGTTAATGCTCACCATGCATGATAACCGCGAATACATCATGAAGGTGATGCAAGTAGGGGCTGTGGGCTATATGCTCAAAGAGATTTGCGCGCGACGCATGGTGCAAGCCATCAAGACGGTCTATCAAGGTTCCACCTATTTTTGTGAATCAGTGACGCAAACGCTTTTTTCTCAAGAAGTGGTGCCCGTTGCACAAAAGCCGAATCCGCTTAGTCGCCGTGAAGAAGCGATACTTAAACTTGTTGCCGAAGGAAACAGCAGCAAGAAGATTGCCTCACTACTTAATATTAGTTATCGAACGGTTGAAACTCACCGTCAAAATATCAAACATAAACTCGATCTCCATAGTACCGCAGAGCTAGCCAAATACGCGGTCGAGCAGGGGATAGTGGCATAGAAGCCTCGTAAGTTTTGTAATGATTGTAAGTTGGCGCGAGTCTTATCCGCTACAGTGATAGGATAGCGCCATGATCCACTCGATAGGTTAACTGCCTGTGTCTTATCCAAAAAATATTCATCAAAATTATCATGCTCATGTTTACTTCGATCAACAGACTTGCGAGTTCGCTCGGCAAATCCGAGAACAAGTGTTGAGTCAATTTGATTTGCCAGTAGGTCGATTTAACGAGAAGCGAGTTGGCCCGCATACCATGTGGAGCTTTTCAATCACGTTTACGGCAAGTGAATTTGAGTCTGTTGTGTCATGGTTAGATAGCAAACGTGAAGGTTTAACGGTATTGGTCCATGCGCTCACTGACGATGATGTCAAAGATCACACTGAGTACGCTTATTGGCTTGGTGAGCCTGTCAAAATTGATTTGTCTCGCTTTTAACGACTAGAGCAGCACCACTTCGCTTGTCGTCACGACAATTAATCTGATTTGTGGGTTCATGGTACGCTTGTGTATAAGGCGTCTTCTGATTTAATCACTGGACTCCAACACCTATGAACCAATTGATTGACGCCTTGTTTACTAAGGGCTATTACGTTTGGGACGACTTTCTTTCAAGCCAAGAAGTGGCTGAGCTACGCGAGTGCATTCCTCAAGACTGGAGCAAGGCGCGGATCGGGCGTAATGAAGAACTGACACGAGAAAGCGCCATTCGTAGCGATAAAATCCAGTGGTTACACTCTGATATGGGAGCGCCAGTAGCCAGCTTTCTGTCCAAGATGGAGCAGATCCGCCTAGAAGCTAACCGCCACTTTTTCTTAGGCTTGTTCGAGTATGAAGCGCACTTTGCCAAGTATGAAAAAGGCGACTTCTATCAGAAGCATTTGGATTGCTTTAGAGGCAACGAAAACCGTCGCCTCACCACGGTTTTCTATATGAACGAAGCGTGGTCGGAGCAAGATGCCGGCGAGCTGGTGGTTTATGATCTGGCCGACAAGTATGTTGCGACGATTCCGCCAAAATCGGGACGACTATTTGTATTTTTATCCGAGCAGTTCCCACATGAAGTGTTGCCAACCAATACTGAGCGTTACAGCATCGCTGGTTGGTTTCGAGTCAATGGCGTCAAAGATAACTCATTGGATATTGCACATTAAGAAGGTCGCCTAGTGCGACCTTTGTTGACTTCGAGACTTTACTAATATGGGAACAAGGCCTTTATAGCCAAACCGATAGACAGACCAACATTGATAGAGGATGAAAACGGCGTACACCCCGTTTATCATGAATTCGTCTTGTTGAATCTCCTCCATGGTTCCATCATAACCCGCGCCAAAAATAGCAATTAATATGATAGAAATGTAAGCGAGCTCGAGGCCTACTAAAAAGTGGAGCAGTAACCAACCTAGAGGTTTTAAAGTTTTTATTAGTTTCATACAGATGGAATAATAGAATGCAGCCCGTAGAGTCTAACATAATCCGCAATTACTAAGCTTTATAAACAGAAATGACAGTTTTCTTCTGTTAATCCATAAACGCCATCGCGACTTGCGAGGTGTTTATCGCCTTCAGTAACGCCCATTTGGTAGCCTTTGTCGAGCAATTCTCTTTTCATCGTTAAGCGCTTAACGGCAAAATCTTCTGGTGGAGCAATCACGCGAACCGTGACATCTTTCGGTGGACGACGAATAAACTCTAGTGACTTGTTGTAACTTGTCGCTCGATTTGCCATCGCTTTACCAATCATAGGGTATTTAGCCAGCAACCTTTTTAGTAACCAAGATGCTCTTGTTTGAGGCATTTCATAGCTTAAAGGATGCGATAAAACTACAGTTATTTCTTTTGCTCCGCGTCGATATGCCTCCATTACGGGAATAGAATCTGCAACGCCTCCATCGGTATAGCATCCACCAGAAAAGCAGGGTATTTGTTTATAGGCGATAGGTAATGCGCTGGTAGCCTCAAGTGCTAAGTTGAGGTTGCTGGGTGTGACTTGGTAATAATCCGCTTTTCCGGTCTCAATGTTTGTCGTTGTTGCAACTAAAGGTGTACTTGAAAAAAGTTGTTCTCTATCCAAAGGAAACTGCTTATCTGATTCCGAAACGAGCCATTTTACATCCACTAAGTTTCCACCTTTGATAAAGCGTTTGGGGTTAAAGAATTCTCGGTTGGTCGCCAGCTTGGTGATGACCTGATAACTGCGCTTGTGCTGCTGTGCCAAGTAACCCACAAGGTTAGATGCCCCAGCAGATACACCAATGGCAAAATCAAACGGTTGATAGCCATTTTCCATAAATGAATCCAAAACACCTGCGGCGAAAATACCACGCATGGCCCCACCTTCTACAACGAGCGCTTTCATAACTTTATCCAATTTTTCGATTTAAATGGGATCTTATCGAGTTGAATAAGTAGTGAGAAATGGATGTTACGAATCAATGTAATAGTCCCTAACTATTAATAGGTTAAAACTATTGAAATTATAGAAAAAGGTGTTTTTACCTATGAGAAATCTAAGTGTATTGTTATATATAACAAGAGATTAAAGTTAGTTCATGTTTTTATGTACAGTATTTCCTTGACCTGAAACATCAAAGAACTATACTGGTTATAAATACAGGTAATTGGGAGGTGTATTATGTTGTTGGAAACCATCGAACGCGTTAACCGCCTGCGCCAACAAGCGTTGTCCGATCCAGAGTTTATTCAATCGGCAAAAGCCCATGAAAAGGCGCTGAAAGATCAAAGTTACCACTATGCCGCTAAAACAAAGAGTGCTAAGCAGAGAAAAGATCGCAGTCTGGCGGATATATATCAACAAGCAGAGTTCGGGCACAGATCTGAAAGCTCCAAGCATTAACTAGTCGATTTCTAAAAGCAGCTCTTGAGCTGCTTTTTTGTTGTCTGCAACGCAGGGGGCGTAAAAAAATGGTCGCTTTTCAGCGACCACACAAACAGGAAGTAATGGATATCATTGAGAGGTAATGTGCGGAACAGTCACCTTTACCTTTTAATAGCTTAGTTGAATCTGACAAGAATGCTTGGGTCTATGAATAACTTACGGAAAAAATGGATAATTAGTGGTTATCCTTGTTAAATTTCATTTCTATTATATGTTTGTAAATGTTTTGTTTATGGTTATATATTTTGCAAAAACATCTTATGTGTAGTGTTTAATGCTAATTTCTTTTCATTAATTATTGTAAAGATATTATAATGCGTAACCTGAATTGATCGGTGACAATGAAATCTACGATTTGCCAATCATATGTGCGACTTAGCTCACATCAGCTCTGCCTTATGAATCTGTTTCAGCGTAGTATTGCACCTCCTAAACGGTTGTACCGGAAACTATAATGGATAATAAACTCGGCTTGAGTTCACTAACTGCGATCGTCATCGGTTCGATGATCGGCGCAGGTGTTTTTAGCTTGCCTCAAAATATGGCATCGGTTGCCAGCCCAGCAGCAGTAATGATCGGTTGGACGATAACGGGTGTAGGCATGATCTTTCTCGCCCTTTCTTTTCAAAAGCTTGCGTCACATAGGCCGAATGTCGATAGCGGCGTTTTTGGCTACGCAAAAGAAGGTTTTGGTGATTTTGTCGGTTTTTGCTCTGCGTGGGGGTACTGGCTAAGTGCCATGCTGGCTAACGTTTCTTATCTAGTCATTGTTTTTAGCACGCTTGGAATGCTGTTTGATACACCAGACAACATCATTTTCGGCCAAGGGAATACGATTGTTTCAATTGTCGGGGCTTCATGTCTACTTTGGATGGTTCATGCCTTGGTGCTACGAGGCGTTCAAACCGCAGCACTGATTAACATGGTGACGACCTATGCTAAGTTAGTGCCTTTGTTTATCTTTATTGTCTGCGCTGCTTTTGCTTTTCAGTGGAACACTTTTACTTTGGATTTCACCGGGCTTCATTTTGGTGAAGGGCATGATTTGATGTCTCAAGTAAAAAGTACCATGTTGGTAACGGTCTGGGTGTTCATTGGTATTGAAGGAGCAGTCGTTGTCTCTGGTCGCGCAAGAAATCGCAAAGATATTGGCCGAGCGACGATTCTTGGTCTCCTTACTGCGTTAGCGATTTATGTGTTTGTGACATTGCTGTCTATGGGGGTGATAAAACCTGTTGAGCTGGCGGGCTATCAAAACCCATCTATGGCGAAAGTGTTAACCGAAATCTTAGGGCCTTGGGGTCAGTACATTATCAGTGTTGGACTACTGATTTCAGTCTGTGGTGCATTTCTTAGTTGGACGGTTTTAGCATCCGAAGCGCCTTACTTGTGTGCGAAAGAAAAGATGTTCCCTAAGCGCTATGCCGAGTTAAACAATGCGGGCAGTCCTGTTAAGCCACTTACGTTGACCAATGTTTGGATTCAAATCTCGCTCGTGTTCGTCATGTTTGCTGGCAGTACTTATGACACTTTGTTGATCATCGCTTCAGAAATGATCTTAGTGCCGTATTTTCTTGTCGGCGCTTTTGTATTAAAGATTGCGATTGCGGAAAAAAACAGAGGTAGCTTATTACTTATTGGTGTAGGTGCCACTCTTTATGGTATTTGGTTGCTTTATGCATCGGGTTTAAATTACTTGCTGCTCTCTGCAATCCTCTACCTCCCTGGACTTTACTTTTACATACAGGCAAAAAAAGAGCAGGGGATAAACCCATTTGAAGGCCGCGAGAAACTAGGAGCAGGCATGTTAGGCGTTATAGCAATGCTAGCCGTAGGCATGATCTGGCAAGGTAGTTTGAGTTTGGCTTTCTAAGCTGATTATGAGAAGAAATCCCCTACCGATTAAGGTAGGGGATTTTTCTATCTGTACTTGGCGGTATATTTGAAGCGCAAACTGTCAAAAATGGTAAAGATTAACCCCGCCCATATAAAGCTAAAGCTGATTAACTTCACCTCATCAAAGGCTTCTCCAAACAAGTAAATCGCGAGGAAAAACTGGATAGTCGGCTCGATGTATTGCATTAATCCAATGGTCGACATAGTGGTTAATCGAATCGCAATTGAGTAAAACACCAAAGGAAGTAGAGTGGCAGGGGCTGCACCCAAATATAGTGCAAGCGTGGTTGCTCCTTGATGCAAAGACTCAGTACCGACCGTGACTTCTTTGTAGCCCATATAGAGAAGAGCGATAGGCAACAACACCAAGGCTTCAACATACAGTCCGGTACTCCAGTTATAGTTGATTTTCTTTTTACACCAACCATAAAAGGTAAAGAAAATCGCCATTGTTAGCGCAATATAAGGGATCTCGCCATAGTGGATGATTTGATAGATGAGACCAATACAAGCGAGGACTAGAGCGACTTTCTTGCCAATGGAAAGCGACTCCTTCAAGAAAAACACACCGAGTGCCATCATAGTAATCGGGCTAATAAAAAAACCTAGACTGGCATCAATGACTCGATCATTGGTCAGCGCCCACGTAAAGGCACACCACGAAATCGACATCATGATTGTGGCCGCAGTGGTATAGGCGAGGGAACGCTTGTCTGCCCAGATCGCACGTATGTCAGGTAGACGCTTTGTCACACCTAGTACAATCAACGCTCCGAGCGGTACCGAGGCAATCAAACGCATCGCGAGCAATTCATCAGTCGCCGCGTTGGGCAAAAATTGATAATAAAGTGGCAACAGGCCCCATAGCAAAAATGAAAAAGCGGCCATTCCATTGCCTAAACGCTGCTCAGGCATAGTAGTCTCAAAAAGGGTAATAATTGAGCGAAATCTAAGCCTAAACCTTCTAAAAGTAAAGCAAAGATTTCGTTACTTTATTTAGCTATTAAAATTCTTATATAACAGTGCCTTATATTGATTTTATGTATGCATTAGATCTAAGCCAAGAAGCATGAGGACACCCACTGTGCACGTTATAGTGGATAGCACGGTGGATAAAGCAATGATGTTGGCGGCTAGAGTTGAATTCCCTCCCATCGAACGGGCCATTACGTAGCTTGCAGCGGCAACGGGGGCTGCATTCATAAAGAACAAAACACCAAGTTCAAGGCCGCGAAATCCAAGCCAATAAGCAGAAGCTGTGATGAGCACGGGGGCAATCACCAACTTATTGCCGCTGGCAAACCAAGAGGGGCCGGGCTCCTTTTTTAATGAACCTAAGTTTAGTGAACCGCCAGTACACAATAATGCAAGGGGGAGGGTCATTTTAGCGAGGTAGTTACCCGCATCCACTGCGATATCAGGAACAGGAATAGAGAGCAGGTAAACTGCCAGTCCAAGAAGGATAGATATGATTAACGGGTTCTTTGTCAGGGTGGAAATCATCATCTTCCCAACGTTCTCACCAGACTCAGCCCCTTTAGGTGTCAAACAGATGACCGCCAGAATGTTGTAGGTGAGAGTAATGGCAGCAACGTAGATGGCTCCCAACGCAACGCCTTGTTCGCCGAATGCGTTAGCCACATATGCAATGCCAATGATACCCGTATTGGCTCTGAAACTGCCTTGAACAATAACGCCTTGATCTGGCGATTGGGAAAAAAGACCTTTAACAGCGATGGAGGAGAAGACGAAAAACAACACACTAGAGACAATCCCAAAAACAATAAAGCTGCTGGCCGCATAAAAGTCGTGCTCAGAAACCACGATGCTCAAAAACAGCATCGTTGGGAGAGTCACTTTGAAGACCAACTTTGAGCCGACATCAATAAAGTTTTCGTTAATCAAACCAATGCGCTTAAACACGATTCCCAATATGAGCATCAAACAAATAGGCCCGGTAATTGAGAGAGAAAATTGCAATTGGTTAAGAATATCCATCAGTTCCTTCTAGTCTAAGCACAATCTAGGTTACACCATACCAGACTGTAAGTGTTTGGTGGATAATAATTAATTGGTGACTAGCTAACTAATTGGTCTTTCTGAGCAAGAGTTTGCTTGATTGAGGTAATTCGTTGCTCATTGAAGGCCTCTAAACGACGTAAGTTGTTGAAACTTTGATAATTACGATTGGTATTAAGTTTGCTTTGTAACTGCTTCGGACAGTTATCTGTCCAAAGCCTCTAATAGAAGGACGTTACAATGCCAACGCTTAGCTTCAATATTCAAATCGATGGACAAGAGCCAGACACATTGCGTGTTATCGAGTATTCGGGTCGAGACTCGTTCTCGCACACGAAGTTAAGTAATGGTGTTGACTGCAATGGTTTTCGCTTCGAATTTCAACTTGCTAGCCGTCAACCTAACCTATCAGCTAACGATATTGTTGATCGCTGCGTTGATTTTGAAATCGTTCGAGATGGGGTGATTGTTCAACGGCTAAATGGCATCGTGCGCCAGTTTGGCAAGGGGGACACAGGTCATCATCATACCTTCTATACCCTGACTATGGTGCCAGCACTAGAGCGACTCGCACTACGACGTAATTCACGTATCTTCCAGTTAAAAACGGTACCCGAAATTCTGTCTATTTTGCTGCAAGAAATGGGCATCAATGAATACGCTTTTGTGCTTAAGAACGAACACATTCAGCGAGAGTTTTGCGTTCAATATAGAGAGTCTGATCTCGACTTCCTCCATCGACTGGCTGCAGAAGAAGGCATGGTATATAGCTTTGTCCATGAGCAAGGCAAACATACGCTTTTATTCACCGACGCTAACGATGGTCTTCTCAAACTGACACAGCCCATTCCATACAACAGCATATGTGGGGGAGTGGTTGAGCAGCCTTTCATTAATACGTTTTCTACTCGTGTGCGCAGCGAAGTCAGTCACAACGACCTTCAAGACTACAGTTTTAAAAAGCCGACTTATACGTTTGCCCAAAACGCACGCGGTACTAAAATGGATTACCAAAGAGCAGACGTATACGAACACTTTGATTTCCCGGGGAGATTTAAAGACGACGTATCAGGAACTTTATTTAATACCGCGCGCCTAGCGTACCTGCGTCGAGAGGCAAGAACTGCGTTGGGGAAAAGTAACCATGCCGGTCTTATTGCGGGCAAAAAGTTCGATCTGCAAGAACACATTACCGCTGAAGTGAATCGTGAATGGTTAGTTGTTTGTGTAGAACATGTCGGAAAGCAGCCTCAAGCTCTAGAAGAAGAGGGTGGCAGTGGTGAAACTACTTATAGCAATCAGTTTAAAGTAATACCGACAGATTATGTTTGGCAAGCTGAACCAACGGTAAAACCTCAGGTCGACGGACCAATGGTAGCGACCGTAGCTGGGCCCGAAGGAGAAGACATCTATTGTGATGAGTACGGCCGAGTAAAAGTGCATTTCCATTGGGATCGCTATTCGAACAATGATGAAAATAGCTCATGCTGGGTGAGAGTGTCGCAAGGCTGGGCGGGTAATCAATATGGGATGGTCGCGCTACCACGCGTGGGGCATGAGGTTATCGTCTCTTTCTTAAATGGCGATCCGGACCAACCGTTCATTACCGGTCGAACTTACCACGCAACGAATGTTCCTCCCTATTCACTCCCAGAACATAAAACTAAAACCGCAATTCGAACAGAGACCTACCAAGGACAGGGTTTCAATGAATTGAGCTTTGAAGACCAAGCAGAAAAAGAGCGTATCTATGTTCATGCGCAGAAAGACTTCGACATAGAGGTAAAGAACGATCATTCGTTAGAAATTAAGCATGACTCACATCTCACCGTAGGAAATGACCAGTTTGAACTGACGAAAAACAATCGGCACTTAACAGTCCAAGGCGAACTCCGAGAAAGAGTCTTCGCCGACAAGTCCGTCAATATTGGTGGTGGATTACAACAAAAGGTGAAAAGCAAAACGGCTATCGATGCAGGTGACGAAGTACACCTAAAAGCAGGCAACAAAATCGTATTAGACGCGGGTAGCGCCATCACGATTAAAGCTGGTGGAAGCTTCGTTAAAGTCGATGCCGGCGGCGTGCACGTTGTTGGTTCTGCTATCAACCTTAACTCTGGTGGTAGCGCAGGAAGCGGTAGCGGCTACGGTGGATTAGCACCTGTTTTACCTTTGGGGTTGGAAGCGCCGGTGGCGCCGGAGGAGGTGCTATTGGCTCCGAAATCAGCATCAATGACAAGTTTACTTCCAGCCATAGCAACTTTAGATTTACCTATTTCAGAACTGTGTCAAAAACAGATAGATGGCAGCTGTTCTAAAACTAGCTGTGAGTGCATAAATCAAAATGACAAATGATCATAGTTACCTAGTCCTGGATACCATTCGGGTTCCAGATGCAAAAATAATATGTGCTCAAAGTGAAAATGAATGGGAACCATTGTACTTAGGTACCATTTGGCAGCACCAAATAGATCTCAGCCCGATCTGGATACGTATCGACCCTAAAAGTGCTGTATGGAATAAATGGGAAACGGATCCTAACTGGGCTTCTAGCGGCGTCCTTTTTACTTTCCCCAACGAGATCAGCAAAAACTCTGCAATCACTACTTTACAAGAGAAAATCACTGCCAAGAGTGAAGATGGGCGTTTGTTCTTACTGCGTTTTTATTCACCATACACGCTGTCCCAAATAGCTAAGTATGGTGAGCGAACTGAAATAGACGGTATTTTAGGAGACGCAATATCTGCTCAAATATCTCCTCTGCTATCAAAGCGCTATTTTGTTGATGTTATAGAAAATGATAAAACACGAACTTCGTTGCCCCTTCTTTCAAACAAACTCGTCAAGGAATTACTCGCATGAAAACCCACGTGATACGACGAGGAGAAACTCTCTCTCAACTAGCTAAGTATTACAATACCGATGTGACAACTCTTCACAAACTCAACTCCCAACAAATCAAAGATATTGATTTAATTTTTGACGGAAAGACTTTGACCCTACCAGACGTCATTGATACAACGTCGGGTGAGAGAGCTGAAAAACAGTCGCTGCCGAATACCCATTTAGTTCTGACACAATGCAAGAATCCGGAGTACGTAGATGCTCTTTATGTACCAGAACATCCTAATACAAAAAAACAAATGCTCATTCTGCTTACAGAAGATGCGAAAAAATATGTATTAGAAGATCATCAGCGTTGTCAACAAGCGCTAGAAGGCGACAAAGCAACCATAACAACTCAGCTAACCAAGCTGGGGGTGATGGATCAATTTAATAGCATTACTCATGAAGTCTTCTTAAAAAAAATCAGTAAGATTAAAGCGGCGAGTTACCGGAAAGCGCTATTAAATCGCTTTGCTTTACAAAAGTCATACAGTAACAAAGAGCTCACCTTTCCCAATGATGATATCGAAATGGGATTGAGTCGGGTTGAAACCCGATTAAGCCGGATAGAGAAAACGTATATCGATAGTATAGAAGATATAGAAAACCGAGCAAACGGCATCCTTGTCCCTATTTCTCATATGTCTGGCGAAGTTATGCTTAAAAAAGATGCTTTGGCAGGTACTGAAGCGCTCAAAGTGAAGCAATTACGTAAACTGCAAAAGGACATTATTGAAGAACTAGATGAGATTGTTGATAAGTTTGAAAAAGAAGCGATGGAACATGCATCGAAAACAACAGTTGATGAAAATGGTCACACATACAAATTTTCAAAGAAGCATGGCTTTTACAGCTCCAATGTAGAGCTAAAAATCAACGATGCTATAGAAAAAATCAGTAAAGAGCGTGAGTCTATTGGGCTCAATGACACACTTGATAGCAAAGAACTTAAAAACGGCAGTAAACTACTTTCACTCAAAGAGGCTTACGAAGGTTATAGTTACTGGGAAAGCCGCGCTGATCCGGTATTAAAGAAATTAAACGCTCAACAAATAGAATGGCAGCCTGAATCTTTTTTCGGTTCCCATCGTGAAAATAACATCAAATACAGTAGCTTTTTTGCGGCTTTACATCGATTAAATCAAAGTGGGACATACATAAAAGAGCAATGCTTAACAAAAGGTGAGTTATTTAAAAATTGGGAAACAGTTGATTCAATAAAGGAATACATCAAACAGAACAGTCCTAGTATCGATGCATTAACTTCGAGACTGGAAGAATTGAATAAGCAAACTCCAATCTCCACGGAGCTTGGCTACTACTCTGCGTATGTATTAAATCTTGCATTGCTTCAGGAAATCGCCCTACGTATTCAAAATTTTAATGATCTATTTGGAGAAAATGAGAAGTACGCTCATTATGTTAAAAGGCTTTTTGTCTACGCAGAGCAAGCTCAACAAAGATGCGACGCTTTACTTAAAAAAGCCAGTGACCAAGTGGCTACCCCAATTCTCGACTATCAAAAAACATCAGTGACATTTGTTGGTGGTGTTCCGAACACTGACGAGTCAACTCGAAGCATAATACTTAACGAATCACAGTGGAAACCTAAAGATCTAGATGGCCAAATTTTTGTAAACAGCGGCGTCAACGAAAGAACAATTGTAGAATGTGCACTCTCTTCTCAACCTGATAAACTCTTATATATTCTTTCTGATAGTCCGGTACTTTCTTCTGATGTGTCTGAAAACAAACAATGTACATCAATCGTTAACCTCAATTTAGGCACTTCTGTCGGAAGACAGAAAGAGCAAGTCGCGGCAGCATTTAGACAGGCTTTTGGGGGCTCATCTGAAACAGTGCTAGGCTCTTTAAAGTTTGAAAGAACCGTTGATTGGGGAAGCCTCCCTGAAATCATTTTCCCTTGGAGTAGTGAAAAGTATCAAAATGAAACCCTCGGCATCACGGCGATGACAGAGACTAGCGGTGGGGCTCAGTTTGCACGTTTTATTTACAGCGCAAGTTCAAAGTTGGATCAAGAGTCGTTTAGTCAAGGGCCAGTAAAAGGCGAATTCACAACAGACTTTGTATTGGCAAGCACTGAACAAAAAATAAAGGTCAGGCTCCCCGCTAGTGGTGAAATGCAACTTGATATTCCTTACCGAAAAAGAGAAAGCGAAAAACGCCATATTGAAAATGTGGGTTCAACTGTGCTGGAAATTGAAGGGAAAGTAAATGGCGTATTAGCCGCCACTTTAAAATTGGGGACACAAGTTCATATTGGGAATATGGAGAGTACCTCAGAAGAACAAGATATCGGGCCGCTTGGCATCAAGGGGGCAGTACCAAACAGGAGTGACTACACCCAGTATAACGTTAAAGTCAACAGTAACGGTGGAGTCACTGAAAACGCACTTGCTGCTGGCTTTACTGGTGACGCAAAAGCGTTTGCAGGAGTTGAAGCTGGTGGTGTATTGAGCTGTAAGTTAGATTGGAAAAAAGATCAAAAAACAGCAAAACAAAACCTTTTTAAAGTAAGCTCTGGCTTTAAAGTCTCTGTAGGTATTGGGTATGATGGCATATTCCAGTGTACTTTCTCTCGAGGTCGTTTTGTTTTTATTACGGCGGTGGCAGCCACTTCTGGTATTGGTTTTGGGGGGAAGTTTGCAACAGAACTCAATCCACAAGCAGCGGATGATTTCTTTGCCGCGTTACTTGCCATTACCAAAAAGGATGGATTCCAAAGGTTCGAGTTTTTCGATGAGTCCGGTGAAGTCAACAGTTTTGAGGCGTTCAATCGAGTACTCACAGTTGCGGCTGCGTTTGGTTTAACCATTGGTCAGGTATTGATGCTGCCATTTAACGTCATTAATAATATGGAGAAGCAGGCAACTGACGAAGAAAATGCCTACTTTGTTGCAAATTTCTTGATTTCAAAGGAACACCAAAAGGAAAATCAAGCGTGGATTAGCAGCCTGACTGCTGAGGTGTTGGCTAAACTTTTGACGGTGCTGGTAAACTATAATCCAATACCAAGTATTGGTTGGGGAGAGAGTTTAGCTGAGCGACAAAACATAGCAGCCTATCGCAATCAAAACCAGCGTTTGGCAATCATTAAGATTTTAGAGTGGTTAGGTGGCCCAACTGCCAGTAAAACACAAATAAATAAATTTGAAAATGCCGTGCAGCGTATGTACCTAAAAAAGCCCACTGAACTTGATAAAACCGAACAGTGGCGCCGCTATGCGGATAATCTATTAATGATTCGAAGATTTTTTGTTGGAGCTCTATCGGATGAATATCAAGATCCAAACAACTCAAACCCAGAACAATATATGGATTCGGTGCGTAAAGATTACAATCTGTTCAAAAAAAACATTTTGAGATTAACGACAAGGTATCGTTTATTAGAGAAGGTAGATTTTGCGTCAAGCCGAAAGGGAAGACGTAAAATTGTTTATATGGCGGCTACCTTGAATGAATTATCTGAACTTGAAAAGGAAGGCTACCGCCTCGTAAGTTGGTTACCAGAGTTACCAGAGAAATAAAATGAAGAAGATACTATCGTTTATTGGCTTGATGCTATGTAGTACCGTAGTAGGTGCTAATTCTCAGGTTGAACAAGCAATCAAGTTGTTTAATCAAAAAGAATATTCTAAGGCCCTACCAATTCTAGAAAAAGAGTCTGAGCGTGGAAGTGCCTCAGCTACTTTTTGGTTAGCAGTAACTCAGTATAGAAATCGTCAACAATTTGAAGCTGGATCTACCTTTCTCAAAGCTGCTGAAATGGGAGACCCATGGGCGATGGATGTTTTGGCCGGTAATGGAAATAGTCCATGTAAGTATCTTGGCTGGCAATGTGATGAGAGTTGGGCGGCTCGAGCATTGCCAATTTGGCAAGACCAAGCCCAGAAGGGCAATGGCAAAGCAATGTATCAATTGGTACTAAGAGGTAAGCCTTGGTGGGAAGTCGTCCCAATTTATAGATATACGAAGTATCGAGAAATTTATTCTAAAGCTATTCCTGCTGGCGGTTATAGATTTTTGTTTTCGAATGTTGCTTGGGAGTCACAAGAAGAGAGAGTCAAATATCTAATTATGGCTGCGAAAAAAGGATATGCTCCTGCTATGGTAGACCTTTATTACAACTTAGTTGAGAGTAACCTTGAACTAGCTGATGAATGGGTAGATAAAGCTATCGACCTAGGTTATGCAAAGGCAGCTCAAACACAATATTTTACATATAGTTTAGGTCGAAAGAACATTGAGCCCGATGTGAAGAAAGCTTACTATTACAACAGGTTGTCAGGAGCCTTAGGAGGGGATGAAGACCCTGCTAATAGGATCACCCAAGAAAATGTTGTTGATGATTATGGTTATCCTATATCTGATGAAGAGGGTAATGCTGTAATGCGAGTACTGATTACACCAGAAGAGCAAGCTAAACTAGACCGCCAAGTAATTGAGCGTGTCAAAGACATAAAACCTAATATGTTCTTGGATGAAACATCTATAGATCTCTTCTAATCTAATCCATTATAAAGCCGCTCTCCCGAGCGGCTTTGTCAAAACTAACCAGC
>NZ_JCBDHG010000018.1:0-170847 GCF_059834185.1 Vibrio sp. R10-SG3-ISO10
ATATATACAGCCACAATAGTGACTAAACCTTATGACTAGACAGAGATGAAGTATGAGCAAAGTTTTTGATTTAGTGTCTGATTATAAGCCTTCTGGCGATCAGCCCACCGCTATTGAGCAATTGCTTGAAGGCCTTGATTCTGGTTTAGCGCACCAAACATTACTTGGTGTAACTGGCTCAGGAAAAACTTTTACGCTTGCCAATGTGATAGCCAGCGCTCAGCGCCCAGCCATTTTGCTTGCTCCAAACAAAACGTTAGCGGCTCAGCTTTACGGTGAAATGAAATCTTTCTTTCCTAACAATGCCGTTGAATACTTCGTCTCTTATTACGATTACTACCAACCTGAAGCTTATGTGCCAACAACCGATACCTTTATCGAGAAAGATGCTTCCGTTAACGCGCATATTGAGCAGATGCGTCTCTCTGCGACCAAAGCCCTATTAGAACGAAAAGATGCGATTATTGTTGCTTCCGTGTCGGCGATTTATGGTTTGGGTGACCCTGAATCCTATCTGCAAATGATGTTACATATCCGCCGCGGTGATGTGATGGACCAGCGTGATATATTGCGTCGTCTTGCTGAGCTTCAATATAGCCGCAATGATGTCGCATTTGAGCGCGGTCAGTTCCGTGTACGTGGTGAAGTGATTGATATCTTTCCGGCTGAATCCGATCAAGATGCGGTGCGTATCGAGATGTTTGATGATGAGATTGATTGTATTAGTGTGTTTGACCCACTGACAGGGGCCGTCAAACAGCGTGACTTGGCACGTTACACGATTTATCCCAAAACCCACTATGTCACACCGAGAGAGCGAATTCTTGATGCGATAGAGCACATTAAAGTGGAGCTTGAGGGGCGCAAGAAGCACTTACTTGATAACAACAAACTGCTCGAAGAGCAGCGTATCTCTCAGCGTACTCAGTTTGATATTGAGATGATGAACGAGCTGGGATTTTGTTCAGGTATCGAAAACTACTCACGCTATCTAAGTGGTCGTAGTGAGGGTGAGCCGCCACCAACCCTGTTTGATTACTTGCCTCACGATGGTTTGCTGATCATTGATGAATCCCATGTCACCGTGCCTCAGATCGGCGCAATGTACAAAGGAGATCGATCTCGGAAAGAGACGCTAGTGGAGTTTGGTTTCCGCCTACCGTCGGCACTCGACAATCGACCTATGAAGTTTGAAGAGTTCGAATCTATTTCGCCTCAGACGATATTTGTCTCTGCAACGCCAGGTAATTATGAGCTAGAGAAGTCTGATGGTGAGATCGCTGATCAGGTTGTTCGTCCTACAGGCTTACTCGATCCTCAGCTTGAAGTACGTCCGGTTGCGACACAGGTAGATGACCTGCTCTCAGAAATTCGAATTCGTGCCGCGAAAGATGAGCGGGTTTTAGTGACCACTCTGACCAAGAGAATGGCGGAGGATCTAACTGAATATCTCACTGAGCACGACGTAAAGGTTCGCTATCTTCACTCAGATATTGATACGGTGGAAAGGGTTGAGATCATTCGCGACTTGCGTCTTGGAGAGTTTGATGTGCTGGTGGGGATCAACTTACTCCGTGAAGGTTTAGATATGCCAGAAGTCTCCTTAGTAGCGATTTTGGATGCTGATAAAGAAGGTTTCTTGCGTTCGGAGCGTTCACTCATCCAGACGATTGGTCGTGCCGCACGTAATGTGGAGGGTAAAGCGATTCTTTACGCGGACAGTATCACCAAATCGATGGACAAGGCGATGGGAGAGACCAACCGACGTCGCGAAAAACAACAAGCTTACAACGAGAAGATGGGCATCGAGCCTCAGGCTCTAAAGCGCAATGTTAAAGACATTATGGAGCTAGGTGACATTACTAAGAGTAAGAAGCAACGCGTTAGTAAGACAGTGCCATTGTCTAAAGTGGCTGAGCCTTCGCAGAGCTACGATGTGATGACACCTCAACAACTTGATAAAGAGATTAGTAAGCTAGAAGCGCAGATGTATCAACATGCTCAAGACTTAGAATTTGAACTTGCAGCACAGAAAAGGGATGAGATAGATAAGCTTCGCAAACAGTTTATTGTTAATAGCTAACACGAATTTAAGGCGAAAAAATAGCCAGTAGAAACTTAGTTCTACTGGCTGTAATTTGTGAATACTAAGTTCACTAACAACGTCAGTTGGCTAGGTGACCCATGAGGGTCAATGTAGATTTAGCATATAGCATGCCAAACTAAATTGGCCTCAAAATGCGTCATTCATCACCCTATTCAGGACTATTTTGTGTTTTAAATTGCATAATGCAAAGCGCAATGCGATTATTTATATAAATGCGAAGAATGCCTTGGCTAGGTTATGCAATATAATACACAAGCAAAAAACTCAAAGTATTTGTTGATGGTTGAAGATACCGCCTCTGTCGCGGCGCTGTATCGTTCTTATCTCACTCCTCTACAAATCGATATCAACATCGTTGGCACCGGTCGTGATGCCATTGATAGTCTCAATTTCAGAACCCCCGATCTAATCCTGCTCGACCTTCGGTTACCTGATATGACAGGTATGGATGTTTTGCACGCGGTGAAAGAAAAGAACCCGGATGTGCCGGTCATCTTTATGACCGCGCATGGTTCTATTGATACCGCCGTTGAAGCAATGCGTCATGGCGCGCAAGACTTCCTAATTAAACCCTGTGAAGCAGACCGACTCCGTGTAACGGTTAACAACGCTTTGCGTAAAGCGAATAAGCTTAAAAACGACGGAGACAATTCAGGTAGTCAGGGCTATCAAGGCTTTATCGGTAGTAGTCAAACGATGCAAGCGGTTTACAGGACTATTGACTCTGCAGCGACCAGTAAAGCCAGTATCTTTATCACTGGAGAAAGTGGTACGGGTAAAGAGGTTTGTGCTGAAGCGATTCATGCTACCAGTAAACGTGGTGATAAACCGTTTATTGCCATCAACTGTGCTGCAATCCCGAAAGATCTGATTGAAAGTGAGCTATTTGGTCACGTTAAAGGTGCTTTCACAGGAGCGGCGACCGATCGACAAGGTGCTGCTGAACTGGCCGACGGTGGAACACTTTTCCTTGATGAGCTGTGTGAGATGGACTTGGATCTACAAACCAAGTTACTCCGTTTCATCCAAACGGGTACTTTCCAAAAAGTGGGTTCTTCTAAGATGAAGAACGTGGATGTGCGATTTGTTTGCGCGACCAATAAAGATCCATGGAAAGAAGTGGAAGAAGGGCGTTTTCGAGAAGATTTGTATTATCGCTTGTATGTTATTCCTCTGCATTTGCCACCTCTACGTGAGCGTGGCGACGATATCATCGAGATTGCCTACTCACTACTGGGTTTCATGTCCAAGGAAGAGGGTAAAGATTTTGTCCGTTTAGCACCAGAAGTCGTTGATCGATTCTCGCGCTACGAATGGCCTGGTAATGTGCGTCAATTGCAAAACGTATTACGCAATGTGGTTGTGTTGAATAATGGCCGTGAGATTGATTTAGCCATGCTGCCACCTCCGCTCAATCAGCCATCAAAAAATGAAATTAGAGTGACTCGGCCGCAAAACGAAACAGTATCGGTACAAGATATATTTCCTCTGTGGCTGACAGAAAAAAATGCCATAGAACAAGCCATTAAAGCGTGTGATGGTAACATCCCTAAAGCTGCCGGCTATTTGGATGTAAGCCCATCAACGATTTACAGAAAACTACAAGCGTGGAATGCCAAGGAAGTACAATAGTGGACATCTTAGATCAAAGCAAAATCGACCGACTCGCTAGCGAAATTGGCGCGGAAAATGTACCTGTTTTGCTTGAAATATTTTTGAACGAGTTGCAAATGTATATCAATAAGCTGTCGCAAATCGAAGGACAAGAGCAAGAGCAATACTTAAAAGAGATAAGTCATGCGTTAAAAAGCAGTGCAGCGAGTTTTGGCGCAGAAGCACTTCGCGCGTATTCGGTAGAGGTAGACTCTAGTGCTAAATCTGGTACTTCCCTTGAGTCAGAAAGCAATAAGCAACAAATGTTATCTCTACTGAGTGAAACCCAGCAGAGATATCAGCAGTTATTCAACCAGTAACCATTCGATGGCCTGTTGCAGCTTAGCCCTATCGTGACGCCAGTCGCGATTGGGTGAAGCTAACGGTGTTGTCACACAATTCCAACCTTCTAACTCTGGGTGAGGCTCTTCACCTAAAACCACATCTATTTTGCGTCCTTGACAAGAACGTTCACACCATTCCAATTTTTCTTGTAATGTCATATGTCCAGCAGGCCCGTACTCTGGGGAAAGGTTTTCGACAAACACCAGCTTTGCTTTGCGGTTATTTGCAATCGCTCGTCCTACTTCAGGTAGCAGCAGTGGCGGCATAATACTGGTTAGGAAACTGCCCGGACCAAGAATAATCGCGTCAGCTTCTTCAATAGCCTGTACACCTTCTTTGGTCGCAGGGACCTCGGGCTCAAGATCGAGTCGAATCAGCTTTTCTGGCATTTCATCAACACTGGTCTCGCCCGTGACCCAACGTCCATCTGGTGCGAGTGCTTTCAAATCAGAAGGGTGTTCAGACATAGGGATGATATTGACATCGACCTTAAGCATATTTCGAATCAGGTTTGTGGCATCTAGAGGGCGGACAGAAAGGTTGTCGAGAGCCGTGAGCATCAAGTTACCTAGATTGTGTCCATCAAGTTCACCGGCACCTTTGAAGCGGTACTCAAACATCATCGAACTGATGGAAGGGTCAGTGATAAGCTGGTTGATACAGTTGCGCGTATCACCCCATGCAATGCCTCCTTGGCAATGGCGAATGCGACCGGTGGAGCCGCCGTTATCTGTGGTGGCAACAATCCCCGTTGCGTTTGAGCCAAAATCTTTGAGTGCCGCGAGCATACGTCCAAGGCCGTGGCCTCCACCGACAGCGACCACTTTATTGCTAGCGTAAATTGTCATGCTGAGCTTCTTTTTATTCATAACCAACTACAATTTAGATTATTGCATTAACAACCAATACTCAATATTGGGTAAATTGGGCTCCAAGCACGATTTTTTCAATTTGAGGGTAGAATCACACACAATTATTAAGTATTTTATTTATCAGCACTACCGAAAATGATAGGTAGTTGCCATAACTCCGAGCTCTATAAGCTAAGTCCAAAGTGATAAGCCTATTGAGCCAGTGACATGTTGTCACAAGGGCATACTTGGAAATGATTATGCCTCCCGTGTTTGGAAAGGTGTTCCGTGGCGCAACAATTCGAAGATAGATTCCATCGTAAGTTTTATTACTTGCGACTTTCCGTTACAGATGTCTGTAACTTCAAATGCACATATTGTCTGCCTGATGGCTATAAGCCTTCCGGGCAAAAAAACTCGTCTTTTTTAGCTCTTCCTGAGATAAAGCGTGTCGTTAGGGCGTTTGCCGATTGCGGTACCTCAAAGGTACGAATTACTGGTGGAGAGCCGAGCCTACGCAAAGACTTCAACGATATTATTCATACCGTGGCTTCAACGCAGGGCATTCGCAAAGTGGCGACGACAACCAACGGTTATCGAATGGAAAAGCAAGTCGCTGATTGGAAAGAGGCGGGGCTGACACATATTAATGTCAGCGTTGATAGCTTAGATCCTCGCATGTTCCATCAAATCACAGGTGAAAATAAATTTACTCAAGTGATGGCGGGCATCGACCGCGCTTTTGAGGTGGGTTACGACCAGGTCAAAGTCAATGTTGTATTGATGAAGGATCTGAATGCGCACGAGTTACCCGCCTTTCTAAACTGGATTAAAGACCGTCCAATCCAACTTCGCTTTATCGAGCTGATGCAAACCGGGGAAATGGATGAACTGTTCCAACGTCACCATGTTTCCGGTGTCGCGATTCGCAATCAGTTGATAGCCAATGGCTGGCTACTCAAAGTGCGAGATAAGAACGACGGTCCTGCTCAGGTTTTTGTCCATCCTGATTATCAAGGTGAGATCGGTTTGATCATGCCGTATGAAAAAGACTTTTGTGAAAGCTGTAACCGCTTGCGTGTATCCGCTAAAGGTAAGCTTCACTTATGTCTGTTTGGTGATCATGGCGTTGAGTTACGCGATTTACTTCAACAAGACGCTCAAGAACCAGAACTAATCGAAAGAATTCAACAGCAGCTGCAGACCAAGTCGGTGAGCCATTTCCTCCATGATGGAAACTCTGGCATGACTCCGCACTTGGCCTCGATCGGCGGCTGATACATTTCATTAATCAAACTTCGTGTTCACGTATGAGTGAGCATGAACTGACTTTGACAAAACTATAGGTGAACAAATGGGTCACGCAGAAAGCAAATTTCAACCAGCAAATATCGCAGTTCTAACCGTTTCTGACACGCGCACTGAAGAAAACGATACTTCAGGTGGCTACCTAGTTGAGAATGCAAAAGAAGCGGGTCATAACATTGTCGATAAGAAGATTGTTATTGATGATATGTACAAGATTCGCGCTATCGTCTCTCAGTGGATTGCGGATGAAAATGTGCAAGCTGTAATGATTACTGGCGGTACAGGTTTTACTTCTCGTGATAGCACGCCTGAAGCGCTAAAACCTCTATTTGACAAAGAAGTCGAAGGTTTTGGTGAGCTTTTCCGCATGGTCTCTTATGAAGAGATTGGTACTTCTACCATTCAATCTCGCGCTATCGCGGGTTTTGCTAACCATACTGTGATTTTTGCTATGCCGGGTTCTACGGGCGCGTGCCGTACTGGTTGGACAAAGATCATCAAGCAACAACTTGATGCAAGCCACCGCCCATGTAACTTTATGCCTCACCTAGCGGTTTAATCTTAGGAGCAGTTAATGAGCGAATTCACTCATATCAACGCTTCTGGTGAAGCAAACATGGTTGATGTATCGGCCAAAGCAGAGACGGTGCGCGAAGCTCGCGCTGAAGCTTTTGTGCATATGGCACCTGAGACTTTGCAATTGATCGTGTCTGGCTCTCACCATAAAGGTGACGTGTTTGCGACCGCGCGCATTGCCGGTATTCAAGCAGCGAAGAAAACTTGGGATTTAATTCCACTGTGTCACCCATTACTGCTGTCAAAAGTTGAAGTGCAGCTAGAAGCGATCGAAGCTGAAAATATGGTTCGTATTGAGTCTGTGTGTAAGTTAGCGGGTAAGACAGGGGTTGAAATGGAAGCCCTGACTGCCGCTTCTGTTGCTGCGTTAACCATTTATGATATGTGTAAAGCGGTACAGAAAGATATGGTGATTGGACAAGTCCGTTTACTAGAAAAAACGGGTGGTAAATCTGGACACTTTAAGGTGGAGTCATGATTAAGGTTCTATTTTTCGCTCAAACTCGTGAATTAGTAGGGATGGATGAACTCCAGCTTGAAGGTAACTTCTCTACGGTAGAAGAATTGCGTAGTCACTTGGTAGAGCAAGAAGGTAAGTGGGATCTTGCTTTAGAGCCAGGCAAATTACTGGCAGCGGTGAACCAATCGATTGTTCCTCTTGAGCACCCAATTCAGTCAGGTGACGAAGTGGCGTTTTTCCCGCCGGTAACTGGGGGGTAGTCATGGACAATCGCGTTTCAGTTCAATTTGAAGATTTTTCTGTTGGCAGTGAGTATGAGGCTCTTGCGCAAGGCACGTCAGCAGGGGCTGTTGTCACTTTTACTGGTAAAGTACGTGATATGAACCTAGGTGATAACGTCACTGGTCTATCTCTTGAACATTACCCAGGTATGACAGAGAAGGCTCTTGGTGAAATTTGTGACGAAGCTCAGCAGCGTTGGCCGCTTCTCAATATTCGAGTCATTCACCGTGTCGGTGATTTAGATATTGGCGATCAGATAGTTTTCGTTGGTGTTTCAAGTGCTCACCGAGGTGCGGCGTTTGAAGCGTGTGAATTCGTGATGGATTACCTTAAGACCAAAGCACCATTCTGGAAAAAAGAGCGAACGACAGAATCAACCCGTTGGGTGGATTCGAGAGATTCAGATGCGAAAGCCGCAGAGCGCTGGCAACAGGAACCTTAAACAAGTTCAAATGTAAAGCTCCTATCAACAGGAGCTTTTTTTATTGTCGGTTAATTGATGAATTGAGCCACGCTGACGCCCTTTAGCGTAGAAGAGTGCTTTGTCTGCTATCGAAATAAATCTTTCTGCGTCCATATTTTGCGGCACTATATGGCAGTGTTGAATGCCAATTGTAATCGAAAAGTTGTTACCGACGGATGATGAAGGGTGAGGGATTGCCAGCTGCTTTACCACCTCTTGCAGTAACTCTGCCCGTTCGATGCTTCCTGATTCGGTAACATTAGGCATAAATACCAAAAACTCATCCCCACCGTAACGGAAGCAAAGGTCATCATTTTTTGCCCAAGCGCGAATTGCGTTGCTCAATGTTTCGAGTGCTTTATCACCTTTCAAGTGACCATAACTGTCGTTGTACTGCTTAAAACAGTCGATATCGATCATCAGTACTGCTGAACCAATCAATTTCAGTTTTGCCAGTTCAATCGCTTCTGGCAGAAGCACGTCCAATGCGTAGCGGTTATACATTTGGGTGAGGTGGTCGATGTAAGTCAGCTTTTCGAGCTCTAGCTGCTGGAGAGCCAGCTTATCTAAAGCCCTTTTATATTCAGTGATGTTTCTCACCGTCCACAGTACAAGCGACGTATTGGGTAATGGGATCACAAGCGCACTAAAATGTTGAAGCTGTTGAGGTCCTTCAACGCCATCAAAGCAGCGCAGATCTTTTGGGTCTAAACTGTACTCAAGCTCGGATGCAGTTTGGCTGTCAATGACGTCAACGATGACTTGGCTAAACCAAATAGCTTTGTCAGCGGGTAACACTTGATATTGATTGAGGCCAACCACCGCGGCAGGGTCATGATGACGTCTTTTGTCTCTCCCTCCCCAAGCTTCAACGTAGGTACCTGATTTGTCGATAAGAAATGTCGGTTCTGGGAGTGATTCAAACACAACGTGCATCATATCGGGATTATTGGCGATCTGAGCAGAAAATGTAGAGTGCACGTCTTATCCCCCATGTATTTTATGATGCAGCTACTTATAGTTTAGACAGTTAATCTTGGAACGCATGTCACTAAAGGATGAAAGATGAATTCGATTGTGTTTAAAAGAGCCTTCATCATTGCTTTGGTGGTGGGAACCTTGCTCAATATCATTAATCAATATGACGCGATTTTTGGAACATCGAGCTTTAACTGGCTGAAGGCTTGTCTGACCTACTGTGTGCCTTTTGGTGTTTCATTGTTTAGTAGCTGGTTGGCTAATCGTGATGCTAAGGCGCAATGCGAATAGTGGCGGTTTGTGAAACGTGATAGTCAGCACCTATTGTAAAAATTGTTGTTTTCCATTTAGTAAAATCAAGAAATTAGACAACAATTACAATATATGCAGCGAAGCTTGCACGTTAAGGAGACACAGATGGAATCATTGAAAGTAAAAGACTATATGACATTGCAAGCGGTAACCTTCACGCCGGAGATGTCGCTCAGTGCCGCTCTAGAAAAGGTTATGAACTCAAAATACTTGGGCGGTCCGGTTCTCAACGACAAAAAGGAAGTGATTGGTTTCCTCTCTGGTCAGGACTTACTCGATAAGCTCCTCAAGGTCAGCTATTACTGCCAAGACACCCATATCGTCTCAGACTGTATGCACCCAGAAGTGCTGTCGGTTACCTCAGAGACCTCGATTATTGAACTTGCAGAGATGATGAAAGTAGGCCGACCAAAAGTTTATCCTGTGATTGACTCCGGTAAACTAGTAGGAATCATCACACGTAGAGATGTTTTACGTGCTATTGGTAAAAATATCGAAGATTGCTTTAAACATCCGGTGTAACATATTGATCCACTAAATAGGTAAGAGGTGCTCATTTGCACCTCTTCTTTTTTGTTGCTAAGCGCAAAGCCTAACAGGAGAGCTGAATGTCTGACCAAAGTGCCAAATTTGTTGAAGGATCAACCATGCGACATATTTTGGTTATGTCGGGGGCAGGGTCGGTTGGCCTAATGGCACTATTTGTGGTCGACCTTATCGACATGTTGTTTATCAGTATGTTGGGTCAGGTTGAACTCGCCGCTGCGGTAGGCTTTGCAGGAACGTTAGTTTTCTTTTCAACCTCCATCTCGATCGGTACTTCCATTGCGATGGGGGCGCTGGTGTCTAAAGCAATTGGTGCCAAGCAGCGGCAACATGCGCGTGAACTGAGCACAAGTATTATGTTCACTGCGGTGACGATCAGTGTGATAGTCGCAGCGGTGATGTTTGCCTATATTCCAGAGTTGCTTCAAGCCATAGGTGCTCATGGGATCGCTGCGGAGAGAGCGGAAGCCTACTTAAGAATCATATTACCTAGCGGTCCTGTTATCGCAGTGGCTATGGCTGCGGGGGCGGGGTTACGTGCGGCGGGCGATGCGAAACGGTCGATGTGGGCAACACTGGCAGGTGGTATTGTTAATGCGATTCTAGACCCGATATTCATCTTCGGTTTTGGTTGGAATGTAGAAGGTGCGGCACTTGCGTCTGTATTTGCTCGCTGTACTGTGCTGTTTTTCTCAATCTACCCACTTATCCGTGTACACAAACTCGCAGCGAGATTTAACTACAAAGTGTGGTTAAGCAACCTGAAAATTATTATTGCCATTGCGATACCCGCAATTATCACCAATATTGCAACGCCAATTGGTAATGCGATTGTTACCTCAGCTATTGCCCAATTCGGTGAGAACTATGTTGCTGGGTTTGCCGTGATAGGTCGACTGACACCAGTCTGTTTTGCGGTAATTTTTGCGCTTTCAGGGGCGGTTGGGCCGATTATCGGTCAAAACTACGGCGCTGAGCGTATGGATCGAGTTAAAGAGACACTCAATAACTCTTTAATTGTCACTACTCTTTACACCATCGTTGTTTGTATCATTCTCTACTTCGCTCAAGATTTGATTATTCGTATGTTCAGTCTAAACGGAGATGCGCAAGTTATTGTTGCGGCGTTTTGTACCTATGTTGCGGTGAGCTTTATTTTCAACGGCGCACAGTTCGTTGCTAATACCTCGTTCAACAATCTAGGCAAGCCGCTGTACTCAACGGCCCTGAACTTAGGCAAAGCGACGCTGGGAACTCTACCCTTTGTCCATCTGGGGGCGTTCTGGTTTGGTGCTCTTGGGGTGCTTTACGGTCAGGCAATTGGCACTGTAGTGTTTGGTTTGATTGCGATCGTTGTGCTGCGTAAACATATTTCGGACTTGATGCGCTCAACCTGCCTTGAACATGAAGCTTCAGATCCTTCGATTACCAGTGTAAACAGTCAGCCCTTCTGTAGTCATGATGCGGTTTTAATAGATGACGTTGCTGCAACAACAGAAATTTCGCAACAAACGGCAGAAAAAGTTTGACCTTGGAGTAGGCTCCAAGGTTTACACTCATAGTGTACAGTGAATGGAGATAAACATATGTGCACTAAACATCAAGCATGCCGCTCAGACAAAGTTGCGGCTAACCCCTCTCAATCAGGCTCTTGCGCTAGTCCTAAGATTTCAACCATTAAAATGGCAGAGGTTGCCAGTGCCGAGTCGAGTTGTTGTAGTTCAAACAGCTGCAGCAGTGGTGCAGACCCAGCTGACGAAGAGGGTGAGCCCAGTTCCTCTGCGCGTTACACCCAGAGTTGGAAAATTGAGGGGATGGATTGTCCAGCCTGTGCTCGAAAAGTAGAAACAGCCGTTAATCGAGTCGATGGCATCGTTGAGGCTAAAGTCCTTTTTGCGACCGAAAAACTCATTATTACTTCGGATAACGTCGGTGTTGCCCAGCTAGTCGAACAAACCATCCTTGATACTGGATTTACCTTTACCAGTCCGAACTCAAAGTCTTCAAAACAAGTATCCACAGGTTGGAAGTCTGTGCTTGAGCAGAACGCGCAGATTATCGCTATTGCTTCTGCTATGGCGATCGCTGCGGCAATTAAACCAGCACTTCCACAAATTAGTGAATGGATGTTTGTTATTACCTGCTTGGCGGGACTATACCCGATAGGTAAAAAAGCCATCAGCCTTGCACGTTCAGGGACGCCTTTTGCGATAGAAACCTTGATGAGTGTTGCCGCACTTGGGGCGCTCTATTTGGGAGAAACCGTAGAGGCGGCGATGGTGTTGCTATTGTTCCTCATTGGTGAACGGCTAGAAGCCTTTGCTGCTTCACGTGCCCGTAGTGGTGTCCAAGCATTAATGGAGTTGGTTCCTGAAAATGCGATTAAAATCGTTAATGGTCAGCGCATTGAAGTCTCGGCAAGTGAACTACACCCTGGTGATGTAATTGAAGTCTCACCGGGTGCACGATTGCCTGCTGACGGTAAGCTTATCGGTGACGTAGCGAGCTTTGATGAAAGTGCACTCACTGGTGAGTCGATACCTGTTGAACGCTATCAAGGTGACTCAGTCATGGCAGGCGCGGTGGCGGTTGATAAAGTGGTGAGATTCACCATTACTTCAAAGCAGGGCGAGAATGCCATCGATCGTATTCTCCATTTGATCGAAGAAGCAGAATCTCGTAAAGCACCATTAGAGCGTTTTCTGGATAAGTTTAGCCGCTGGTATACGCCGTTGATGATGCTGGTGTCACTATTAGTGATCATTACGCCACCATTGTTATTTGCTCAGCCTTGGGAAACTTGGGTTTATCGTGGGTTGGCACTGCTTCTGATTGCTTGTCCTTGTGCATTAGTGATCTCTACGCCAGCCGCAATCACTTCTGGCTTAGCCGCCGCCGCTCGTCGAGGAGCTTTGATTAAAGGCGGTGCAGCGTTAGAACAGTTAGGTCGCGTTGAAACCATTGCATTTGATAAAACAGGAACGCTAACCAAAGGCAAACCCGAAGTAACGGATATTGTTGCATTAGAGGGTTGGACCGAGCAGTCGCTATTAGAAAAAGTTGCCGCAATTGAAGTGGGGTCAAGCCATCCACTGGCGGTATCGCTAGTAAACAAAGCCAAACAACTCGAGTTAGAGATTGTTGAGGCAGAAGACAAGCAAGCTCTGGTCGGGAGTGGTGTGCGCGGTGTGGTATCAGGTGTTGAGTATCAGGTGAGTGCACCAAGTAAAGTGGATATCACGTTACCTAGCACTTTGGTTGAGACGATTGAGCAACTAGAAGGTCAAGGAAAGACGGTTGTAGTTGCTATCGAGGCGAAGCGCAAAGCTATTGGTTTGGTCGCGTGGCAAGATACTCTGCGTGATGATTCTGCCAAAGCAGTGAAAGCGCTGAATGATTTGGGTATTCACTCAATTATGCTCACTGGAGATAATCCGCGTAGCGCGTTAGCCATCAGTTCTATGATTGGCATCGATTATAAGGCAAGTCTGCTTCCTCAAGATAAAGTCAGCTATGTCGAGCAACTTTCTGCAAACGGTAATGTTGCGATGGTCGGTGATGGCATCAATGATGCCCCTGCAATGAAAGCCTCAAGTATTGGTATTGCGATGGGAGGAGGTACTGACGTCGCGTTAGAAACCGCTGATGCAGCGATTACCCACAACCGCCTAATTGAACTAGCTGGAATGATTGAGCTTTCTCGGGCTACCTTGAACAACATTCGCCAGAATATTGCTCTCGCGCTTGGCTTGAAAGGCGTGTTCTTGGTAACGAGTTTGTTAGGTATCACTGGACTTTGGGTTGCGGTGCTGGCTGATAGTGGCGCGACTGCTATCGTGACTCTTAATGCATTAAGGCTGCTGAAATTTAAGTCAAAGCAAGACTAGATAAATCTCCCCGGCAAAGAGCCCCTGCATTGTTGATGTAGGGGCTATTTTTTATGCAACCAATGATTTGATATTGCGTAAAAGTGTGATGTAAACCGTTTTTATGTGCAATGGTGGTGTTTGTTGCGGTTGTTGTTGTGAAGATGATCACTCTAATGCTTCAAGGAGTTCGCTAGAGTATGTCCTGTACCCGATGAATTTTATAGAGCGTATCGGTTGTTTAATGTGCAACCCAACTACGCCACAATAAGGAGCCCCCTATGTCTCAAGCTGTATTCCACCTTGGTGTTACTGAATCTGATCTTGCTGGCGCAACACTAGCGATCATTCCAGGTGACCCTGCGCGTGTACAAAAGATTGCAGAAGAAATGGAAAACCCAGTATTCCTAGCAAGTCACCGCGAATACACGCTTTACCGTGCTGAACTAGACGGCAAACCAGTTGTTGTTTGTTCAACAGGTATCGGCGGCCCTTCTACGTCAATTGCTGTTGAAGAGTTAGCGCAGCTTGGTGTTCGTACTTTCCTACGTGTTGGTACAACAGGTGCGATTCAACCACACGTAAACGTGGGTGATATGATCGTATCAACAGGTTCGGTTCGTTTAGATGGCGCAAGCCTACACTTTGCTCCTATGGAGTTCCCAGCAGTCGCTGATTTTGAAGTTGCAACAGCAATGAAAGCAGCTGTAGAAGAGTCTGGCGCCGCGGTTCACATGGGTGTTACAGCATCAAGTGACACTTTCTACCCAGGTCAGGAGCGTTACGATACGTTCTCTGGTCGTGTTGTTAAGCGCTTCCAAGGCTCAATGAAAGAGTGGCAAGACATGGGTGTTCTTAACTTCGAAATGGAGTCTGCAACGCTACTGACAATGTGTGCGAGCTCAGGTCTTAAAGCAGGCTGTGTAGCGGGTGTTATCATCAACCGTACACAGAAAGAGATTCCAGATCACTCTACACTAAAAGAGACAGAAGCGCGCTCTATCAAAGTTGTGGTAGAAGCTGCACGTAAAATGCTGTAAAGAAAGCTCGCTAGTTTTCCTTTTAAAGCTCCGTACTTTACGGAGCTTTATCTTTATTGAATAGATGTTTAATCTTCTGCTCCATTTATTCGATTACTATCAAAGATAATCGATTCATACTCCCCACTTTCAATTAACGCTTTTAACCCTCTAGAAAAGACTTCGCTTAACTTTCTACTGCGTTGTATGTCTTGACGTGAGAAAATTATGTACATATTGTCTTCAACTAAGGGCTTGTCACCAATGCTTATCGCCCTTGCTTCTTCTTTTGATAATAACTTCTCTATGAGGTATTTGCCGCGGATCAGGCCTGTTGGATAGGCATCAATACGATGCTTAGCGAGCTTATCGAAATTGCTTTCCTCGGTATTTTCAATTGTGGGCTCGACACCTGCTGTTATTAAAATATGAGTTGCTTGGTAGTCCTGTGTTGCACCAATATGAAAGTTCGTTAAGTCACTCAGCGTTTGCCAATAGAAGTTTGCCTCTTTATGAGAGAAAAATACGACTTTTTGGCTAAACATGGCGTCTGAATATAGGAATGACTGTTCTCTTTCATCATTGAACATCCAAGGGAAAGTTCCGTCGTACGTGCCTTGTTTTGCTAACCTCAAAGAACGAGACCAAGGGTAGTAACTTAGAATCACTTCATAACCTTGGATTTCGTACGCTCTAATGACGATGCGCTCGGAGATTTTCTCTCTTGGGTTTTCAGAGGAGCTTGTGTAAGGAGCCCAGTCTCCTACCGCAAATCGAACTATCTTGTTGTCTGCTTCAACAGAAAAAACTAAGAGCAAACTACACAGCGTTACGGCTATCCTTTTCATCTCAGTTCCTAAAATACAGAATTCGCCTACTAACAAGTTTAGATGGCTAGTGAAAGAAGCGCGTAGCAGAGAAGCGGTATTGGTGAATCTATAATGAGCTTGGAGATAAGGCCAAGGTGTTGTGGAGCGTCTCACCTTAGCCTTAGGGGTTAGCTGAAGGCTAGTTTCGGTAATGGTTGATACAAACTTTCCGTCATATCTGACAACATCTGATCGTAGACTTGAGAAATGATCAGCGAAATATCTGTCGTAAGCTGATAAAGCTCTTCGTTTGTCATTAAAATTTCATCACTAGCATTGATTTCTGAAAGCGCATGCATTGCCTTAGAGCTTATTGGGGAAGCAATTGAAAGCGGGCTAATCAGCGATAGTTGATTGAGCTTGCGCCTAGTTTTATCGCAATAGTATTTCACTCTCAGCATACCTTCTGGATAGTGGAGGTCTTGAATCGAAATTCTTAGTTGGGTTAGGACCTCCATACTATCGAGTACCTGCTGCCAGTTCATATGGTACTCATCACTGATATCTTCTCGCCCCGACTCGATTAACCATGCGATAGCAATTTCATCCATTAAGAACATACAGTGTCTGATGGTCTTACCATGAATCACCTGATTACGGGCCACAGTTCTCTGATCCCATTCTTTGTGGAGCTTTTTCAGCTTCAATTGAAGAATTCGGTACATAGGCTTGTTTTCAAACTGAGCACTGGCGATGAGTTCGTTCGAGCGCTCCATCATGGCATCGTAGTTTTCTTCGAGCTGACTTTGGTGAATATCAAAGTGGTGGCTGGTCAACGCCTGATGGGTGATTGCTCTATGTTGACGACTCAGTAACAGTAACTGCCGTAGCAGGATTAAAATCTCAAATTTTCTTTCTAAACCTGAATGTCGCTTTTTCGAAAAGTAGAATAAAGTCGCTAGCACGACAAAAGAAATGATGATTGAAAAGAGCACAAACATAACCAACTCCTTGTTATAGTTTACCTATAAAGTGGTAGAGCAGGTTTGGTGCCAAAAATAATATCTATATAATTCAATTGTTTATAGCTTTTTGGTTCACTGGAATGAACTCAATTGGTGCAAGATAGCACTGAAAGTGTGAAGAAGGGCACAAAAAAAGCCCCGCTGAATCAGCGGGGCTTTCGATAATCGTAATGCTTTTTACATTACACGCATGCCTGGCTGTGCACCTTCGTGCGGTTCAAGAATCCATAGGTCGCTGCCACCCGGGCCTGCTGCTAGGATCATGCCTTCAGACATACCAAACTTCATCTTACGAGGTTTTAGGTTCGCTACCATTACGGTTAGCTTGCCTTCTAGCTCTTCAGGTTTGTATGCTGACTTGATACCTGAGAATACCTGACGAGTTTCACCACCGATATCTAGTTGGAACTTAAGCAGTTTGTTTGCTTTTGGCACTTCTTCACAAGAGATGATACGTGCGATACGCATATCCACTGCTGCGAACGCGTCAAATTCAATCTCATCTGCGATTGGTTCTTTGTCTAGCTCTGTTTGGCTCGCTTTGTTCTTTTCAGCTTCTGCTTTCTCTTTTGCTGCAACTTCTGCTGCTGCGTCTTCTTTAGAAGCTTCAATCATAGCTTCAACCTTCTTAGGATCGATGCGGTTGAACAATGCTTTGAACTTAGTGATTTCGTGACCAGTTAGCGGTGCAGCGATACCTTCCCAAGTTAGTTCCTCGTTTAGGAATGCTTCTGTACGTGCAGCAAGCTCTGGCATTACCGGTTTAAGGTAAGTCATTAGAACGCGGAATAGGTTGATACCAACAGAACAGATGTCTTGTAGCTCTTGGTCTTTACCTTCTTCTTTCGCTACAACCCACGGTGCTTTTTCATCAACGTATTGGTTTGCTTTGTCTGCTAGTGCTGTGATTTCACGGATAGCACGACCAAACTCACGAGTTTCGTAAAGCTCTGCGATACGATCTGCAGCCGCAGTGAACTCGTTGTATAGCTCAGTTTCTGCGAAGTCAGCAGATAGCTTGCCTTCAAAGCGCTTAGTGATGAAGCCAGCGTTACGAGAGGCTAGATTAACGATCTTGTTTACTACATCAGCGTTAACGCGCTGAGTGAAGTCTTCAAGGTTAAGGTCTAGATCATCAATGCGACTGTTTAGTTTCGCTGCGTAGTAGTAACGTAGACATTCTGGATCTAGGTGATCTAGGTATGTCGCTGCTTTGATGAATGTGCCTTTCGACTTAGACATCTTCGCGCCGTTTACTGTTACGTAACCGTGTACGAATACGTTGTTTGGCTTACGGAAACCAGAACCTTCTAGCATTGCAGGCCAGAACAGTGAGTGGAAGTAGACAATGTCTTTACCGATGAAGTGGTAAAGCTCAGTTGTGCTGTCTTTTTTCCAGTACTCATCGAAGTCTAGGCCTTCAGTCTTGTTACATAGGTTCTTGAATGAAGCCATGTAGCCAACTGGTGCGTCTAGCCATACGTAGAAGAACTTGTCTTTTTCACCTGGGATTTCGAAGCCGAAGTAAGGTGCATCGCGTGAGATATCCCACTGTTGAAGACCTGACTCAAACCACTCTTGCATCTTGTTTGCAGTTTCAGACTGAAGCGAGCCAGAGCGAGTCCACTCTTGTAGCATGCTTTCAAACTGAGGCAGGTCGAAGAAGAAGTGCTCAGAGTCTTTCATTACTGGAGTTGCGCCAGATACCGCTGATTTAGGTTCAATCAGTTCAGTTGGGCTGTACGTTTCACCACAGTTGTCACAGTTGTCTCCGTACTGGTCTTCTGATTTACACTTAGGACAGGTACCTTTTACGAAACGATCCGGTAGGAACATCTCTTTTTCAGGGTCAAACAGCTGAGAAATCGTACGGCTAGAAATGAAGCCGTTTTTCTTAAGCTCAAGGTAGATGTGCGAAGCCAGTTCGCGGTTCTCTTCAGAGTGTGTGCTGTGGTAGTTATCGAAGCTAATATCGAAGCCAGCGAAGTCTTTTTGGTGTTCTTCACTTACTGCAGCGATCATCTCTTCTGGCGTAATTCCCATCTGTTGTGCTTTTAGCATGATTGGCGTGCCGTGAGCATCGTCAGCACAGATGAAGTTTACAGTGTTGCCACGTAGGCGTTGGTAGCGAACCCAGATATCAGCTTGAATGTGTTCAAGCATGTGACCTAGGTGAATCGAACCGTTAGCGTACGGAAGGGCACAAGTGACCAGTAGTTTTCTTGGATCAGTCGCCATACTTAATATTCGCTTCTAATGATGTATAAAAAAATAGAGAGTAATACTACCTTATCCCACCAATGACTCCAAGGCTTCCAATATGGGAAACCCCAGTTTTTTCAGGGTTCAGTATCGGCTGGTGGAGTGTTAGGATTAGATGCACAAGGAGGACCTATGCGTCAGTTCACTTCAAAGCAAGATTTCTGTAATTGGTTAAATCAATTTGAGCACCCAAGCCTAGCCCCTGAATGGGCGTCTACGGCGAACTTTGTTTCAGTTGATGCCAATCAGTTTACTATTGAAATTCCTTTTGCAGCCAATACGTTAACTCAGGATTTGTCTGATTGGATTGAGGCTTCCCAAAACAAAGGTGAGGTTGCTTCATTCTCGTACAACATTGTTGTTGCCCCGAAACCTCTCGAAACCCATGTTACTGCAGCAGTTAAAGGGGTTAAGAACGTTATTGCGGTGACGTCAGCAAAAGGTGGGGTCGGCAAGTCGACAACATCGGTCAACTTAGCGCTGGCCTTGTCAAAGTCCGGAGCCAAAGTCGGGCTATTGGACGCTGATATTTATGGTCCTTCAGTGCCACTGATGCTTGGCCAAACCAATGCACAACCTGAAGTTCGCGATAACAAATGGATGCAGCCTATAGCGGCCCATGGGATTTTTACTCACTCTATCGGCTACCTTGTATCGAAAGATGAAGCGGCGATTTGGCGCGGACCGATGGCAGCTAAGGCGCTTGCTCAACTATTGAATGAAACTGAGTGGCCTGAGTTAGATTACCTAGTGATTGATATGCCTCCGGGCACTGGTGATATTCAACTGACGCTGGCTCAGCAAGTTCCGGTAACCGGAGCGGTCATCGTGACGACTCCTCAAGACTTAGCTTTAGCTGATGCACGTAAAGGTGCAGCAATGTTTAACAAGGTTGATGTGCCTGTCGTTGGTCTTGTAGAAAACATGAGTTATCACATCTGCAGTCATTGTGGTGAAAAAGAGCATATCTTTGGTGCGGGTGGCGCAGAGAAAATGGCCAGTGAGTATGGTCTTGACCTTCTGGCTCAAGTTCCACTTCATATTCAGATGCGTGAAGATATCGATAAAGGCATCCCAACGGTTGCTGCGAGACCAGAATCAGAACATGCTCAGCAGTATCTTGCCTTGGCAGAAGCGGTTAGTTCCAGATTGTATTGGCGAGGGAAAACTAAACCCGACTCGATTATGTTTACCATGGTCGAATAAACACCTTTATGCACTGCAATGAGAGCGCCTGACGAGCGCTCTTTTTTATTCTTATTCAGTGTAATCGATTGCGCTGAAATCTTTTATTCCATTTAAGTAAATCAAGGCAATCGCGACTGGCAACCGATGGCTGAACTCCCTATAATCAGGCGGTTTATCTAAATTTATACTAATACGCAGGTCTCACCTCGAAAGGCACTGCTAGTATTAGCATATGACACCAATCTAAATCATCGGGTGCAAGAATAATGTCTGATAATAATCAATGCGTCATCGTAGGTATTGCTGGCGCGTCTGCTTCTGGAAAAAGTTTAATCGCGAGCACTATTTACAATGAACTACGTGAAAAAGTGGGCGATCATCAAATTGGTGTGATTACGGAAGATTGCTACTACAACGACCAAGGCCATCTTAGTATGGACGAGCGAGTAAAAACCAACTACGACCACCCAAGCGCACTAGATCATGATTTATTGTGCGAGCATCTAGAGCAGTTAGTTAAGGGACAAGCGGTAGAAGTACCTGAGTACAGCTACACAGAACACACCCGCACTGACAACACGACGACAATGACACCAAAGAAAGTCATTATTCTTGAAGGTATTTTGCTGCTTACTGACCCTCGTTTGCGTGACTTGATGCATGCGACGGTATTTATGGACACGCCACTGGATATCTGCCTGCTTCGCCGTGTTAAGCGTGATGTTGAAGAGCGCGGCCGTACTATGGACTCTGTGCTGAAGCAGTACCAAGAAACGGTTCGTCCTATGTTCATGCAGTTTATCGAGCCTTCAAAGCAATACGCAGACATTATTGTTCCACGTGGTGGTAAAAACCGCATCGCGATCGATGTGTTAAAAGCTCATATTGCAAAACTTTTGAAAGCTTAACGTTGAAAAGACGCTTAAGACTTTATTTTTTATGAGATAAGTGGCACTTTTAGTGCCACTTTCTTTTTATGGTCGCCATAAATATTTACCTGATCATTTATACTTGGAGCTAACCCTTAGCAGAAGAGGCGTGCTCACCAAGCAAGGATAATGCTGATGAAGAAACTGTTCCTAATCATAGCAATCCCAGTGGTTGTTATTCTCGGTGCTCTAATTGCACTGGTCACTTTAGTTAACCCAAACCAATTTAAACCACTTATTGTTGAACAAGCGAAAACCCATACTGGTCTTGACCTTGTTATCGATGGTGATATCAGTTGGCAATTTTTCCCATCGATTGGTTTCGAGCTAGGTCAAACCGAGCTTCGTAACCCGAAAGGCTTTGAACAATTGAATATGTTCAAGGTGGATACTGTCGGTGTGGATGTATCCGTGATGCCACTGTTCAGTCAACAACTTGAAATCGGCAACATTACGCTAGATGGCGCGGCTTTCTCGTTAGAAACCTTACCTGATGGCAGCAAGAACATTGATGCGCTAACTCGAGCGCAAGCGGCTCAAGTTGATACGACGGCGGCCCCCGCGACTTCAGAAAGCAGTTCGCAGCCTGCAACAGAAGAAGCACCTCAAAGTAGTGGTGGCGCTTCGGCTTGGACAATCAATTTGGCCGGAGTTACAGTCTCTAATGCGTCGGTCGAAATACAAGATAAGCAAGCGGGTTCATTTACTAAGCTGTATGACGTTTCATTGAATCTGTCTCAATTTGCAGTTGATACTTGGACTAAAGCGGATTTCGCTGCCAAAGGTGAAGCGAATCAGCAGAAATTTACTGCCAAAGGTGATGCTGAGTTTAAGCTAGCAAATGGCTTTAAAGAGTACGCGCTACGCAACATCAACCTTGATGCGACATTCAGCGATCCTGCAACTAAAATCGATAGCGCTAAGATTGGGCTAGAAACGTTTGAGTTCGATAAAGCCAATGCGCTCAGTTATGCCGTTGTGGGTAATGCAGCTGGTCTGGATATCGATATGAAGGGATCGGCTTCATTGCAAGTAGATCAAGCTATCAGCAAAGTACTGATGAACCAAATGGTACTAGATGCCACGTTCAAAGGAGACTCACTACCTCAGTCACCTATGAAGGTAGATATGGCATCTGACTTGACGTTTGACCTGACTAAGAACCACCTAAGCTTTGTACTAGAAAAGCTGACCGCAAATGCATTGGCGTTTGATGGTAAAGCTGATGTGACGCTAGGTGATATTCCTAAAGTTCGATTTGCTTTGCATAGCCCGAATATCGATTTGGACGAGTTTTTAGGATTGGGCAAAGCGACTCCGGCGCAAGCGCCATCTGACACAGAACCAGCTTCAGAAGCACCGCAGCAAAAGCCTGCACAAACTTCGCCACAGAAATCTGCTCAAGAAGTGGAACCTGATCTCTCTGCGCTGAAAACGTTGGATGTGAAAGGTCAGATTACTATCGACAAGTTCAAAGCTAACAACGCCAAAATGGAGAACGTAAAGGCGAGTTTCTCAGTTAACCGAGGTGTGGCAGAACTGACGTCATTTACATCAAACCTGTACCAAGGCTCTATCAGCGCTACGGCTCGTTTAGATGCGCGTAAGTCACCAGCAAGCTACACCGCGAAAAAACGCATCAAAGGTGTAAAAGTACAGCCTCTGCTGACCGACGTAGCAAACAACGATATGTTGGAAGGTACGGGCAATATTGATGTCGACGTTAAAGGTAGTAGCTTAACGCCAACAGGCATTAAGAAGAATCTAGTCGGGACAATCGTCATTAACTTTGAAGATGGCGCAGTGAACGGCATTAACGTTGCTCAGTTAATTCGTGAGAATTACGCCAAGATCAAAGGTGAGAAGCTAGAAGGTGGCAATGAAGTCCAGAAAACAGACTTTAGCGCGATGAAAGCAACCTTAAAGCTGAACAAAGGCAATGTGTCTACTAATGATCTTCATATGCAGTCACCACTATTACGCATCCGTGGTAACGGCAGTGCCAATTACCTCAACGAAACGGTTGATTTCACAGTCAGTACTTCTATCGTTGGCTCGCTAAAAGGCCAAGGCGGCAAAGACATTGATGAACTGAAAGATGTGACAATTCCAATCAATATCTCGGGGTCTTGGGCGCAGCCTAAGTTCAAACTTATCTTTGACGATGTACTTAAGCAAAAAGCTGAGAAAGAGATCGATCGTGGATTGAAGAAGCTCGATGAGAAACTTGGTGAAAAAATCAAAGATGAGAAGACCAAAGAAGCGGTTAATAGCTTAATCAAAGGGCTGTTTAACTAAACGTCTTTCCAATGACAACTTTAAACGCGCCATTTATGGCGCGTTTTTTTAACTCTGTTTTTCCTCTGTCAGTCTCACTTGGACAAAGTTACGACACATTCATACAGTCAATGATTTTCGCCATTGATAAGGTGTACTTTCAATAGAGGAGGGAGCATGAAAGCATTAATATATTCATCACTACTGATGACAGCAGCGTTGACGTCTACTGCATCGGCAGGCGAGTTTGATACCACATCTGCACGCGTCGATGGGTGCCCAGCAGCCTTTTTTACTCATAAAGCGATCGTATTTGATGCAGTAACTCTATGTGCAACGCAGAAAGTCAATTCACAGAAGCTCGCTTATGCGGCAAGCGTAACTGCGCAATGGTTAGATAATGATCAGGATGGGGTTATCGATGAACCCGCTCTACTGGATCACTTACGCCGAAATCAAGCAGTTTTGGTCATGAGTAAAAGCGGATTTAGTGAAGAGTCTTTCGATGCAATGGATATTGAAGGGCGCGTTGGTCAAGATCTTTCAGCCGATGAGACCAATCCAAGCGATCGCCGTGATGCCTCGCAAGAAGAAATCCATCATCTAATCGTCAATGCGGGCTGGCAATCTTTGTATCCCAAACTGTTTAGCGATCAAAAGCGAACCAATAGTGCGCTCTACAAACAGTGGAAAATGGCCGATGAGCACGACTACTATCAGTATGATGATCCAACGTGTGATAGTGCATGTAAAACGGTTGAGTTTTTCTACTTGAGTACGGCAAGTTATTTGGGCTCTAAAGCCGATCTGTATTCCGATGAACTGAGCCTCAAGACAAGAGCAGAGCTTACAGATAAGCTACCTGGGGTGGTGGCGCTAATGGAATCTAAAGATTATCACTATCCGACGCATAAGTGGCCGGATGGACACTACCCCCACAAACAAAACATCAAGATCATAGGTCAGTAGTATCGATGTAGCCACTAGTGGCTAAAACTGGATTACCAATCAACACCTTTAAGAGCTTTCACACCCGACTCAAAAGCGTGCTTGACGTTACGTACTTCGGAGACAGTGTCAGCCATCTCGGTCAAGGTGCGATGAGCGCCGCGACCCGTGATGATGACTGATTGCATCTTAGGACGGTTGTTTAGCGCTTCGACCAGTTCATCTAATTCGATGTACCCATAGTTGACCATATAGGTCATCTCATCAAACAGTACGACATCAATCGATTCGTCTTGCAGCATACGTTTACACTCTTGCCACACTTTTTGCGCCGCTTCGGTATCTTGTGCTTTACTTTGGGTTTCCCAAGTAAAGCCAGTTCCCATGACTTGGAACTCAACCCCAAGTTTCTCCAGCAGATTACGTTCACCGTTGTCCCAGGTGCCTTTAATAAATTGAGCCACCGAACACTTCAAACCATGTCCAACAGCGCGTGCAACCGTGCCAAAGCCAGAAGTAGATTTGCCTTTACCGTTGCCAGTGATTACTAGGAATAGGCCCTTCTCTTCTTGCGCAGCGGCAATTCGAGCATCGACTTGCTCTTTCACTTTTTGTTGTCGCTCTTTGTGACGCACTTCTTTGTTGGTTTCAGAGGTCATGGTAAATCCTTTTTTATTCAATAAATCTGTGTCTATGATAGCTCAATCAAAGTAGTGCAAAAACCTATGATTTTCATGGGAAAGCACCTGTAAAAAGAGAGTGAATAGGAAATGAAGAAGCTATTGGTTGTGTGTATGGGGAATATCTGCCGCTCTCCGACCGGAGAAGCCATTCTTAGAGCAAAATCGCAGCAACTCGGTATTCCTGTGGAGGTGGATTCGGCAGGAACAATTGGTTACCACCAAGGAAACCCACCAGATTCAAGAGCAAAAGCAGCCGGTGAGCACAGGGGGTACTCTTTTAAAGGGATTCGTTCGCGTAAAGTGGTTAGTGGTGATTTCGAAGATTTTGATTTGATTTTGGCAGCAGATAGAGACAACTTTGCCGATTTAATTCAACAATGCCCTCAGCATTTGCAGCACAAAGTAAAACTGTTTCTCGACTATTCCAATTCTGAATATGAAGAAATCCCCGACCCATACTATGGCGGGGATGCCGGATTTGAACTGGTATTGGATCTTATAGAAGAAGCTTCAGAGAATGTGTTGAAATCACTTTGAATGTGAGAGTTGAATGGCGGTGTCTGTTACGCCGCCATCACTCTGCCACTAAAGTAATCATTAGAGACGATATACTCCGTATTACGAATCAACTCATCCTGCACTTCTGCCCAGTGTGAGTTATCGTGCTCAATAGCAGGGACAACGCCTCCAACGCGAATGTTGAAAGGGGTGAGTTCTTTAGCCCAACTTTGGGTAAACCCCGCCACCATCGATGTTGCATTGTCGAAGCCTGACATATCCTGATAGTCAGGATGAGAAATTACATTAACAATCACACCGTTTTTCTGTTCTTCACGCATTCTTTCGGCGGTTGCTTGACCAAAGCTAAACAGTGTCGCAGCCATCAAAGAGAGCCTTTGAGTAAACAGGTCACTGCCTTGATGATCAAAAATATTCGGCATCGCTTCTGCTGTGAGCGTATTGATCAAAACGTCGGGGGACCGCTTGACCGTTTGATCCATGAATGTGAATAAGTATTGGATAGAACTGAGTGAGTGATCATCTATAGGGCATTGATAGACGCTGTCTGATATCTCTTGGCACAGCTGATAGGTTTGCGCGAGTTGAGGTGTTTTTCGATCACACAAAACCAGCGTCGCACCAAGCGAAGCAAAGTGATAAGCGAGAGTGCTTCCGATCTGAGAACCGGCAGATGTCACTAAAATTACAGCATTTTTTATATCCATTAGCTTACCCCCATAAGCAATGCATGCTCTAAAAGATGTCCACATAGCATGGTAGATTAGCTGTGTTTTAGTTGTGAATAACGTCAAATAACTCTTCGCTCAGTATGATAATGTTCGATTATTTGGCGCTATTCACATTATGCAGGCCTATTGTTAAGCAAGTCCGAAAAATGAGACACGAAAAGTGTGATCAAAAACGATCCTTTAAGCTTGGGTTTGGATCTGGAAAGTACGCTGAGCTTTTATTAGCTGATTATAAAGATCGATTGGCATTAGCTCTTTTGGCTCTTTCTCTCCCATTGCACGACGTTGGTGTCCAGATAGATTGTGATACACCTCTTCAGGAAGATTATGTGTGTCTTCTGGTAGGTAAGTTAAAGCGTCAGGGTTTAAGTAGTGGCTCAGCTTGGTACTAGGGAGTCCGGAACGGTGAAATAGGGAAGCTTGCGTCGCCGATACTTGGTAAGAGTCTTGATCAGAGCGAAGCTGTTGCGGTGCTTGCAGCTCAAATTTTTTACGCAGTGCTTGTTCGCTCGTATCTATCTCATCGACCTTTTCAAGCGGGGTATTGTCACGAACATCGTCAGAAAACATCGACAAAATTAGCGCGAAGTCAGCTCTGCGTCCTTCATGTACGGCATGGTTAATACCCGTGCCAAACTGAAGCTCGCTGATGATGGCTGCTTTGTCTAAAGTGTGAATTTGCATGATGTTCCTCGTTCGTTGCTTTTATAGCGACTTAGTACTGAGAAACTTTAGGGAAATCATAGCTTGAAACGAAAAAAAGCCAGCAAAGTGCTGGCTTTTAAAATGACTAAATTTAAATCCTAGGGAGGAGGATTATTTTGCTAGGTTTTCTGCAACGAAGTCCCAGTTAACTAGTGCCCAGAATGCATTCATGTAGTCTGGACGAACGTTACGGAAATCGATGTAGTAAGCGTGTTCCCATAGGTCAACAGTAAGAAGTGGAGTTGTACCTTCTTCTGTTAGAGGTGTTGCTGCGTTAGACGTGTTAACGATCTCTAGAGAACCGTCTGCTTTCTTAACAAGCCAAGTCCAAGAAGAACCGAAGTTGTTGATCGCAGAGTCTGTGAATTTCGCTTTGAACTCTTCGAAAGAACCGAATGCAGCGTTGATAGCGTCAGCTACTGCACCTGTTGGCTCGCCACCCGCGTTTGGCGCTAGACAGTGCCAGTAGAATGTGTGGTTCCAGATTTGTGCAGCGTTGTTGAATACACCACCAGTAGAAGTCTTGATGATTTCTTCTAGAGATTTGCCTTCAAACTCAGTGCCAGGAATAAGACCGTTTAGCTTAACAACGTAAGTGTTGTGGTGCTTACCGTGGTGGAAATCTAGAGTTTCAGCTGAGATATGTGGTTCTAGTGCGTCTTTCGCGTAAGGAAGAGCTGGTAGTTCAAATGCCATTGCTCGATTCTCCATTTATATGAAAGGGTTGCCCCTCTCGATTGCTTCCAGTGTTATTTATAATTCATGGCTCGCAGTGCCAACCATGGTCATTTTGCTGACTTGCGCTCTAGTTTAGCAAGTTTTTACTTTATTAAAAGCTCAGGCTGTAAATTTCTATATGAAAATTCTTTATTAGATAATGACAGTTAATCTCAAAAAAGCACGAAGTCCACTATAACCTTACTCATATTAGGCTTTTTATTCTGTGCTAATGGTTTAGAATGTGCAGAATATTTGCCGTAACTCCATTAAGAGGAAGCAATGGAAACTATCGATAAAATCAAACAGCAGATCGCAGAAAACTCGATCCTTCTTTACATGAAAGGTTCGCCTAAACTACCTAGCTGCGGTTTCTCTTCTCAAGCAGCTCAAGCTCTTATGGCTTGTGGTGAAAAATTCGCTTACGTAGATATTCTTCAAAACCCTGATATCCGTGCAGAGCTACCGGCATACGCACAGTGGCCAACTTTCCCTCAACTATGGGTTGAAGGTGAGCTGATCGGTGGTTGTGACATTATCATCGAAATGTTCCAAAAAGGTGAACTGCAGCCTCTAGTTAAAGAAGCAGCAGAGCGCGCAGGAACAAGCGAAGAGTAATCTTTCTTCATTAGGAATACTGTTTAAATTTACAGTTTTTCTTGATTTCTAAGGGCCACATTCGATAATGTGGCCCTTATTGTATCTGTCTGACTCTAGGGTCTGCTGACCTTTTGAGCTGATTTTTGCAGCAGTTTGTGGTTTTTTTATGCAAGGCAGAGGCTTTGAATTGTAGTTGCTCTACCTGATAAGCCGATAACGCAGCAGAAAGGAACCACAAACGCTGCCCGAAGGGTTCGGCTAAAAGCGTTTTACTCTTTGTTGAGAGGTGTTTTGCTTAGAGTGACTAGGCTGCAAACCTCTCGCCGCGATTAAAACGCTTTTATCTCGAACAAAATTTAACCGCAAAAGGCCAACAGACCCTATCTTATGTCTCGTCTCTTTATTGCTGAAAAACCAAGCCTTGGCCGCGCAATTGCCGCTGCACTCCCTGGACCAAAGAAAAATGATCAGGGTTTTATTCGTTGTGGTAATGGCGACGTAGTGACTTGGTGTATTGGGCACTTACTTGAGCAAGTCGAGCCTGATGCCTACGATGAACGCTATAAAAAGTGGAATCTGGCTGATTTACCGATTGTCCCTGAGCAATGGCAGCTACGACCAAGAAAGTCGGCGAGTAAGCAGCTGACAGTAGTACGAAAGCTTTTGAAGGAAGCGAATCATATCGTTCACGCCGGAGACCCTGATAGGGAAGGGCAACTACTGGTGGATGAAGTGCTCGATTACTGCAAGGTCAGCAAAACGAAAAAAGAAGCGACACAGCGTTTGCTGATTAGCGATTTGAACTTGCCAGCGGTCAAGCGCGCCTTAAGCCAAATGCGCAGCAACCGCGAGTTTGTGCCGTTGTCGGTTTCTGCCTTAGCGCGCTCTAGAGCAGACTGGTTGTATGGCATGAACATGTCTCGTGCCTATACGCTACTAGGCCAAAAGGCGGGCTATCAAGGTGTTTTGTCCGTTGGTCGAGTGCAAACTCCAGTGCTTGGCTTAGTGGTTCGCCGTGATGAAGAGATAGAGAACTTTATCCCTCGCGATTATTTTACTCTTCACGCTCTTATCCCGTATCAAGATGGCTCAAGCGCGTTTGATATACGCGCTCGTTGGAAACCGAGTGACGCGTGTAAACCTTGGCAAGACGACGAGGGTAGGGTCCTCAATCGTAAGCTGGTGGAAAATGTCGCTAATCGAATCGCTAACCAACCAGCAAAAGTGGTTGAATCAGAGCAAAAGCAAACCAAGCAATCAGCGCCACTGCCCTATTCGTTATCTGCTCTGCAAATTGATGCCGCAAAGCGATTTGGTATGAGTGCGCAGCAGGTACTTGATACTTGTCAGTCTCTGTATGAAAAGCACAAGTTGATTACTTATCCGCGCTCTGATTGTCGTTATTTGCCGATGGAGCATTATTCCCAAGCGAGTAGTGTTTGTGATGCGATCAGCAACAATACCAAAGAACTCGGCAGTGCAGTATCAGGGGCGAATCTGAGCCTTAAATCCAAAGCATGGAATGATAAAAAAGTCGATGCTCACCATGCGATCATCCCTACGCCGAAAAAGACTTCAGTGAATGGGCTGTCTGGCAATGAGATGAAGATTTATCAGCAGATTGCGCGCCAATATTTGATGCAGTTCTATCCGGCGGCAGTGTATGCAGAAGCCAAGCTGGTATTTGATATCGCAGGTGGAACCTTTATTGCCAAGGGGCGTCAGCTTGTATCGGCAGGTTGGAAAGAGCTGATGGGTAAAGTTGATGATGAAGACGCAAGTGTTGATGCGGTTCCTCCTTTACCTGAAGGGAGCGTTCTAACCTGCCGAGAAGGTGAGATTAAAGATCGTAAGACAGAGCCGCCGAAACATTTTACTGAAGCGACATTACTTCAGGCAATGACGGGTATAGCCCGTTTTGTGGAAGACAAAGAGCTGAAAAAAATACTTAAAGAGACCGATGGCTTAGGGACTGAAGCGACGCGTGCAGGCATCCTTGATACTCTGTTTAAACGCCAATTATTGCAGCGCCAAGGCAAGTCTATTCTCAGTACACCAGCTGGAAGAGGCTTGATACATGCATTGCCATCTGAATCGACCTTTCCAGATATGACAGCAAACTGGGAGCACCAGTTGCAGGGTATGGCAGAGCGTAACCAAGCCTATCAACCTTTCATGCAGGCTCTACAGCAGCGAATTGATGGTTTGATGCATCAAGTTCGTAGCGGAGAGGTTCCTGAGTCTTTGCGTCACCTACCTAAAGTAGAGCGCCCGGCATACAAACGCAAAAAAGGCGGCTACCGTAAGAAATCTTCTGCCAAGTCCACATCTAAGAAGTCTAATACCAATCGGGATAAATAGGTGTTCAGATAATTGCGCAGGGAAAATCGCTTAGAGCAAGGCATAGATTGCAGCTAGCTAGTTGATCTACCTACAAAATCTATAACACAGCTATCAGCGATTTTAACCAGCAAGTATAATCAGATATTTATTCTGCTTGGTATCAACCTACTTTGCGCCCACAGCGTTTAAATAGTTGTTGCCAATAATCGACGTGACGGCGTATAGCTTGACGAAACTCCACATGGTGTTTCTTTAGCGGATACACATACCTATGAATGTTTGGCTTGGGATCAAACAGACTTAGGTTTGATGACAGGGTCTGATAATAGCCGTCGAGCTGAGCCATATAGGGTTGCACCTTACCCACAAATTGCTGCTCAAAGACATTGTTTAGATATTTAAACTTAGTGGTGTCGCGATTTTGAGCGCAGATTATATTGTGGTCATATTCTGTGAGTTGCTGGGTGACGTGGTTTAGTTTGCTCGTTGCCATCGCGAGAGAGTAACTTAGATTGCCCACAATAACCTTTTTCTCAAGAACCTCTTGAACGTCAATCACTTGGTTAATTACGCTGTCAGAAGCGCGATTCAAAGTTGCTAACGCTTGATTGATTTCAACCACTGTTTGGCCAAGGTTGGGTTCTAGCCACTGAGTTCCGCTGAGCTGCTTTTGCATCGCATCACTAGCAAATATTAGGTTCCAGTGATGCACCTCAAACTGAGACTGCTTTTGTTGTTGAATCTCGACAAGTTTCATTACTAGATCTGGTTCTAGGCCGTTACTGTTTATGCAGCGAGAGAGGCCATCCAATAACGCTGTTTGGTAGTCATAATTACGAAACTCGTCGGCAACTTTTCCTAAAACAGAGTTCTTCTCCGCTATCAGATTAAACAAACCACACTGCCTTAATTGGTAACTGTCGAGCAGGCCGATAGAGACAGAAGGCACGTCAACGTATAAATCGCGCTTTCGGGGCAACTGAGCGTAGCTCACTGTATCTTTATTTACTTTGGGTGCGTCTTGCACTCTTGCAACGCGAGTTAAGTAGTCATCAAAACGCTCACCGGGTGCATTGTCGCTACACCCAGTAATCACTCCGATGGTTAGGCCAACAATTAAAAGAGTGCGCAGTGTCTGTTTCATACCTTGATTTTAGTCGGACTTAGATAAAACTTAATAGCCTAGTTACCAAGGTAAACGATCACCGTTGTAGTTAATAAACTGACCAGAACAGGCTTGATCTGTTTGTTCAATCACTTTGATCAAACCCTTTGCGGAAGTGTCGGTATCAATCAACGCATTAGGTCCGCCCATTTCAGTTTGTACCCAGCCAGGGTGAAGTGCTAACACGGTAAAACCTTCAGCTGTCAGATCGTTGCTTAAGCTTTTAACTACAGAGTTGAGGGCTGCTTTTGATGAGCGGTAAATGTAGCCACCACCTGAAGTATTCTCAGTCATGCTGCCGACTTTAGACGAGAGGCAAGCAATTTTCTTTAGCGGTCCTTTTTGCAGGTTAGGGTATAAAGCCTCCGCCAGTTTCAACGGTGCAATGGTGTTGATTTCAAACACTTTTCGCCACTCATCAACATCGGTACTACCAAAGCCATAACCTTTTGGTCCGTAGTAGCCTGCGTTGTTGATCAGCAAATCGATAGCGGGTAATGAATTAGCAAATTCACTCAGTCCTTGATAATCCGTTATATCTAATGGGTGGCAGGTTAGGTTGTTACCTTCCAGCTCCAGAAGCTCCAGCGAACTACTTTCTGAGCGATAGGTGGCGTGGACTTGCCAGCCTAGAGCAAGATAGTTTTTCGCTAAGCTTAATCCTATACCACGGTTAGCTCCGGTGATTACAACAGTTTTCATCGCAAGTCCTTTAGATATTCTCAGAGTGTTTGTTGAAGAATATCAGAAAGCTAGCGGTAAAGGGACTTGGTCGATTGTCTGATAATAAGCTCGATAGGTGGCAGGCGAACTTGATGCCTATTACCACTTAACAAGTTAAGAATTGACTCTGCACAGACAACGCCGACTTCTTCTACGGGTTGACGCATCGTGGTGAGCGCAGGGGTAAAGTAAAATGAGGTCGGAAGATCATCAAAGCCTACCACTGAGATATCTTCTGGTACCCGATAACCGTGGTCATGCAGGGCTTTGATCGCCCCATAGGCCGTTTGGTCATTGGCGGCGAAAATGGCACTGAAGTGACTCTTAGATTCAATCAATTCCTTAGTTAGTTGATAGCCACATTCACTGCTGAAATCGCCTTGTTTAATCAGTTTTGGCTGAACCTTGATTCCAGCCTCTTGCAACGCTTTCTTGTAGCCGACGAAGCGTGCGACCGCATCGGGTTGGTTGAGCAAACCTTTAATATGGGCAATGTTTAAGTGACCTTGTTGAAGTAGGTGCAAGGTCGCCATGTAACCACCAAGTACGTTATCGATGTTAACGCAGCGCACCCGATCGCCAATCACATCATAGCCAACGGCGACAACAGGGATGTTCTCTGCATACTCAAGGATTTGTTTCTCGGTGAGGCTGCCGGTGACAATGATGACGCCATCAACATTACTTTTAGACAAGTAGTCGAGAGCATGAGATTCAAGTTTGTTTTTCCAGTGTCCGGTCGCGATAACCAGAGAATAGCCTTGTGCATTGAGGACTTTCTCCATGTCATTCAGAATACGGCTTGTATGAGGGCTTTCGGGGTTTTGTACCAGAACGCCAATGGTCATGGAGCGTGTGTTGCTGCCCTGATTCATGGTGTAGTTAGGCTTATAGCTCAGCGTTTTTATTGCTTGCTCAATGTTGTAGCTTTTTTCATCAGAGACGTAAGTTGTCCGATTGAGAAAGCGGGAAACAGTACTGGGTGAGACACCAGCAAGTTTGGCGACATCATAGATCGAGGGGGATTTATTATTCTTTTTTGATTTCATCGAACCAACAACAAAGCAAGCCAAATACTGAATATAGAAAACACCCAGTCAGAGCTCAATACAGCTGATAGGGAAGTGAGAGGTCTATTAATAAGCCGATGCTTAAGTGAGCATCGGCTTACTCACGCTTTTAGAAGGTGGCCAGTGAATTTTCACTCAAGGCATCAAACAGGTGAACCGCATCTAAATCGAGATACAGAGTCAGTTCATTGACATCAACTTCCGCCGCTTGTGTTTCTACCATCAGTGGCTGCCCCGCTATTTCCGTTTTTAGCAGTATGCTTGCGCCCAGCAGTTCTTTGTCCTTGATCTTGACCGGTAACGGCAGAACTCGATCGTGGTCCACTTGTTCGGCACGCAGATGGATATCCGTTGGCCTAACACCGAAGTGAAGTGCCAGATTTTTAGAAGCATGCGCGTGGAAGCGTTGTGGAAGTGGGATGCGAACATCACCAAGCTCTATCTGCCAATTGCCTTCTTCGCCAACCAATTGTGCGTCAAGCATGTTCATCGATGGGTTACCAATGAACTGGGCAACAAACTTATTAGCAGGCTGCTGGAACACTTGTGTTGGTGTGCCTACCTGTGCGACATAGCCATCTTTGAGAATGACAATACGATCAGCAAGTGTCATAGCTTCTATTTGGTCATGGGTGACGTAGATAGTGGTTGTTTGTAGTTCTCGATGAAGCTGCTTGATCTCTTCGCGCATGGTACCACGCAGCTTGGCATCTAAGTTTGAAAGCGGCTCATCAAACAAGAACACTTTAGGTGTACGCACCATAGCTCGCCCCATTGCAACTCGCTGGCGCTGTCCACCAGAAAGCTCTTTAGGTTTGCGATCGAGAAGTGGCTCTAGTTCCAACATTTTTGCCGCTTTACGTACTTCAACATCAATCTGGCTTTTTGCCATACCTTTGAGCTTGAGGGCAAATGCGATGTTTTCGTATACCGTCATATGTGGGTAAAGTGCATAGCTCTGGAATACCATCGCTAAGTCTCTATCTTTAGCATCGATTTTATTCATCAGCTTATCGCCAACAAGTATCTCGCCAGCAGTGATACTTTCTAGGCCAGCCAGCATGCGTAGCGTGGTTGACTTGCCGCAACCAGATGGACCGAGAAAAACTACAAACTCACCATCGTTGACGGTGAAATCAAAGTGTTTCACTACCTCGACATCGTCGTAAGACTTCTTGATGTTTTTGAATTCAACTTTAGCCATTACAAATTCTCCTCTCGGCGCTCAAGTAGCATGTTACGGTAAGCAATGGCGCTCTGTTTTAGCGTACGTTTTTGGGTTTCATACTCAACGTGCACGATACCGAAACGCTGCTTGTAACCAAATGCCCACTCGAAGTTATCCATTAGGCTCCATGCGAAGTAGCCTTGTACGTTGACACCAGATTTAATAGCGCTATCCACCGCTTCTAAGTGTGCTTGGAAATAGTTAACACGCTGGGTGTCATTCACTTCACCATTAATACAATTGTCTTCACCAGCCGCGCCATTTTCAGTGATGTAAAGTGGTGGCAGGTTGTCGTAACGGTCGTTAAGACGGAGTAGCAGATCAGTAAGTGCTTGTGGGTAGATCTCCCAGCCGATAAAGGTATGTTCATTTTCTGGCTGAGGCACGTCTTTGATATCACCATTTTCATCAAAGCGAACCACGCAGCGGGTGTAGAAGTTAATACCGATAAAGTCCAAGTCGGTGCGGATAATGTCGAGATCGCCCTCTAAGATCATCGGCATATTGTGAGATTGACGCTCAAGAACTAACTGCGGATATTCGCCTTTCAGGACTGGGTCCATAAACCAGTGGAAACCTTCCGCATCTGAATACTCAGCGGCAGCCACATCGCTATCGTTTAATGGGTATGCTGGTGTGGCATTGAACACACAACCATGCATGGCGTTAGGGGCATTCTTACGCATGTGAGGAATCGCTAAGCCATGAGCTAGCATTAGGTGGTGAGCCGACAAAAAGCCCTCGCGTTCGCCCTTTATACCCGGCGCATGGATTCCCCAACGATAACCTAGATACGAAGAGCAAAACGGTTCGTTAAGCGTGGCGTAGGAATCGATTTTATCGCCGAAGTACTCACTGACTACGTTCGCGTACTGCTCAAATTTGTAAGCGGTTTCTCGGTTCAGCCAGCCACCTTTATCTTCAAGGTACTGAGGAAGGTCCCAGTGATAAAGTGTGACAAATACCTTTAGACCCCGCGCGTGACATTCATCGATGATCTGTTCATAGAACTTTAGCCCTTCTTGATTGACTACACCGTCTTGAGGAATGATGCGCGGCCATGCCATAGACAGTCGGTATGCGTCGACACCTAGCCCTTGAATCATCTCAATGTCTTGTTTCCAAAGATGGAAATGGTCACAGGCAACATCGCCGTTGTCTGCGTTGTCTACTGCACCTGGCTTATTGCAGAAGGTGTCCCAGATAGATGGGCTTCGTCCACCAAGTTGAGCGCCACCCTCAATCTGATAAGAAGACGTGGCGACGCCAAATAAGAATTCTGGGCTGCGTAATTTAGAATCAGTAGGAAGTTGGAATTTATTCATTGTTATTTAAACCTTTTAGCCTTTAACAGCGCCTGACGTCAGGCCGCTAATCATTTGTTTCGACGCGAATAGATAAGTGACAACCAGTGGAAGAATCGAAATGGTTGTACCTAGCATGACCGCTCCCCAAGGGGTATTTGGGATACCTTGGACGCTGCGTAGCGCTTGGGTAATGACATAGTTTTCTGGAGTAGTGAGTACAACCAGAGGCTGCATAAACATGTTCCAGAAGAAAACGAATTGAACGATAGCAAGCGTTGCTAGAGCGGGTTTCATCAGTGGCAGAACAACACTCCAGTAGGTTCTAAACTCGCCTGCGCCATCTAGCTTAGCTGCTTCTAACAACTCCTTAGGTACTGACGCAACCACATGCTGTCGCATCAGGAAAATACCAAATGGTGTAGTGGTAAACGGTAGCCACACAGCGAGATGGTTATCGAGCAAGCCAAGGAATTTGACGATCATGAAGTAGGGGATCAAACTGAGCACTGGTGGGATCATCATCGAGCCGACCAACATACCAAACAGCAAGGTTTTGCCTTTGAACTTGTAGACAGCAAACGCATAGCCACCCATGCTACAAAACAGCAATGAAATCGTGGTGCCCAAAAATGCGATGTAGATTGAGTTAAACATCGCTTGCCAGAATGGCATGATTTCCAATAGCTTGGCGTAGTTAACCGCTAAGCTGTCGCCGATAGCGAAGCTAATACCAGAGCCAAAGATCTCCGTTCTATCACGCGTGGATAGCAGTGCAGACCACAGGAAAGGGAACACGGTCATAATCGCAGAAACGATCAGGACTACAGCAAGTAATGCCATCAACAGCTTGGTAAATATCTCTAGGCTACGATCACTTGGTTGCCAGCGAGGAGAAGTTATCGAGTTTGTCGTCATCTTATTGCTCTCCCAGACCTTTTTTACCGAAGAAGAAGAATTGAATTGCGGTACAGCCAGCAATCAGCATAAACAGCAGCCAAGAGATCGCTGAAGCGGTGCCCATTTCAAGCCATTCCCAACCCACTTTGTACAAGTACATTGAGATGGTTAAGCCTGATTGGCCGGTACCACCCGTACCACGTGTTAACACGAACGGTTCTTCAAACAGCTGCAGGTTGCCGATGATGGTCATGGTGACTGCAAAGAAAATAAACGGACGAATCATAGGGAGTGAAATACTCCAGAAGCGACGCCAAGCGTTAGCACCATCCATACGGGCGGCTTCAAGAATATCTTTTGGAATCGTCATTAAACCGGTTGTGTAGAGCACAATGTTGAAGCCGGTGTATTTCCAGAACACCATAATTGCGATAGATGGTTTCACCATGGTGGCGTCATCAAGCCAACGGATTGGTTGGTAGTCATTTACCCAAGCAAATGCCCAGCCAAACAAAGAGCTATCCGCTAATGCCATCAAGCTTTGGTTAATGATTCCTGAGTTGGGCGAATACATGTTGAAAAAGATCAGTGATGCTGCAACCGTCGAGGTAATGAACGGCAGAAAATACGCGGATGTTAGCCAGTGGCGAAGACGATCACTCATCGAGACCAAAATGTAGGCAACGGGCAGAGCGACTAAGTGCTGTGCCACTCCTGACGTAATCGCAAGCCAAAGTGTGTTTTTTAATGAGCGCCACAACCAAGGGTCGGTTAGAGCAATGTGGTAGTTCTCTAGCCCCACATAGTCCATGGCGCCAAGGCCTTCGACCGGGTTCCACTCATGAAAAGAGAGATAGATAGAAAAAAGCAGTGGGAAAATCCCAAATACCGAGAAAATAATCAAAAACGGTAGTAGGAATCCATACGGTGTAAGCGCTTTCAAACTCAGGCGAGAAAAAAGGCTTTCGCGTTGTGATGTTTCCATAACCTTGCTCGCTGCATGATTCATAGTAACGACCTCTAGTCAGGAAGGCGCAGTACGCCTTCCTTTCTTACCAAATATGTAACCAATTAAAGATTGCGTGTACGACGCTTAATCATGCGTTCTGCTTCTTTGAGTGCAGTTTCGATGTCTTTACCTTCATCAAGCACTTCCATCAGAGCATTTTCTAAGATTATCGAGCGAGCAACGTGGTCACCTTTAGCCGGAGCAACAGGCTTGATGTTTTTCGCCACATCAGCAAACAGCAAACGGGCTTTTTGACCGCCGAGGAATTCGACTTCCTCTTGGAACAAAGCGTCATCGTAGGTTTGGGTGTTGGCTGGGAATGCAGCAATGGTTTCAAAGTGCTTAAGTTGAATATCACGACGCGTTGTCATGTATTCAATCAGTTTCCACGCTTCATCTTGGTGTTTTGACTGAGTTGGAATTGAGAGGAAAGATCCACCCCAGCTACCATAGATACCATCTGGCAGGTGAGAAACGCCCCAGTTACCTGCGGTTTCAGGTGCGATCCAGTTATTGAGGTGACCAAGCAGCCATGCACCAGATAACTGAGTGGCAAAGGTGCCATTACGGAAACCTTCATACCATTCGTTTGACCATGCTAAGATTCGCGCATCTAAGCCTTTTTCACGGATCTCTTTTGCGACTTCGAATGCATGCACAAAGCGCTCAGAGGTGACCACAGGGTTACCGTCTGCATCGAAGTAGAGCCCTTCTCCTTCAGGCACTGTGGTGAAGATAATCGCTTGGGCAACGTCGGCCGCAGAAGCAATCAGGTAAACGTCTTTTTTCTTCAGCTCTTCACCCGCTTTGATGTAAGAATCCCAGTCTTTGATCGCCTGGTTTACATCAATGCCAGCTTTAGCAAACACATCACTGCGGTAGTACATCACCCCAGGGCCTAGGTCGACAGGCATACCATAAACATCACCGTCGGCACCTTTACCTTGCGCCCAAGCATAAGGAGCAAAACTCTCGGCAAACTTATCGGCACCATAGTTTTCAGATAGGTTAACTAGGCCGCCAGAAGCGACAAAAGGGCCAATCTTTTCAACATCAACGACAATAACATCGCCTGCACCTGAGCCTGTCGCAAGGTTAGTGGTCAGTTTGGTGTGGTGGTCGCCATGATTGTTCATCAGATAATCGACCTTGATTCCTGTCTCCTTTTCGAAGTCAGGCAGTAGAACCTTGAGACTGCTATCGAAATCTGGGAAGCCGTCAAAGCGAATATTTGAGTCGGCGGCGTTGACTGTCGTAGCAAGTCCAAGTGCGGTGACAGTGGCAAGCGTCAAAGTTTTTAGTTTCATCTTCTTGTCCTTAAATGACTTTATTTAGAGTTGTTTTACTGAGCTTCTAGGCACTAGGGTAGGTGACAGTTTGAAGCTCACATCTCGCTTGTTTTTGTTGAGTATTTGAATAACCAGTTGAACCGCTTCGGCACTCATCTGCTCAATGGGAAAATTCACGGTTGTAAGAGGCGGCGAAATATAACGAGCAAACAAAATGTCGTCGAAGCCAATCAGTGACACCTGTTCTGGGACCTGAATGTTGTGCTCTTTCAATACCTCAAAAGCGCCGAACGCCATATGATCATTACTGGCAAAAACGGCGGTAAAAGGTCGTTCACGCTTGAGCAGCTTGCGCATTGCGCTTATGCCAGACTCTTCGGTAAAACCGGCCTCTGAAATCAGTGCTTCGTCGAACAGGAGTCCCGCTTCTTCAATCGCTTTGCGGTAACCCTGCAGACGCCCCCGTGCATCTGATTTGTCCAGAGGGCCGGTAATACATGCAATGTCACGATGCCCCATTCGCAACAAATATTCGGTTGCCAGTTGGCCCCCTAATTCGTTATCAATTTCGATACAGTTCTGTGCTAGTTCTGGTACGAAACGATTGACCAAAACCAAAGCCACTCCTTTTGCTTCAAGCTCTGTGAGGTAGTCATCTGAGAGGTGCTGAGTGTGCAAAATCATTGCATCGACTCGACGCCCAAGTAGAAATTCCACCGACTCACGTTGGCCCTGTTCGGTATTTGAGCCAGCAGTGACGATTACGTGATAGCCAAAACGGCGTAGCCTTTTTTCAATACTATGCAGGATGCCAGAATAAAACGGACCACCGAGCTCAGGGACTATGATGCCAATGCTGCCAGTGCGGCTAGATGCGAGTGCCTGAGCAATCGAGTTTGGGCGGTAACCCAGAACTTGAATGGCTTTCTCAACCTTGAGCTTTTTGTCATGGCTTACTCGACTCGTGCCATTGATGACGCGAGATACTGTCGCTTGAGAAACGCCTGCATACTCAGAAACATCTTTTATGGTTGCCACAACTTACCTCTACAACTGCTTTTCACCTAAACGCATGAACGTTTTCGAAACCGCTTTCATGAGGCTTAGTATTAAAGATCTTAGTTAAAGCCTATGTGAGAAAAATCACACTCAAATAAGCCCTGAAAAGCCTTATTGTTCAAAGGATGAAGCGGTATGCAGTTTCTATCTACCTCATGAAACTGTTTCATGAAATGGTTATTTGATGCACAAATGTATTGCTGAGATGATTGAATCTAGGTTTTGTTACCGACAAAAAAAGAGCCGCTAAAAAGCGGCTCAAATGGTTTGGAGTTAAGTTGAAGCGGCTAGCAGAATATTGTTAGATTGCTAGCGAAATAGTTGGACAGTATTGTGCTGATTACCACCAGGCTTCCCACATGGCGCCTAGGCTAAAGGTATCTTGCTTAGCGGTTGTTGTTGCGGTTGCTTTATTGTCGACTTCACCTGCTGTTGCGTAGAAGCGGAGCATTGGACGTGCACCAGATCCCCAATCAAAGGCGATGTTTTGTGAAAGCGTCACTTTCCAACCAGAGTTGTCATCAGAGGCTCTGGCGTAGTCTACTACTTGATAACCTGCTTCCAACCAAGTCGAGTGGACATCATTCCAGAAGTACATAGGGCGAACGATGGCACTGTAGTTGGTTCGCTCATCTTCGACCTTTGAAGAGCCATCGACTGAATAATCGTGGTAGGCAAGCAAGTACTCAACAGCGGCACTTTCACCAAGAGTAGAATTACCTTCAAAGCTTGCATAGAGCGTCGTCAGATTATCGGTTTTCCAGAAAACACCATTATCCGCGTTATCAGAGTATCTTAGTACCAGTCGGTTGGAGCCATTGTCATGTGGGCGAGAGAAAACCGCTCCTAGTTGGTACGCATTAATGCTCTTTGCATCATCAATCGCTTCTGAATCAAATCCGTAGTTAGCGTACAGTTCAAGGTCGGCGAAGCCAAGATTGATACCATGCAGTTTAGAAGTGAAAGCGTAAGCGCCACTGTCGCCAGTACCCGCACCACCAGTACAATTGATTGAAGGATTAGCACCTGGTTCTATCGTTGGGCTACAGCTGTCAACGGCACCGACTACGCCAAAATCAAGTTTGACCGAGCCAAGTTCTAGGTTGTTGATACCCCCTCCTTGGCCATCGTGCATCATCCAGAAGTAATCATTAATGCCTTGTTGTGGACGCTGGTGGAAGTCACGCCCTGCCCATACATAAGCGTTGGGCTGGCTTTCAAATACATTGGTTGCACCTGCGTAGGCTTTTTTGATGTTTACCTCATCGCCCCAATGGTCGAACATCACGACAACATCCCAGATAGCACCGTTGTCACTTTGAAAGACCTTTGCCAACTGAAACTCCCCGCCATTACCTTCGTTGCCTAAACGACCAATCGCTGACGAGCCATTAAATGAACCATCGACCTGAACATATTTCTGGTCACCGGATTGGTAATGTGCGCCATAGCGAGCATAGCCAGAGAAGACCACTCCAAGAGGAACCTCAATATCAGGTGATAGCACGGCAGGTTGCTGGTCGTTGACGTAATCGGTCTGCATCCGGCTTTCCAGTTCCTGGATGCGTTGTTCGAGAGCCTGTAGTTCAGTTTCAGTAGCAAAAGAGGTGACGGAAGCAAGCGAAGCTGCCACTGCAATTGAAATAGGCAATAGCTTAAGTTTTTTCATGATAATTCCCTATATGACATTGTGTTTTTGTTCTATTGGGAATCTTAAAAAATGAAATGGATGAAAAGGTTTGAGCGCTTCACACCACGCCTAGGAGGAGACTGTCATGAAACTACACTCTTGAATGATGAGTCGTTTATTAATATTAAAAACAATTGGATATCTATATTTCTCACCGGTGATGAATTCAATGAAATCGCTTTCATTTCATGATTTTCTATAAGGTATATCACGTTACATTCAAATGCTTTGCGCTTAAAAAAGCCTCTTGCTTTGAATGCTTTCACTATGCTGAAAGATTTCATAGAACGTAAAATTCTTACAATCTAGGACGTTCTATACGGCTAGGAAAGAACCATTTTTATCAAAAACCAACTGCTTAATAACATCGCTAGAAACAAAAACAGGGCAGATAAAGTTCCAGCCGCAACCCCTAGTAACAAGTAGTATCGAGTATTCAAAATCAGTCCCTTGCATTGTATTGATAATTATTATCATTTAACTTGTTTTGCAACCGCAAATCAAGCTGATACCATGAATCCAACCTTATGGACTTTGTGTTGTTATGATTCCTCTGATTTACCACTCTCTCTATTCTGAGTTGCCGCTGCCTGACGGGCATCGCTATCCAATCAATAAATATCGACTGCTGTTTGAAGCAATAGAACAGCAACGAGCTGTAAACCCAATATGGCAGCAGGCTTTTCAATATGTGCAGCCAGCCCCAGTTGATTATGTGGAAGTGAGTCAAGTTCATTGTCCTGACTACATACAACTTCTTACGTCAGGTGAACTACCTGCGCCAAAGATGCGTCGAATTGGGTTTCCATGGAGCGAAACACTGATTACTCGGACGCTGACGTCCGCAGGTGGAACGTGCGAAACGGTTCATCAGGCCGTTAAGCATGGTGTCGCTATCCATTTAAGCGGCGGATATCACCATGCGCACAGGGATTTTGGTAGTGGCTTCTGTTTAGTTAACGATCTGGTGTTGGCAGCCAAAAGGGCACTGACTCTTGAAGGGATAGATAAGGTATTGATTGTTGACAGCGATGTGCATCATGGAGACGGCACGGCAACACTGTGCGAAGAAGAGGACGCGATAGTTACCCTCTCGTTCCACTGTGATAAGAACTTCCCTGCACGCAAGCCAGATTCTGATCTTGATGTACCGTTAGGCAGAGAAACGGGGGATGCTGAGTTTCTTGAGGCATTCACCTCGGTGGTTGAAATGGCTGTTAATCTACATCAGCCCGATCTCATTCTATATGATGCAGGCGTTGATATTCATGAAGATGACGAGCTAGGGTATTTGAATATCTCTAGTGACGCTATCTACACGCGAGATGTGTTTATGTTTCAACTGGCTCAGGAAAAACAGTTACCGATAGCGTGTGTGGTTGGAGGTGGGTATCGTACAGAGCATCAAGCGCTTGTCCCAATCCATATGCAGCTTATTCGCGCTGCACTGAACGTATACGTAAGTTAAAGGATTATCATGGAACACAGAATTCGAGCTGCAGGAATACTGATTAAAGACGGTGCAATGCTACTTGTTAAAGTGAAAGACTTTACCGGTGAGTATTGGATTCCACCCGGTGGTGGTATGGAGCCAAGCGATCAAAGCTCGAAAGCCTGTGTGGTTCGTGAATTTAAAGAAGAGGCGGGCATAGATGTTCAAGTTGGAGAGCTTATCTGCGTAAGGGAGTTTCTCGAAACGTATAAACAGCGCTACCACGCTGAGTTCTTCTATTTGATCGAATCTTATTGCGGTGTTCCGAACCTCGATAATCTATCGGGCTTAAACGATGAGGATTATATTCAGGATGTCGAGTGGCTATCACTAACGGAACTCACAGGCAAAAGAATGTATCCAGCAGAACTCAAAGATAAGCTTATCGAATTGATAGAGACCAAATGCTTCTCTACTCACCTTGGCAGTTATATCCAGGGTGAAAATGAAGATATCGATTATCTTTAGAATGATTTGAAACGAAAAAGCCGCTAATTACTTAGCGGCTTTTTTACTGAATGTGGCGGAGTTGCGCCCAACTAGGGATTTAATAAATCCCTATCGAGTTTTCCTGCTTTAAAACGAGAAAACCCCAGTCTTTCGACTAGGGTTTTGAATGTGGCGGAGAGATAGGGATTTGAACCCTAGATACGCTATTAACGTATGCCGGTTTTCAAGACCGGTGCTTTCAACCACTCAGCCATCTCTCCGTTGTTGAAGCGAATAATATAGAGGTTGAGAAAAGTTGTAAACCCCTAATTTTACTGTTTGCTTTAATAATGAGCGTTTGGCGGTAAAAACTTGAATAGACGACGATTTATTATACTTTTATAACATTTGGCGGAGTGAAAACAGCCATTTGCTAGCAAGCCTTTATGAGGAGTGGGGAGGGCGTAAATTGCTACTAGAAGCGAATTACTAGGCAAAAGAAAAGCCTGTTGCTTATAAAAACAACAGGCTCTAGGTGTAATGGTCGGACTGACAAGATTTGAACTTGCGACCCCCGACACCCCATGACGGTGCGCTACCAAGCTGCGCTACAGTCCGATGCCTCTAATCTAAACCTAAACGATTAGAGGGTCAATCCTATAAGGCTATGATTTAGTTACTTTTTGCGTAAAAACGTTGCAGCTCAGTCAAACCTTGCATCAACACAGGTAGTGTCGGATTTTCATCTTTTAAGCGTTGGTAATTGGAATCGTACAGTTTGTAATTACCAAACTTATCAATCACCGTGGTGTTTTTCGCCGTAATCAAAGCAAGTTCACGAGAATCACCTGCTAGAATCCAACGACGCTTGCGCTCATCGAATAGATTTCGGCCGCTGCTAAAGTCTGTTGGGTTAGATGATACACCAAGCAAATCTTGCAGTAGGGTGACTGACATATCTAGGTGGCTGGTTCTGTGCTTGTATTCACCGGCGAGTTTACCAGGCCAATGAATAATCATAGGAACCTTTAACTGGTACTGGCTGTAGTTGGTGTTTGAGCCCCAGCTATTCGTCTTAGTTTCATTAAACTCAGTGGCGTGGTTAGAGGTAATGACAATCACTGTCGACTCATCAAGCTCTAGCGCGTTTACTTGCTCAAGCAAATTATTTAGCTCTGTGTCTGCTTGGCTAACCGAGTTTTTGTATCCCGCTTTTAGCTTCTCGCCAGTAGGCAACTGCTGGTCGCTGTCGTTGTAGGCACTGAAATTATCTACGGTGGTTAGTTCAATGTAACTAAACCAAGGTTTCTTGCCCTGCTGCTGCACCCAGTCAGACCAAGCATCTATCGCTTGGTTATCTGCCGATTTTGCGTCATTAAAAGCGATACCATTGAAGTTCATGCCACGGAAAACGGTTTCACCGTATAGAGGTTCGTCGAAGTTATCTGCACTAAACAGACCAAATTGGTACTGCTTTTCAAGTAAGGTATCGATCAGGATAGGCTTTGAACCTTGAGCTTTAATGCTGCTTGAGTAGCTGCTTGGTAAACCATAAAACAAGCCAAACACACCAAACGAGTCGTTGCTTGAACTGTAGTGGTTGGTGAAGTTCAGGTTGTTCTGCGCAAATTTGTAAGTCGCCGGCATGGTCTGTTCGGTCAGCATATCAGATCGCAGGTTGTTAACACTAACGACTAGGATATTAAGCGGATTAGCGCGGCGATTAAACTCGATGGTTTCGAGCGGGTAGCTTACTAACTCAATGCTATCTTGGCTTTGTTCAAGGCGTTTTAGGTATTCTTCACGATCTAATAAGCCGTGTCTTTCCATAAATGACTTCGCCGTCATCGGGTAGGAAAGAGGGAAATTGGCACGCTGAGCGGTGATCGGATTGTAGAAGTAGGCATCCGCCCACACATAAATAAGGTGGCTAGCAATAAAGCTAACGAAAAACAGCGCCGATAATGGTCGGCCGACATGCTTGTGTGACAGTTTACGTTGTTTACGCCATACCCATTCAGACAACGCGAGTTGGAGCAAAAATATCAGTGGTAAGACAATAAACAAATGCTGTAGGTCGACGCTGATGGTCGAACCTTCATCACTAAACAACACTTCCCAAACAACAGGCGTTAGGTGCAAGTTAATGGTTTGGTAGGCTTGCGTATCGATAAGTAGGATCGTTAGCCCTACAGTTGCAAAACAGACCGCCACTAAACGGAACAGTTTTCGTGACGGTATGACAAAGGTGAGTGGGAATAGAACCAACAGGTATAGGGCGAATACAAGGAAGCCAAAATGACCGACCCAAGAAATCATCAAGTAGAATTGACCAAGTAGGGTCTCTGGCCACGGAGACTGAGAGATATAACGGGTACCGATCAGCATTGCAGCGATGATGTTGAAAAAGGCGAACCAGTGTCCCCATCCCACTAAACGCGATACGCGTTCACCGTATGTATTTCCGTTATCTACCATGTAAGTGTTCTATTGTCCGTTATTATTTTTAGTGTTTTTTATCTTCAATTGAAGAAACAAGCGCTTCTGCAAATTTTTCAGCAATTGCTTTGCGTTGTGAAGCAGCAACATCTTGATTTAAGACATTGGTAGCGATATTTCCAGCAATCATTAACGCAAGCTCTGGACCCGCTGCATGTTTTTCAAGTACCGCAGCCACTTCAGTAAGGATTTGTTCTACTTGCTCGTCGCTGTATTTAGATGTAATCGGCATAAAGACTCTAATGATGATAGTAAAGCGGCTTATGATAACCTACAATGCCACGCAACTGAAACCTACGCGGCGATAAATTTCATCATGAGCCTTCATCTTTCAAACGTTATCCTACATCAATTACAGAAAAACGACGCAGATGAACTAGTTGTTAACTTTCGTTCAGAGTCTCTATCTAACGATACTTCGACCGAAGACCTAGTTGCAGAGCTTCATAGAGTGTTCAACTCGAAAGCCGGTAAAGGCTTTGGTTCTTTTAAGTCTGACAGCGAATTTAACAACTGGTTGCAAGATCTTCGTCAAGGAAATCAAAACTTTTACGATTTCTCACAGTTAAGTGCTAACCGCCTTAAAGATGAATTATCAAAATACCCGTTTGCTGACGAAGGCATCTTAGTCTTTGCTGAATATCAGTCACTGGCAACAGATTATCTTTTTGTCGCAATTATTCCTTCAAATCAAAGCCTTAAGGTGACAGAAGGTCTAGAGATCAGCGCAACGGACTACCTTGACTTAAGCAAGATGGATATTGCAGCGCGAATCGACTTAACCAGCTTTGAGACTGACAAAGAGTCAAACCGTTACTTAGCTTACATCAAAGGTCGTGTCGGTCGTAAAGTGGCTGACTTTTTCCTCGATTTCCTACAGGCAGAAGTTGGTTTAGACACCAAAGTACAAAACCAAGTGTTGATGCAAGCGGTCGAAGATTTCTGTGCAGACTCTAAGTTAGAGAAAGACGAAGCTATCAGCTACAAAAAGCAAGTCGCGGATTACTGCAATGAGCAAATAAAATCAGGTGATGAAGTTCAAGTTCGTGAACTGTCTGGTGAACTGCCTCCTTCTCAAGATGGCACTAGCTTCTTGGATTACACTCAAGAACAAGGCTACGAACTAGAAGAGAGTTTCCCTGGTGATCGCACTGCCGTACGCAAGCTGACTAAGTATGTAGGTGCGGGCGGTGGCCTGAATGTAAGTTTTGATAGTTTATTGCTTGGTGAGCGTATTTTTTACGATCCAGAAACCGATACGTTAACGATCAAAGGCACACCACCAAATCTACGTGACCAGTTAACACGTAATAAATAGCCTCTCTAGAATAGGACTGACTGCAACATTTTGCTAGTTAGTCCTCCACTTCTGCTTGATAGTGTATATTCTTGTATTACTAGGGATTTATCTACAGGCAAGAGCATGGATGGGAAAACGCTTAAAATTGGCTGGATATTGTTAGCAGTATGGGTTGTGAGTATTGCTGTAATCGCGAGCAGTTACCGTTCAATCGAAGCTACTAAAGAACAGGTCTATGAATTAGGCACGAGCATCCAAGAATTGCGTGATGCTTTTTCTTTTGATTCGCCATATAGAGAAAACATGGCGGATTCTCAATCTCTTAACTTGCAGCTTATCTACGCGCTGCGTCTTCAGCTTGATGCCCACTATCAAAGCAGTTGGTTATTGCCAGACATTAACCGATTATTGTTTACTACTGATCGTTTTATCGAGCAGTCCCAAGTCTATCTAGATAACAACCTTGATCTCCTGAGCTTGGTCGACCAGATTGGTACCATGCGTGAGCGCTATCAGGGACAGAGCACAGAAGTGGTTTACTTCCGCCTTAGTACCAACGTGCTTGAAGCAGTGTTTGGTGATAGCGCCTCTAGCCCCCAAGTTTATCGAGACCTCGACAATATATACTCCCAATCTAATCAATTATCGGCTAAAGAGCGCCAAGACCTACAACAGGTTTTGGCACAAGTATCTTCTGCCTTAGGTGGCTACGCGCAAGGTCGATATATTGTTGAGAAACTGCAAACTCACGATGTGCTGAATCAGATCAGTGTGTTACGTGGTGAGTTCGATCAACTGCTTATTCGTCATGTTATCCTCGGGATCTTGCTTACCTTGTGTATTCTGGGCGGTTATTTATCACTCCTGCGTGCGAGTGACACTAGACCAACTACTTTGCGATCCCAACAGGATGATACTAAAGCAAAGCCATCAGTCCCCGAACCTGAAGAAATTGCTACAAATTCGTCACCAGCTGCAAACAGCGTAGTGGTCCCACCACAAGCACCTATTGAGCCTGTTATCGAGAAACAGACTGCACAAGCCGAGCCTGTGACCACAATTACGGAAACGAGCGAATGTGAAATTGATTTCGATAAGATGCTTGATTCGTTAAACAACGACATGGAATCTGTTTGTATGTTGCTTGAGGTCTTTATTGAAGATCATACCGGAGATGCGGATAAAATCGTTCAGCTAGTTAACGAATCACCTGAAGAGGCACAACGAAAAGCCCATAGCTTAAAAGGGGTGGGTGGCAACCTAGGTGCCACTAAGTTACGCGAAGCGGCTGGTAAAGTTGAAGTCGCCCTCAAGGATACCAATAACGTTGACGCAAATAGTGTCGAAGAGCTTAAAATACGTCTCGATAGAGCGATTGAAGAAGCCAGAGTTTTCTTAAAAGAGCGCAATACTATCAATAGTTAACGGTTTTCTGACTTTTAAGGTATAGAATATCGCGCGTATTTTATGTCTATCTGAGGTTAAACATTCAAATGAGCCGTTTTGCAAAGGTTTGGCTTTTCACCGCTATCTTGTTAAGTGGTGGTTGTTCATTGCTTGAGGTTAAGCTTGACAGTCAAACGACGCCGCTAACTCAGCAAGAGCTGAACATGCGTTTGCTGACGCGTGAGTACACTCAACAGTTTTTTTCTCAAGTCGAACAAGCCGCTGACGCTATCTCTGCTAGCTATGATGCGCAGGATAAGTTGCACCAATCCTACGTTTTGTTATGGAAGATAAATGCGGAAGAGGGTATTCAACAGTCGACCTATCAGGTGAACCCTACCGCTGCGCTAGTGGATGCCTGGGTGTTTACTGAACAGATGGATGAGTTTTTTGTATCGGGAGCAGGTAAAGGGCTATTTACCACATCACATGCGCAGCAGGTATCCAATCAGCTAACCAGTGAAATCGATAAACTGGCGAAATCATTGTTCAAAGGGACGCACTATAAATCGACGAAGCAGTTTGTGACTGATTTTGCTCGCGCTCATCCATTTGAAGATCTCTCTTTTATCCGTACTCCAGCCTACCGTGCTTGGTTACAAGCGCATGAAATTAGTGAAGATGAAGCGGTTTCAACCCTCGGGACTATGCCAGAAGCGCTAGGGGATGTGTCTGATCGATTGAGTTTAGTCTCTGAGCAAACCCCTAAACTCATGACTTGGAAAGCGCAGCTTATCGCGATGAACAGCAGTGTCAGCGGTGAACAACTGACAGAAACGCTTAAGAGTATTCAGCTCACCTCTGAGTCGTTCCAAGATTTCGTTAACAACAACCCTCAGTATATGGAAGACCTAGCTCGTCAAATGTCGATTCAACTGCAGCCGCTAGTGCAAGAAATTGACAATCGTACTGCGGATAGGTTGGAGCAATTAAGTTCCGAGCGTCAGGCGTTGGAGCAGATGGTCGCCCGTGAACGGGCTGAAATTGCTTTAATCATCAGTGCCGAAAGAGAAAAGTTTGCCCAAGATATTGATAAAGTTTCGCAAGACGTTGTTGCTCTTGCGATGGATAAGCTCGTGGTATTGATTAAGAGCACTATCATCTACTTTGTGTTGTTTATCGTTGCTATTTTCTTCGCACCGTTAGGCTTAGGTTACCTGTTAGGTAAACGGAGTGCGGCCAAGAAGGTCGACCGATAAGCAATAAAAAAGCGCCTCAGTTGAGGCGCTTTTGCTATTTGTTGAGTGTTTTTAAGCTGTTTGCTTAGCTAACTCTGTTTCTTCGTCAGCAACTTCTGCGGTCGCCGTCGGTTCACACTTATCAACAAACCAACCCATGTAAGATGTGATAATGGTGACGATGATACATACGAAGCTCAACCACATAAACGGCGCGTAAGAGAGGGTTGCGACACCAAGAATACTCGCCATGTAGATGCCGTTGTCACTCCAAGGCACCATACCTGAAGTCAGTGTGCCACCAAACTCTGCGTTACGTGACAGGTTCTTACGTTTATAACCCAAACGGTCGTAGTTCTTAGCACAGATCTTAGGTGTTAGGATAAGAGATACGTACATCGCTGAGCCAAATACGTTGCCCATAAAGGCAGTACCAATGGTGCTAGTCGCTAGAGAACCAGCGCTTTGAACGCGACGCTCAAACAGTTTAGCAATCGTTTCTAATACACCGACCTTATCTAGTAGGCCGCCGAAACCCAAACCAAATACGATAACAGCCACTGAACCAAGCATTGATGACATACCGCCTCGGTTAAGAATCGAATCAATGAAACCAACGCCAGATTCAATCTCAAAAGGTGCCCAAGCGGTATTGAACGCTTGCAGGAAGTCTACGTCCTGAATCATTACTGCCCAGATAATACCCAGCAGTGAGCCAAAGCTGATAACAGGGAAAGAAGGCATGCGCATTGCGAGTAAGCCGAGCACGATAACCACAGGCACAAAAGAGTAAGGCGTAATGTAGAATTGCTGCTCCATTGCTTGGATAACAGATTGCACCTGAGACATATCAACGTTACCCGCGTAGTGGAAGCCAAACGCAGTAAACATGATACCGGTAATAATGTAGCTGATCAGGGCTACTGGCAGCATGCCTTTAATGTGCTCAACCACTTCAACATTAGACATTGATGAAGCCAAGATAACTGAGTCTGACAGCGGAGACATCTTATCGCCGAAGTAACAGCCTGATAGGACAGCACCTGCGGTAATTGGTGCTGGAACACCAAGACCTTGACCGATACCCATCATCGCGATACCAGCAGTACCCGCAGCGCCCCATGATGTACCTGTCGCCAGAGCGGTTAGAGAACAGATGATCATCGTGGCTAAAAGGAAAATTGAAGGATGGATAGCTTTCAGACCATAGTAGATGATGGTTGGAACAATACCACCTGAGATCCAGGTACCGACCAGAGCACCAACGGCAAGTAAAATGAGTACGGCACCTAGTCCGTTAGAAATTCCGTTCAGAGCTGCTTTTTCTAACTCTTTGTATTTGTGACCTAAACGGATACCTAAAACGATGATAATGAACCAGCCAATGTATAGAGCTAGCTGAATGGGTAAATCAAGTTTGGCGGTGAACGAAAACGCCATTAGCAAGAATAACCCAAGGGAGACAACAACCTGCATCAAGCTTGGCAGACGGGGAGTATGTTGTGTCATACGGAGCCTCTTAATTGTTTATTAGCAAATGTAAACAGTGGAACAATTCTGCTTACGAAGGAGTGTTAACCCCTTTTTAAGGACGTAGGGCACTCTACATTAGATAGAATTATATTTCGATAAATTGTCGCTTTCGTGTGAGTTGTGTCTGTTGATTAAATTATTGCTAGTTAAAAATGTGGTTAAACGTTAAATCTTATCGCGATAGTTGTTTCTAATTGTAAATATTGTGTGGCACGAACTTTTCGTTGTTGTTTTGTCTGTGGCGCGTTTTTGTATAGGTAAATAACAAGTGGTGAAAAAGTCGACAAAACAAGGCTTCTGGTCGGCATTAACGAAATAAGAAATAAAAGTTACAGATTTGATGCAATTTTCTCTTGAGATTTTGCTGCGAAAATTGAATATTGAGCTATTCCCTTTTTAAAATTGAATACACGGAGAGTTGAGAATGAGAGTAGGTTTAGTCGGTTGGCGTGGCATGGTGGGTTCTGTGCTAATGCAGCGAATGGTTGAAGAGAAAGATTTTGACCTTATTGAGCCAGTTTTTTACAGCACATCTCAGATCGGTATTCCTGCACCTAACTTAGGTAAAGAGGCAGGCCTACTTCAAGATGCTTTCGATATTGAGAGCCTAAAACAGCTAGATGCAGTGATCACTTGTCAAGGTGGTAGCTACACGGAAAAAGTCTACCCAGCACTACGTCAAGCAGGTTGGAAAGGCTACTGGATTGATGCCGCATCAACTTTACGTATGGCGCAAGATTCGATTATTACACTAGACCCTGTCAACCTAAGCCAGATCCAACAAGGTATCCACGGTGGTACAAATACCTTTGTTGGTGGTAACTGTACAGTGAGTTTGATGCTGATGGGTTTAGGTGGCCTATTTGAGAAAGGTCTGGTTGAGTGGACCAGCGCGATGACTTACCAAGCAGCTTCGGGTGCAGGTGCGCAAAACATGCGTGAGCTGATCTCGCAAATGGGTGTGATCAATGATTCCGTCAGCTCTGAACTTGCTAATCCTTCAAGTTCAATTCTAGATATCGACAAGAAAGTCGCTGATACCATGCGCGGCAGCTCTTTCCCTACGGATAAATTCGGTGTGCCACTAGCAGGCTCTCTGATCCCTTGGATTGATGTTAAGCGTGACAATGGTCAAAGTAAAGAAGAGTGGAAAGCTGGTGTTGAAGCGAACAAGATTCTCGGTTTCAGTGATGCACCAGTGCCAATTGATGGAACCTGTGTTCGTATTGGCGCGATGCGTTGTCACTCTCAAGCTCTGACTATCAAGCTGAAGCAAAATGTGCCTATGGACGAGATCGAAGAGATGATCGCGACGCACAACGATTGGGTTAAAGTGATCCCGAACGATCGTGATATCACAGCGCAAGAGCTAACGCCTGCGAAAGTAACAGGTACCTTGTCTATTCCAGTAGGTCGTCTACGCAAGATGGCAATGGGAGATGATTTCCTAAACGCGTTTACAGTTGGTGACCAACTGCTATGGGGTGCGGCTGAGCCGTTACGTCGTACGCTACGTATTATCTTGAATGAAAAAGCTTAACCTCAATTAGATTTGCCTTTATCAATCAAGACCCTACTCTTTTAGTAGGGTCTTTTTTATTAAGGTAATCAATGAGTATCCCACGTATCTTTCTTGCTGTCGTTGCGGCGATCGCGGCATGGCTCGTTACTCATATGTTGATCGGCGAGCTCATTTCGTTGGCCGCGATATTATTTTGTCCTAAAGGCTTTGGTAGTAGTGGTGAATGTTATGTGGGCTGGTGGCACGATGTTGTGTTCGTCGTTGATGTGATCGGTGTTGGTCTGTCAGCATGTGCAACCATATTAGCGGCTGTGTGGGCTGCAAATAGCCACAGCCAAAGAGTGTCCAGGGTGACGTACTGCATTGGTATGTTACTGGCGAGCGCGCTTGTGATAAGCACCTGGTTAAGTTGGCTTGCCGTATCTTCATGGGTTAGTGCATTGCTCATCGGGTGGCTGACCGTCAAATACTTAGACCAGCGATACGGCACGCTAAGTTAAGTCGATTTCTCCACCGGCACCACACGCATATCTGGGTCTGCGAGTTCACTACCACAATGCTTACAGTGAAGTGCATCCGAGTCATGACCTGTTTGCATGCAGTTAGGACACTTAACTAAGGTTTTATGTGAGCTCATCTCTTGGTTTAGTTCCGCAGTAATGATACCCGTCGGCACAGCCAGTATGGAGTAACCTAACAGCATCGTCATCGAGGCGATCGCCTTTCCTAGTGCTGTCTGAGGAACCAGATCGCCATAACCGACGGTAGTAATTGTCACAATCGCCCAGTAGATGCTTTGTGGAATGCTGGTAAAACCGTTCTGTGGTCCTTCAATCACATAAATCAATGCACCGAAAATGGTGACCAAAATTGCGACTGTGGTAAAGAAGATAAAAATCTTACGCTTTGCCATCAGCAGAGATCTGAGCAAGATATTCGAGTCTTGTAGGTAACGAACCAATTTCAAAACGCGGAAGATCCGCATGACTCTTAGCGCCCGTATTACTCCCATAAATGATGCTGACGGGAAGAAGATGGCTAAATAGGTAGGGAGAATCGCAAGTAAATCGATGACACCATAAAAGCTTTTTGCATATGCCACCGGCTTTGGTGAGCAATAAAGCCTTAATAGGTATTCAAGTGTGAACAGAGCGGTAAAGGTGTATTCCATATACCGGAGTTGTGTGCCCCAAACCGCCCTAACGGAAGGGATAGATTCTAAGACCAGTACGACCAGAGAAGCCAAAATCGCTACTATGAGTGCAAGATCAAATGCTCGGCCCGCTTTTGTGTGGGTACCAAAGATAATGACGTAGAGATGATGTTTTAAAGAGTTTCTAGGCATGATAGAGCGATATTTATTTAGGTCACTCTATCATACTTGAATATAGTGCTTAAGCTAACCCTGGGAACAAATTGCGCAAACCGTTGGCAATAAACTCAATGCCTAGAGCGCCCAGAATAAGCCCCATAATACGCGTGATTACGTTGATGCCTGTTTGTCCTAAAAAGCGCACAATTAATGGAGCAGAACGGAATAGAAGCCACGTACACAATGCGAACAGTACGATGGTGACTATAATGCCGACAGTATCAAACATGCTCGGGTAGCGAGAGCCATAAACAATTGTTGAGCTGATCGCACCTGGACCTGCCATAAGGGGCATTGCAAGTGGCACAACGCCAATCTGCTCGCGACTGACGTATTCCGATTTCTCTTGTTTGTTCTGCTTATCTTCACCGAGCTTACCGCTCATCATAGAGAACGCGATACTTAGCAGCAGCAATCCGCCGGCCACACGGAACGAATCCAATGAGATGCTAAACATATCGAGTAGCATCTGACCTGCCATTAAAGAGACGACCAGAATAATAGCCACAGCCAAGTTAGCGGTCACTGCCGTTTTGTTTTTCTCTTCTTGAGTCATGTGACCGGTGAGAGAGACGAAGACCGGCATGATACCAACAGGGTTGACAGCTGCTACTAAACCGAGAAAAAACTGCAAAAAGATTGCGATTTCGAACGTTTGCATTCGGTGTGCCTACACAAGTAAAAGAGGAAACGGATTACATGCGGAATATAGTTGAAAATTTGCCCATGAACGAATGAAAAAAACTAAAGTTAAAACGATGCCATTACTGAGAAAATCTTATTATTGAAAAAAACGTAAATACTAATGACATACTTTGTTACGTAGAATGTGGTTGAAAAAATGAGCGTTTTACATAAACGTTAACATTCGCACATTTTCAGTAAAAAATAAGTCCGAATATAGAGAGATAGTTCGCTTTGGATATACTCTCAGTAGCACAAAGTTTATGGATTACATGTAAGTCTGTGGTCAGAAAATGAAACTTTTTTACAAAATATGGTCAGATTGCAAGTTTAGTTGTTCAATTGATGCAAAAATGCTCAATGATATTTTGTGATTTAAGTCTATGAAAAATATGGACTTAAACGAAAAATTGAGATTCTTGTACCACTAAGTGGGTAAATAGTTTTTCAGAACTGATCTGGGTCAATTTTTTTCATAACCTGAAATAATATACTCAGTCCTGAAAGCGATTTACTAAGAACTCTGTTCTAACAATCACAGTGGCCTTACTAAAAAGTTTTTAATATTTATCAATTTAGGAGATTCACTATGCCTGTAACTAATATGGCTGAACTAGATGCAATGGTTGCTCGCGTTAAAGCGGCACAAGCAGAGTTTGCAACCTTCTCTCAAGAGAAAGTAGACGCAATCTTTCGTGCAGCATCTTTAGCAGCTAACCACGCTCGTATCCCGCTAGCACAACAAGCGGTTGAAGAGTCTGGCATGGGTATTGTTGAAGACAAGGTTATCAAAAACCACTTCGCGTCAGAGTTCATCTACAACAAATACAAAGATGAAAAAACTTGTGGCATCTTAGAAGAAGACGACAACCTTGGTACAATGACTATCGCAGAACCTGTAGGTATCATCTGTGGTATCGTACCAACAACTAACCCAACATCTACTGCAATTTTCAAATCTCTAATCTCACTAAAAACTCGTAACGGCATCATCTTCTCGCCACACCCACGTGCGAAAAACTCAACCAACGATGCAGCGAAACTGGTTCTAGATGCAGCAGTAGCAGCGGGTGCTCCAAAAGACATCATCGGTTGGATTGATCAGCCATCTGTAGAGCTTTCTAACGGTCTAATGAAGCACGACGACATCGCTCTTATCCTTGCAACTGGTGGTCCAGGTATGGTTAAGGCTGCTTACTCTTCTGGTAAGCCAGCAATCGGTGTTGGTGCAGGTAACGTTCCTGTAGTAATCGACGAAACTGCTGACGTTAAACGAGCAGTAGCTTCTATCCTAATGTCTAAGACTTTCGATAACGGCGTAGTATGTGCTTCTGAGCAGGCTGCAATCGTAGTTGACGAAGTATACGACGAAGTGAAAGAGCGTTTTGCAACTCACAAAGCCGTTGTACTTAGCAAAGCTGACGCAGATAAAGTACGTAAAGTCCTTCTTATCGACGGCGCACTTAACGCTAAAATCGTTGGTCAACCAGCAGCAGCAATCGCTGAGCTAGCAGGTGTTAAAGTTCCTGCAGACACTAAAGTTCTTGTTGGTGAAGGTCTAGGTAAAGTTTCTTACGATGACGCATTCGCTCACGAGAAACTATCTCCAACGCTAGGTCTATTCCGTGCTGACGACTTCGAAGACGCAGTAGCTCAAGCGGTAACTATGGTTGAAATCGGCGGTATCGGTCACACATCTGGCCTATACACAAACCAAGACACAAACGCAGACCGCATCCGTTACTTCGGTGACAAGCTAAAAACTGCACGTATTCTTGTAAACATCCCAACGACTCACGGTGGTATCGGCGACCTTTACAACTTCAACGTTGCACCTTCGCTAACTCTAGGTTGTGGTTCATGGGGTGGTAACTCTATCTCTGAGAACGTAGGTCCTAAGCACCTTATCAACAAGAAAACTGTAGCGAAGCGAGCTGAAAACATGTTGTGGCACAAACTACCTAAGTCTATCTACTTCCGTCGTGGTAGCCTTCCAATCGCTCTTGGCGACCTAGAAGGTAAGAAACGCGCATTCCTAGTTACTGACCGTTTCCTATTCAACAACGGTTACGCTGATGAAGTAGTAAAACTACTGAAAGCTCAAGGCATCGAAGTTCAAGTATTCTTCGACGTAGAAGCGGATCCAACTCTATCTGTTGTTGAGAAAGGTGCTGAAGCAATGAAGAGCTTCCAGCCAGACGTTATCCTAGCGCTAGGTGGCGGCTCTCCAATGGATGCGGCTAAGATCATGTGGGTAATGTACGAGCACCCAGAAACGCACTTCGCTGAACTAGCAATGCGCTTCATGGATATCCGTAAACGTATCTACAAGTTCCCTAAAATGGGTAAAAAAGCTGAGCTTGTTTGTATCACTACAACTTCAGGTACGGGTTCAGAAGTTACTCCATTCGCTGTTGTTACCGACGACAAGACTGGTGCTAAGTACCCACTAGCTGACTACGAAATCACGCCAAACATGGCTATCGTAGATGCGAACCTAGTAATGAACATGCCTAAGTCTCTAACAGCGTTCGGTGGTTACGATGCAGTAACTCACGCTCTAGAAGCTTACGTATCTGTTCTAGCGAACGAATACTCAGATGGTCAAGCTCTACAAGCGCTTAAGATGCTTAAGGAATACCTACCATCAAGCTACGCGAACGGTGCAAACGACCCAATCGCTCGTGAAAAAGTACACAACGCAGCTACTATTGCTGGTGTGGCATTTGCGAACGCATTCCTAGGTGTTTGTCACTCAATGGCTCACAAGATTGGTGCTGAGTTCCACCTACCACACGGTCTGGCGAACGCACTACTAATCTCTAACGTTGTTCGTTACAACGCGAACGACAACCCAACTAAGCAAACTGCGTTCTCTCAATACGACCGCCCACAAGCACGTCGTCGTTACGCTGAAGTTGCTGACCACCTAGGCCTAAGCCAAGCTGGTGACCGTACTGCTCAGAAGATTGAACGTCTACTAGCATGGTTGGATGAGCTTAAAGGTAACCTAGACATTCCAATGTCTATCCAAGCGGCGGGTGTTTCGGAAGCTGATTTCGTAGCGAAACTAGACGAGCTAGCTGTTGAAGCGTTCGATGACCAGTGTACAGGTGCTAACCCACGTTACCCTCTAATCACTGAGCTGAAAGAAGTTCTACTTGCTTCTTACTACGGTAAAGCGTTCGTTGAAGGTGAAACTTTCGAAGGTACTACAGTTATCAAGAAGAAAGCAGACCAAGAAGCAGCGAAAGCAGCACCAAAAGCTAAGAAAGCAAAAGCTGAAGCATAATAAGTAAGATTCAGCATGAGATAAGTTTTCGCTAGCACGACACTTATCTATCGGGAAAAGACCAAAGCCCCAGTCGAAAGACTGGGGCTTTTTTCGTCTACTTGGTTAGGGTTAATTGTTCGATAAACTTTTTATTTATGTCTATACCTATAGTTAAGTAACGCTCCATATGGAAGAAGATTACTCGTCAAGGATAGAACCATGAATTTTAATAATATTCCCTTAAAGTTCAAAATCGCGCTAGGTACAGGGGCTCCGCTCATTCTCCTCGTGTTTTTGGCCTTTGTTGCAATCACAAGTTCACGTTCCCAGGTCCAAACTAATGCCATGGTTGACCATACTCACAATGTTATTCAGCAGGCGATGAGGATTGAAGCGGCTGCTGTGGATATGGAAACAGGTATGCGTGGGTTTCTTCTCGCAGGTAAGGAGGACTTTTTAGCTCCTTATCTGAATGGTCAACAGAGATTCACTAAGCTGGTGGCTGAGCTTAAGAACACGGTTAATGACAACCCAGTTCAGGTCAAGCGTTTAGAGGATATTGAGCAAACGATCAATGATTGGCGAGTCAATGTCACTGAACCCATCATCGAACTTAGGCGTGAGATTGGGCACGCTAAAACCATGGATGACGTGTCAGACCTCGTCGGAGAGGCACGCGGAAAAGTTTATTTCGATAAGTTTCGCGGACAAATTGCTTTGTTTACGGAGCGCGAGGCTGAGCTCTTAGAGCAGCGACAAAAAAACAATAAAGATAAGTTTGATAAAAGTGTTTTCTCCCTCGTTACCTTGAATGAGCAAGGTTATCTAGAAAAGTCAGAAACAGAAGAGCTGCTTAGTTCGTTTTCCCAACTCAGTGAATCTACAGATTGGGTCAACCATACCTATAAAGTGATGGCTTCTGCCCAAGACGTTCTTGCGGCCGCTGTTGATATGGAAACCGGAATGCGCGGTTATCTGCTCGCGGGCAGAGATGATTTTCTCACCCCGTATAACCAAGGCAGTGGAAAGTTTAAGCAACTGATGTTTAAACTTAAACAAACCGTCAGCGATAACCCTCAGCAAGTTAAGCTGTTAGAAGAGATGAACGAGACCATCAGTGAATGGCAAGCTGAGGTTGTTACCCCCATCATCAATTTGAGACGAGAGATTGGTGACGCCAAAACGATGAATGATATGGCAAAGCTTGTCGGTGAAGCGCGAGGCAAGGTCTATTTCGATCAATTTCGTAGCCAAATTGCTGAGTTTGTTGCAATGGAAGATGGCTTGATGGATGAGCGTCAAGCGGCGGCCGAGTCGGCTGCTAAAACAACAGAAACGACTTTAATGCTTGGTACGTTGATAGCGATTGGTTTAGGTTCTGTAATTGCTTGGGTGGTGCTTAAAGCGATAACTGTCCCGGTTAGACAAGTAGCAACCGGTCTTGAGCGTTTAGCCGAGGGGGATTTAACCAATACTATCGATATCGATTCTAAAGATGAATTAGGCGCGATGGCCGCTAGCTACAATCAGGCTGTGAAAAAAACCAATGGGGCGATTCTCGAAGTATTGCGCACTACGGACGAGGTAGTTGACGGCACAATGTCGATCACGCAGGCCAATACCAACATGTCACATGAGTTAGGGGTTCAATCTGAGAAGATTGCTCATATTTCATCATCTATTGAACAGATGAGCCACAGCATTCAAGAGGTGGCGACGAAATCTTCAGAAGCCACGGCAAATGCACAAGCTGCAGGTGTTACCGCTAACTCAGGTGGTGAAGTTGTTCAAAATACCATTGAGGGAATGAACGCCATCAATGAGGCGGTTACAGCGTCTTCGAATAGCGTTGCAGAACTAGGAAAACGCGGTTCTGAAATTGGCGAAATTATCAGCGTGATTAATGAAATTGCTGAGCAAACGAATTTGTTGGCACTTAATGCGGCAATAGAAGCTGCACGAGCTGGTGAAGCTGGGCGAGGTTTTGCTGTAGTTGCAGATGAAGTTCGTGCATTGGCAGATAGAACCACATCAGCAACGAAAGAGATCGGACAATCGATTGAAGCGATTCAAAACGAAACCTCACTTGCGGTTGAACGCATGGAGGTAGGGGCGACACAAGTCACTGAAGGACTAGAGTTAGTCAAAAGAGCTGGGGTCAGCCTTGATGAGATTGTCGAAGGGGCGCAAACCGTGGCTAATATGATCGATAGTATTGCGGCGGCTGCCGAACAGCAATCAGTAGCCAGCGGGGAAGTCTCAAAGAACGTTGAAAGCGTGTCTGAAGTGTCTGTTGCTGCCAATGAACAAGCTAACTTGGCCGCTAGTTCAGCTCAAACTCTAGAGCAGAAGGCTGAATCTCTGAAACGTCTCGTTAACCAGTTTAAGGTGTAAGAGCGAGGATGGACTTCGTCCTGCGAGAGGTTAGAACGCTGCGCTCCGAGATTCGGGATCGGGCTTCGCCCTTCGAGATGCGTGCATAGCGAGTTTGTCGAAAGTTGCTGGCAGTGTTGGCGTCTGTTTTAGCGTAAGTATCTCAAATAATAAGAAAAGGGTTGATACAACGTACCAACCCTTCAAACTTTTCTCGCTTCTCGCTTCTCGCTTCTCGCTTCTCGCTTCTCGCTTCTCGCTTCTCGCTTCTCGCTTCTCGCTTCTCGCTTCTCGCTTCTCGCTTCTCGCTAGCGCTCGTCTTCTGGTAACTTAACGTTAAGTTCTAGAACTGAGATATCGTCGTCTTTGTGCTCAAATGACAAATCAACCATCGAAGGGTCAACTTCCACATACTTGCCTATCACTTTTAGAATATCTTCTTTAAGCTGAGGCAGGTAAGAAGGTGCTGGGTCACCTTGACTGCGGCGTTCAGCTACGATAATTTGCAAACGCTCTTTGGCTAAGTTCGCAGAGCTTTTTTTCTGCGGACGGAAAAACTCAAGTAGTGACATTTAGCCTCCGAATAGTCGTTTAAAAATTCCTTTTTTCTGTTCAGTCAGAAAGCGGAAGTCCACTTGCTGACCAAGCAGGCGCTCAACAGTATCGTTGTAAGCCATACCTGCATCAGACAGCTCGTCGAAGATGACTGGCACGCCTTTATTAGAAGCGTTCAGTACTGCTTGGCTCTCAGGGATAACACCTAGTAGAGAGATATGTAGAATCTCTTCTACGTCTTCGACGCTTAGCATCTCACCTTGATTCACTCGCGCTGGGTTGTAGCGTGTCAATAGTAGGTGCTGTTTTACTGGCTCTAAACCTTCTTCTGCGCGGCGAGACTTAGAGTCTAAGATGCCAAGGATACGGTCAGAGTCGCGTACAGAAGAAACTTCAGGGTTAGTGGTAACAATGGCTTCATCTGCAAAGTATAGCGCCATTAATGCGCCTTGCTCGATGCCCGCTGGCGAGTCACAGATAATAAAGTCAAAGCCCATCTCGTCCAACTCGTCTAAGATGCGACGAACACCGTCTTTAGTCAGGGCGTCTTTATCGCGAGTTTGAGAGGCAGGAAGAATGAACAAGTTCTCAGTACGCTTGTCTTTGATCATCGCTTGGTTCAATGTCGCTTCGCCGTTGATTACGTTGACGAAGTCGTAGACCACGCGGCGTTCACAGCCCATGATAAGATCGAGGTTACGCAGACCAATATCGAAATCGATAACTGCGGTTTTCTTTCCTTTTACAGCAAGGCCTGAAGCGATTGCGGCGCTTGAAGTGGTTTTACCCACACCACCTTTACCTGAAGTGACAACAATAACGCGTGCCATTATGTGTTCCTTATAAGATTAAATCGTTAACAACTCGAACTTAAGTGAGTCGTTTTGCAAGCTGAACATAACTTTTTGCTGCCAGAACTCGTCGGCGAACTGCTCAGTGAGCCAGTAGTGTCCTGCGATCGACATAAGTTCGGCATTGAGCTTATTGCAGATGATGACTGCGCCAGTGTTTCCACTCGCCCCTGCTATCGCGCGGCCGCGTAGAGTACCGTGGATATGAATAGATCCATCTGCAATGACCTCAGCTCCCTCGCTAACATGATTGAGTACCACAAGATCGCTGTCCTTGGCATATATCTGCTGCCCAGAACGCACCGGAGTACGAATGATTTTGGTTGGTGCCATTTTCGCAGGAGCTTGAGCTGGCGATTTACTTGCCGACATCACGGCAAACTTTGCTTCAGAAGCTAAGTTTTGTGTTCGCTTGTCTTTGCATCCTGTGACGCCTACCGGAATCATACCAGCTTGGGAAATACCTTCTTTCAGTCTCATAAAGTCAATGTCACCATCGACTTTTGAAATATTGATGACAACAGGTGCATGAGCAAAAAATGCCGGCGCTTGTTCTACCTTTTCTTGTAGGAAATGAATAGTTTTATCAATATTGTTGTCAGAAAGGTGCAAAACTGACAAAGTAAAGCTGCTGCCTTTTAGGTCTGGGGTCTTTGACATCTTTTACTTACAACCTCTTAAGGGCGTTGCCTGAGACTAGGGGTGTCATGTTATATTCCCAGAATAAGCACAGCAAGTTATCTTGCGCTCAATTGAGTGTTTTGCTTGAAAAAATAGCGAAACATTGACGTTCCAACGATTAAACGGACAAAAGGCTTCCAATGCTTTGTGCAATTTACAAAAGTTCTAAAAAAGAAGGCGCTTACTTATATATCCCGAAAAAGGATGATTTTTCACAAGTTCCTGACACTTTAATGCAGATGTTTGGCAAACCTATTATGGTTATGGTGGTCAAACTGGAAGGGCGTACTCTGGCACAAGTTGATGTAGAAAAAGTAAAACAGTCGCTTACAGATGATGGCTTTTTCTTGCAGTTGCCACCGCCGCCAAAAAACCTACTCGATGAATATAAAGAGCAAAAACAAGCTCGTCAGCAATCTGAAGAGTAAATAATAATTAGATTGTTGGTTTCGATTGCTCAAGGAGGGCAATGTGAAAAAACTACTGTCAGTCGTTCTAGGATTAACACTTACTACCTCTGTTTATGCGAATGAGGTCAGCTTTGAGCAATATGTTGAAGGCTTAAAACAAGAAGCTCGAAGCAATGGTATTTCGGAGCAGATTATTAATCAGGCTTTTGACAATGTGACTCATAAGCCTCGTGCGGTAAAAGCAGATAAAAACCAGCCGGAAAAGAAATTAACACTGGATGAGTACATTCCTCGTGCTGTACCCGATTGGAAGGTAAAGCAAGCTAAAGCGCTATACAAAGAGCATTATGCTGAGTTAAGCCGAATTGGTGAAGAATACGGTGTACAGCCACGTTTTATTGTAGCGCTTTGGGGAGTTGAGAGTAACTTTGGTAAGTTCACTGGTAACTACCCAGTGATCGATGCACTGTCGACGCTCGCCTATGATGGTCGTCGAGAGGCCTTTTTCCGTAAAGAGACCATGGCCGCGCTGCAAATATTGCAAGAAGGACATATCTCAGTCAGCGACTTTAAAGGCTCTTGGGCTGGGGCGATGGGGCAATGCCAGTTTATGCCAAGCTCGTTTCTTTCTTACGCTGCTGACGGAAGCGGCGATGGTAAGAAAGACATTTGGAATACCGAAGCGGACGTGTTCGCGTCAGCCGCGAACTATTTGAGCCAGTCAGGCTGGAATGACAAGTTTACGTGGGGGCGTCAGGTTAAGCTACCGCAAGGTTTTGACATGAACCTAGAAGGGCGCATTGAAGGTAAAGAGAAAACCCTCGCCGAATGGAATCAACTTGGCATCACTCGTTACGATGGTAGCTCACTGCCTCAAGTCGATGTGGATGCCTGGTTGACAGCCCCTGATAATGCCAATGGCCGCGTCTATCTGGTTTACAACAACTACAATGTATTGATGAAGTGGAATCGCTCTTACTACTTCGCGTTAGCTGTCAGCCACCTTGCTGATAGAATTACTCTGTAGATAACCCACTGATACTAAAGGAGCTCAATGGAGCTCCTTTTTCATTTTGGAGATCGTGTGCTTTCAGAACGTGCTGCACAAATGGTGGTGTTTGCCGCTTTACTCAAACATAAGAACTTTACTTTGGCTGCGAAGAGCTTAAATGTCTCGGTATCTCATGTCAGTAAGCAATTAGCTCAGCTTGAATCCTCGCTGGGCGTGAAGCTTGTACAGCGTACGACGCGCAGCTTTACTCCAACGGAGGCTGGGCAACGATTTTATGAACATTGTGCTCAGTTGGTTTCGATAGTAGATGAGGCTCAGCTTGAGGTTGAAAGTCAGCGCGATGAGGTGGCAGGGTTAGTTAAAATTGGTCTGTCGCAATCTTTTGGTACTTTGCATATCATTCCTGCGATTGATGAGCTTCGCCAACAATATCCTAATCTTCAGGTTGAAGTTCATTTGTTCGACTACAAAGTGGATATGCTTGAAGAGGGATTGGATCTGTGGATTACCAACAATGAGCATCTACCTGAAGGCTATGTGGCTCAGCGTTTAGTTGATTCACAGTTTGTAGTTGCCGCTTCTCCTGATTATCTAATGAAACACCAGACCCCGCAGCATCCAAGTGACTTACTTAACCACAATTGCTTGATATATCGCAGCTGGGAGCGTGATTACACGCGTTGGGCATTTAGTCATAAAACAGGGCAACTGAATATTAAAGTTTCAGGTAATTACTCAGTCGATTTGGCGGAGGCCGTCCGTGATGCAGCCGTTGCAGGGTGGGGTATTGCGTATCTGGCTACCTACTTGATCAGAGATGAGTTTAAGAATGGTCAACTCATTCAACTGCTTCCTGATTGGCGGGCATCACAGAGTATGCCTTTTTATGCCGTTTACCCAAGTCGTCGATATCTGCCTAAGAAGACGGTAGCCGTGATCGATTTTATTAAGCAGAAAATTGGTAACCCTTGCCACTGGGATAAGAAACTAGCGCCTTATGTTCAAAGGTCGCAACCTTGAAATTAGAGCAAATGATTTTTTCCTAGTCTGTAAACATATTTTCCAGTTGGAAAAATAAAGTTTAAGCAAACGTTTATACTTATTAAAATCAATCACTTAGTCTGGTGGTATTTTTTTGCTCTCTACAAAATACATTCAATTAACAAATGTGATTTGCATCTCACTTTTATATCACTAAACTCCGACGCCATTCTTGTTCCTCCTTTGTCGGATTCATGTTATGAACTCAATTCTCGGTGTAGTAGCTATCTTGTTCACGGCTTGGTTGCTGTCTACAAATAGAAATAAAATCAACTTTAAAACAGTGTCACTGGCGTTTGCTCTGCAAATTACTTTCGCGCTACTAGTACTCTATGTCCCTGCGGGTAAAGAAGTACTGAATAGTGTAACAGGTGCGGTATCAAATCTAATCAACTATGGCCAAGAAGGTATTGCTTTCTTGTTTGGTGGTTTAGCCACGGGTGGCTTCACTTTTGCGATCAACGTGTTGGGTATAATTGTCTTCTTCTCTGCGTTGATTTCGGGTTTGTATCATATTGGTTTAATGCCTAAAGTGATCAACCTGATTGGTGGTGCACTTCAGAAATTACTTGGTATTGGCCGCGCAGAATCTTTGTCTGCAACTGCGAATATTTTCGTTGGTATGATTGAGGCTCCATTAGTTGTAAAACCTTATCTGAAACAAATGACAGATTCTCAGTTCTTTGCAGTAATGTCGTGTGGCTTAGCATCAGTCGCGGGTGGTACTTTGGTCGGTTACGCATCGTTAGGTGTGGATCTAAACTACCTAATCGCGGCGGCGTTTATGTCTGCACCAGCTGGCCTATTAATGGCGAAGATGTTGGTACCAGAAACAGAGTCGATTAATCAGACTTCTGAACTAGATAATGCTGATATGCCAAGAGCAACGAATGTTGTTGAAGCTATGGCAGATGGTGCCCTGTCTGGTTTACGTATTGCGGTTGCGGTTGGAGCAACTCTACTGGCCTTTATCAGTATTATTGCAATGCTTAACGGCATGCTAGGCTGGATCGGCGGATTAGTAGGAATTGAGCTTAGCTTTGAACTTATTCTGGGTTATGTATTTGCTCCAGTAGCATGGCTAGTTGGCGTTCCATGGAGTGAAGCGATCACGGCAGGTTCATTAATTGGTAATAAGATCGTAGTGAACGAGTTTGTTGCTTTTATACAATTAATGGATGTTAAAGACCAACTAAGTGAACATTCACAAGCTATTGTTACTTTCGCACTATGTGGATTCGCGAACATTTCAACTATGGCTATGCTCATTGGTGGATTGGGAAGCTTAGTGCCTGAAAAGCGCCCATTCATTTCCAAATATGGCTTCCGCGCCATTGCGGCAGGTGTAATGGCAAACCTTATGAGCGCGTCAATTGCTGGTGTGATTCTCAGCCTTTAAGAGTCGAGAGTGGACTTTGTCTTTCTGGAACGGGCTGCGCCCTATGGAAAGCGGGATCGGGCTTCGCCCTGTGGAAAACTAGACTGGACTTCTTAACCACAGCGGATCAACTTTAGTTATCCAGTTATCCAGTTATCCAGTTATCCAAATCAAAAAGGGCAGATATCACTCGATATCTGCCCTTTGATTATTTGTGGTGTCTACCTACGTACTATTTCTTAGTATGAAACTGCTCACAAGCAAGCATGGTGTTCTCAATTAGGCTTGCTACCGTCATTGGTCCCACACCGCCTGGTACTGGGGTAATAAAGCTTGCGCGCTCTTTTGCGTTGTCATAATCAACATCACCAACTAGCTTGCCTGAATCTAAGCGGTTAATACCTACATCGACCACTACTGCACCTTCTTTGATCCAATTGCCAGGAATAAAGTTTGGTTTACCTACTGCAACCACAACTAAGTCAGCTTGGCGAACATGACCTTCAAGGTCTTTAGTGAAGCGGTGACAGGTGGTGGTCGTGCAGCCTGCAAGTAGTAGTTCAAGCGTCATAGGGCGGCCGACAATGTTTGACGCACCCACCACAACCGCATGCATACCACGTAGGTTAATGTTGTAGCGCTCTAATAGTGTGATAATGCCTTTAGGCGTACAAGAACGGAGTTTAGGAATACGTTGAGCCAAACGACCTACATTGTATGGGTGGAAACCATCGACGTCTTTTTCAGGGTGAATACGCTCAAGGACATGTGTTGCATCAATACCAGCAGGAAGCGGTAGCTGGACAAGAATACCGTCAATCTCGGCGTCACCATTAAGCTCATCAATAAGAGCCAGTAGCTCTTCTTCTGTCGTCGTTGCAGGAAGGTCAAAAGATTTTGAGACAAAGCCAACTTCTTCACATGCACGACGTTTACTGCCGACATAAACTTGAGAAGCCGGATCTTCGCCGACAAGAACCACTGCTAGGCCAGGAGCACGTAAGCCAGCTTCTTTACGAGCCTTTACGCGGGCGGCAACTTCTGAGCGAACAGTTTGGGAAATTAGAGTTCCATCAATATTTTGAGCGGTCATGACTTTCCTTTAATAAGAATGGCGAATTATTTGCAGCGCATTGTCGCAAATTATTTGACGAACATCTATAAGCAAACGTTTGCTTTGTGGTGTTTTTAATCAAAATAGAATTCTGTGACCTTTTTTTAGTCAGTCAGATCATAATGTTACTAAAAGCCCTTGTTTTAAGAATTCGAACTCGTATAATCCTTTCCCTGTAGCGCGCCCTTAGCTCAGCTGGATAGAGCACGTCCCTTCTAAGGATGTGGTCGTAGGTTCGAATCCTACAGGGCGTGCCATTTATTCTAGAGACCCGATAGCTCATTGAGTTGTCGGGTTTTTTCGTTTTGGTGCTTTTCTAACTTGTTTACCTCACGTCATTAAGTCGTCAATTATTGCCAATTTTCAGTACTTGATATCGGTCCAATATTAAGGCGTGACTGCTCTAACCTTAGTTATCTGCTTGATTATTGTTCAATCTCATTCTTTGTATGAATAAACTCTCTTTTATAGTTTGTTTTGTAAATGTAATTTAGGGTTTGTTTTGGGTTTTAACTTATTGATATATAAATATAAAAATGATTTTTATAATGATTAATTTGTAACTGCGTTTAGGCTTGTGTATCTAGGTTTGCGGCTAGTGATAGGCTTTAATGTGTCGGCCTTCTAGCATCCAATCGAAAATTAGATGACAGATGTAGTTAGATGGCGGAAAAAAAAGATTTAAGTGACAAGCGAATACTTATCGTAGAAGAGAACAGTATGTTGTCCTCATCGATAAAAAACATGCTGAAAAAAATGGGTGGTGCAGAAGAAAAGTTGCACAAGGCACAAAATGTCATGACCTTTAAGCAGCTTGTTAACCAGCATCGCTTTGATCTGATCATCTGTTCTTACGCGAGTAAGAAAAAAATAGTCGGCCCTAAATATCACTACTTGTATCAGCAAAGCCGAGCTTACTCTCGTGACTGCTCGTTTGTTGTTATTGCCAACAGTGGCGATGATGATCACATCCGAGGAGCCGAAGAGTTAGAGCCGGACAATATTCTCGGTCACCCTTTTAATTACAACCAGTTTAAGCACCTTATTGCTAGCAGCTTAATTAAACGCTCGATTTTGGCGACTGTGCATAAGAAGCTTGAAATTGGTTTATATGATGACGCGATTGAAATTTGCAACCGACAATCAAAGCGCAAGGGGATAGAGTGGTTAGACTTTCACAAAGTCGTTATTGATTGCTACGTAAAACAGAACAAATATGACTCAGCGCTACTTGTTCTTAACCAGCTAAGCAAAAAAGTAAAACATCGTTGGCCACTTGTAAAACAGATTTCACTTCACAATGAACTGGGAAATGAGGTGGAAGCGCTAACCTTAGCTCACGAATATGAGCTTCTTGGCTATCCTGATGACCCTTTGGTTTCTCAAATCACAGCTCGTCATTCATTGCTTGATTGTGATTTAGATAAAGCCGTTCGGGTAATGATCAAACTTTCAATCCGCTACCCACATATTGTTCATCTAACGCTTAAATGTGTGATGCTGTGTATCATGCTCTCGGACTACCGAAAAGCGTCGATGTTTCTTGCCAAAATTGACTATGACTCGGTGCTAGATGACGAAGAGTTGGTGTTGATTGAGGAACTGAGACTGTTTCTCGAAGCACTTATCGCTCTCAAAACACGCAATAAAATGAATCCTGCGACATTGAAAGCATCTCTAAAGGGGATCTTGGCCATTCAAGAGAATGAATTGATAGACAGCCATAAGTTCTCAAAAGGTCTGTATCAGCTGCTGTTACAAGTCAATGGAGTGAACCCTGTTTGCTCGCCAAAGCGTCTTGAGTTGTTGTACAGCCAGACGAAGCTGGAACATCGCAAGTTTGCCTTGCTCGCTGTAGCGCTTCATATTGGCTGTTTAGACTTGGCAAAAACATGGTTAGATGAATTAAGGGAACTCAATTCGGGTAAGAAAGATATCGCGATGACGATTAGCTGCATTGTTCTCGATAAAGCGGAGGCAATACTTGGAACTAAAGCCCAAGCTATGCAGCAAGCAACAGAAAAGGCATCACTAGGCCGTGTGATTGATGCGTTAGCGATAAAGGCCAAAGAAGCCCCTTATTTTATCAACCACCATTCCCATTTTATTAACGCCATGCTCAAGTTTAAGGTGTCTGATAGCAGCAATATTGAGTTACTTAAAGAGCAATTCCCTGTGAGTGTCGGGATTGTAATCGAGAATTTGATAAAACAAGACCCGCAGCACCCGAAGGTTATACAGATCCAAAAGGCAAAACGTATTGTGCAGAAACGCCTCCAGACTCCAGTTCACGCTTAGACTTGATGTCTGGTGAATAGTTGACCAGACATAGATTGAATACTGTACTTACGTAATGCTTTTCGGTAGCATGTCGTTCCTTTAAGAAATCCTAATAGACTAAGCTCAAGCTTGGCACCTTACGCTCAGAGAACATGCGCAGCATCCATACCAAAATTAAACCTGAATTCGAGCCGCTCCTGGCTGAGCTCGCTCTTCATGCTTTACTCCATTTGCGTACTAACCATACTGCGATCGTTATAGCGAGCAAATCTCGCTCTCAAATCAACGATATTCTTTCAGCGTGGCTAAACAAAGCCGCTAACAGTAAGAAATATAAGCCTTTCAAAAAGAAGGTAAAATCGCTGGTCAGTCATGCGCGTTCTCAGCGACTGGACATGGAAGCCATGTTGGGCAATTTGCTGACACCTGTCGAAGGGGATGAACTGCCACACCTTGATAGCTTTTTGCTGCTAGTTAACACTCTTGAAAAAGAGCTCAATACCACAGTGCTTGTCTCAAGTCCTGAAGCAGTAGACTTGCAACACAATAGCAAAGGGTGCTTGCTGTGTGTGCTTTCTGCCGACCTTCATGCTCATTTCAACAACCGCAACCGTCTAGTTGCCAACATCTCGATGTTGTTTCGTGGCACTCACGGAGAAAAGCACTCTTTCTTACGCACAATATATTCTTCGTCTCTATTTGATCACCACGTTGAGTTTGAAGATGGTGACTTTGTAAGAATCACACTCTCACTTCGCTAATTCCCACTTTCAGTTTCCAATAGATCCAAAGTTTATCAACTCGCTCATTAGGGACTTTGTACCCCTAATTAATCCCGCGACCTATTGAATCGTTTATTGCTCAAATGTCGTTGTGCTTATTTTTCTGTGAGAAGCATTCAGCGCTCCAAGAACCCGAGGAGAAACCTCTATGGAGCGCAAACTGATTGGCGTTTTTGTTTGTCTACGATTAAGCCAGTTTAAATTTCTCTAAATGGTCGCTCACTTCGCTCACTTCATGGCGATAGCTAGTAACAATGTGGTTCATGCTATCGGCGAGTTGCCCGGTATTTTGTGCAATGTCAGAGAGTACATCGACATCTTGGTCAACCGCTTCACTGGCTTTTGACTGCTCAACCGTAGAGTTGGCGATGCTAGTGATGTGTTCATTAACCGTTTCAATCAATACTTCAAGTTGAGAGACACTGTTGGTGACTTCAGAAACGGAATTGAAAGTGGAGTCGGTCGCCTCTCGGCTTTTATCCATATTGCTAACGGCAGTTTGAGTATTATTAGTAATATTGGAAAGCAATTGGGAGATATGTTCGGTTGCTTCTTTACTGCGCTGAGCAAGATCTCGAACTTCAGAAGAGACAACGGCGAAGCCGCGGCCATGTTCACCTGCACGGGCTGCTTCAATGGCAGCGTTTAATGCTAGCAAATTGGTTTGCTCGGAAATGCCGTTAATCGTTTCAACAATTTTACTGACACTTTGTGCGTCTTGCTCTAGTTGTGACATGCACTCCTGAGTCTGCTCTATTTGAGTTACTAGTGCTTTTACAATCTCATAAGAGTCTTGGCTTTGTTTCTGGCAAGTGAGAACCTTATTGGTCATTTGCTCAGTTTCTTCTAATGCGCGCTCCGAAGAGGAGGCAATTTCTAAACTTGATTGAGATAGCTGAGTCATAGCGGCGGCTATGTTGCCACACTTGTCGGACGTTGCTCGACTGCTGTCACCTAAATCATTGGCACCTTGAACCATTTGGTCGAGTCGTTGATGGCTGTGGTCGTTGGTTTCAGTGACGTTCATTATCAGGTGCTTAATGCTTGTTACCAAGCCATTTACGCTTGACGAAATTTGCGACAGTTCGTTTTTTCCTTCATCCTTGAGCACCATGCTCAGGTCGTTGGATTTTGACATATTCGCTAAGTTGTTAGTGAGTTCACCAACTCGGTTTTTAAGGCTTGAAAGACTGATAACCAATCCTCCGACCAAAATAGCGCCCAAACAGACAATTACAGCGATCATCATACTGAGTAACCACTGCGCAGAGCTTGCTTGAGTGGAAACTACATCAGTCATCGTGGCTGCCAGTTGGTTGCGAATTTTGTTGACCAGTTTGATTCGTTCTGTGGCTAAGCCAAACCAGTCCAATGCGGAAGGACCTTGCAGAGCTTTTAACTGGTCTTTCTGAGCTAGGTATTGATCTTGAATATCAACAACCTGTTTCCATGTTGGGCTGTTTTTTGCGGCCTCAATTTGGTTTAAGAATTTACTTGGCATGGATAAGTTGGCCAATCTTTCTGCGTACTCCCCTGACTTCAGATAATTCTCTATTGCGGTGTATTGACCAAGAGAGGAGTTTTTACGAGCAAAAGCCCCATTAAGTGCTCCTCGAACTTGTCCGGCCCTTTCTTTGATTATCATCACCGAGGTTAAAGAGTTGCCTAGTCTTATAATCTCTGGGTTGTTTACGCCAGAAACCAGCAGAACCGCATTGTCAATCGCTAACTGGTTGAGATTGGAGTAGTAAGCAAAAGGAGAGCGTTTAGGAGAGAGTTGGTCTACTTGGTTTCGAACTTGATTGATATCGGCGAGCTGAGTATCAAGGGACTGTTTAAGCTTATTTGCCAGTTCTGTGGAGATGTATTCAGGTTTGAATGCGTTAAAAGCTGCGATGTGTTGATCGGCATTTTTGCGCTGTTCTTTAAGTTTAGCGACTTGTTCTTGCGCACCCTTGCTACCGAGTACCCCTGCCGTTAATCCTCGTTCTACGGCGAGGTTATGCGCTAAGTTATCGTAGAGCAGTGTTAACTTGATGATCTCTTGGTCTCGATTAGCCAGTTCTACCGTGTTGTTTTGAGTAGCTGCAAGCTCAACTGCCATTAGCATAGCTAAGAGTAATGGAATACCGGCTAAGGCGGTAAAGATATGGTGAAGTGAAAAGCGTTTTATGAGCGAACGCATAATTGGCCTCCTAACGTTAAATTTATAATTATGATGCATTGATAATAGTTGAAATGATTTCCCTGTTGAGTGACCAAAGCCATATTGTCTGTGATAAACCCGGAGCTTTATTAAGGGAAATAGAAATAAATCTTAGCGCTGTCATAAAAATTTAATCTAAGTATGCATTGAGAAAGTATCGAAATTTCATCATATTGTAATGACTATGTAACAAAAGAGAGGAGTGCCTATGCAGCACCAAGAAATGATTCAACCTTCCAACTTTGGCCTAATAGGTCGTACTTGCTTATTTTCTTTGATCGGCATTGTGAGCGTTTTTACCTTGTTATAGAAATAAGCCCAGAGGCATGCCTTGGTTTGTAAATGACTACTTATTTATGTTTGCGTATTTCCAAGGCGCTCTCACTCTTGTGCAACGTCCAAATCCTTTTTACCTCGCATGACTGCTCTGCTTGATTTCATGTTGTTCAACGAGATCAATCTTTCGGCTATATAACCTTTAGCGCCTTTGAATGATTGTTAATCGTTGTTTTGTTAATAAGATGTGATGTGTGTCCGCAAGAGGTTCAAATTCTTTGGAATCTTCATTCATTACGACTATAAGAAGTGATTACACTCGCTCTATCAATACGGTGCAGTAATAGGTAAGGGTATGTCAGCTAAAATTCTCGTTGTCGATGACGATCAAGAAATTTGTGAGTTATTGGAAGAGTATCTGACCAAGCAAAGCTATCAGGTTTCGGCCGTTAATGATGGTGAGCAAATGAAAGCCTATATAGAGCAACAAGGCTATCCCGACTTGATTTTACTCGATGTGATGTTGCCTGGAGATGATGGATTTACCTTGTGCCAGCAAGTGCGCCGTCACTCGTCTGTGCCTATTATTATGCTTACGGCGGTGTCCGATGATACTGACCAGATTATTGGTCTAGAGATCGGCGCAGATGACTATATCGCCAAGCCATTTAACCCTCGACACCTTAACGCACGTATCAAAGCGGTATTGCGCCGCGTCAATGTAACGGAAGAAATCCCAGCCAGCGCCAATGCTAAGTCGATTGTGTTTGGTGATTGGCAGCTTGATCCGTTAGCGCACCGAATTACCCACTTAGAAACTCATCAATCTCATGATTTGTCTGGTAGTGATTTTGCTTTGTTGATGCTATTTCTCAAGCGTCCTAATGAAGTGTTAGATCGCGATACGATCTCTTTTGCGACTCGTGGACGCGAAGCGCTCCCATTTGAACGCGGGATAGATGTTCAGCTGAGTCGATTAAGACAGAGACTGGGCGATAGTGCCAAGTTTCCTCATTATATTAAAACGATGCGTGGTAATGGCTATTTGTTGGCAGTACCGGTGAGCTATGAGAGCTAGTGTTTGGAACTGGTTTCGACAGTTTAAGCCCAATTCATTAGTCAGCCGAACTTTAGGCTTAACCTTACTGGCAGTGATTCTCGCGCAAGGCGTTGCTACCAGCATCTGGTATACGGAATCGAAACACAAAGAGTTGGCAGGGATTCGTGACGCTTCTGAAAGCATGGCCAACATGTTCGCGTCTACAGTGACCTTTTTTCAATCTCTCCCCGTTCGCTACCGTCATATCGTGCTGGACCAAATTCGCAATATGGGGGGAACGCGCTTTTTCGTTTCTTTCAATAAAGAGCAACTTGTTGTTGAGCCGATCGAAGATACGCCGTTGAAGCTAGCTTCAATCGAGGCGATTGAAGGAGTATTGCAAAACAAACTGCGTAAAGCAGAAAGTATCTCGGTCGATTTCTCCCATCCAGATAACCTACGTTTATTGAAAAACGATATCTACCTGCATGATCTACCAAAGTCATGGGCGCACCATACCCTGACGTTAAATCCTATCGACCCGCCAATTTTAGTGGTGCAGATCGAGCTTGCCTCGCATGAGTGGGTTTATATAGCGGCTCTGTTGCCTGCTCCCTACGTTACGCTAGATGACACCTTAATTGGCCGTGAGCAGATTCTGTTTCTGATTTTCTCGACCACGATTTTGCTAGCTCTGACGTATCTATTGGTTCGCCGCCAAGTCAAACCGCTTAAGCGATTAGCCAAGGCCGCCAATGAAATGAGCATGGATATTGAACAGGCGCCGCTGCAAGAAGAGGGGGCAAGTGAGCTTATTACTGCCACCCGAGCATTTAATCGTATGCAGCAACGCATCCGACGCTATGTTGCCGATCGTGAACATCTTTTTTCGGCCATTTCACATGATTTAAAAACGCCTATCACACGCTTGAGGTTGCGCGCTGAGCTTCTGGAAAGTGATACCAAGCGCGAAAAGTTTAATCGTGACCTCGATGAGTTAGAGATGATGGTGAAGGGTGCGCTGCAATGTGTCCGTGATACCGATCTGCATGAAAACAACGCCTATATTGATTTAAGTGAAATGATACAAAGCGTGGTTGAGCCTTATAACCAGTATCAAACCCAAGTCGAGTTTAAACCAAAAGAGATGGAACCGATTGTCGCCAAGCCACTTGCGATGAAACGCGTACTAAGCAACCTGATCGAAAATGCGGTCAAGTATGGTCAACGTGCTGAAGTAAACGTCATGGCTGACGATGAATGGATAACAGTGGTCATCTGCGATCACGGTCCCGGTATTCCTGAAGAAAAGCTGGAAGCTGTGTTTGAGCCTTATTATCGCTTGGCAAATGATGAAGATGGGCACGGTTTAGGCTTAGGAATCTGCCGTAATATCCTCCATGGACATGGCGGAGATCTCATTATTGACAACTTGCCAAATAGAGGCTTAAGAGCGCAAGTCTTTATCCCACCGAGTCTTGAGGTGTAATGTAACATTGTTGTTACATTGGTTTTACGGTTTGTTTCAATCAAAAAATTCTAATTGGATAGACTCCCTTATGTACAAGCAAGAACGCTTGGGGTCATTAAGCAGTTGGCCTGAATGTCTAATCCAATACATGGAAGATAATAATGAAACTTAATAAAACCCTACTTACCCTCTCTCTACTTTCTGCTGCTAATTTTGCTAACGCTGGTGAAGTTGAAGTTCTTCACTGGTGGACAGCCGGTGGCGAAGCAAAGTCTGCCGCTGTACTTAAAGATATGCTAGAGCAGCAAAACCATACTTGGAAAGATTTCGCGGTTGCTGGTGGCGGCGGTGAGTCGGCAATGACTGTATTGAAAACGCGTGCCGTATCAGGTAACCCACCGTCTGCAGCGCAGATCAAAGGTCACGATATTCAAGAGTGGGGCGGTCTTGGCTTCCTTACCTCACTAGACAGCACAGGTCAGCAAGAGAAATGGGATGAAATCCTTCCTTCTGTTGTAACTAAAGTGATGAAGTTTGACGGCGAGTATGTAGCGGTTCCTGTTAACGTTCACCGTGTAAACTGGATTTGGGCAAACCCAGAAGTACTTAAGAAGTCGGGCGTAGAACTACCAACAACCCTTGATGAGTTCTTCGTAGCCGCAGACAAAATTAAAGCAGCAGGTTACGTGCCTTTAGCGCACGGTGGTCAACCATGGCAAGACGCAACGGTATTTGAAGCCGTAGCACTAGACGTTCTAGGCAGTGAAGATTACAACAAGGCATTTGTTGAACTTGATATGGATACACTGTCTGGCGACAAAATGGTTGAAGTGTTCACTAAGTTTAAGAAAATTCGCGACTACATTGACGCCAACTCTCCGGGCCGTGACTGGAACGTAGCCACTTCAATGGTCATCAACGGTGAAGCGGCAATGCAAATCATGGGTGACTGGGCGAAAGGTGAGTTTACCGCTGCGGGTAAAGTCCCAGGTAAAGACTACATCTGTGCACCAGCGCCAGGTACTAACGGCCAATTCACGTTCAACATTGATAGCTTTGCGTTCTTTGAACTGAGCGACAAAGCAAACCAAAAAGCGCAGCAAGATCTAGCGCGCACCATCCTAACCAAAGACTTCCAAGAAGTGTTCAACCTAAACAAAGGTTCAATTCCAGTACGTTTAGATATGGACATGTCGAAGTTTGACCAATGTGCATTGGACTCTATGGCGACCTTCAAAGCGAGTGCTAAGTCAGGTGACCTAGTGCCAAGTATGGCGCATGGTCTATCGACTACAAGCTACGCTCAAGGCGCGATCTATGACGTTGTTACTAACTTCTTCAATGACGACAAAGCGGATCCACAACAGGCAGCACAAAAGCTAGCGAAAGCAGTTAAAGCTGCGATCTAACTTCTGGTAGTTAAATCACACCCCCAAAGGGCGTTCAGGCTTGTGGGGAGCCTGTTCGCCCTTTCCTCTATTTCCGATCAGGATGTTGATCGGCGCGTTATGACGTAAGGACTCGTTATGGAGCATGTTGTAAATCGGTATGAAAAGAAGTCGACAACTAAGGCCAGTTTGGCCGACCGACTTCAACATTGGCTGCCGAAAATCGTTCTTGCCCCGACCGTTCTTGTAACTGTGGTTTGTATCTATGGTTATATTTTCTGGACAGCGGCACTCTCAATGACCAACTCCCGTTTTCTACCTAGTTTTAATTTTGTTGGCTTCGCCCAATACGAAAAACTGATGGATAACGACCGTTGGATCACTTCTATTACTAACCTAGGTGTTTTTGGCCTGCTGTTCATGCTAGTTGCGATTGGACTCGGCGTTGGTCTAGCGATTCTTCTTGACCAAAATATCCGTCAGGAAGGTGCGATTCGTACCATCTATTTATACCCAATGGCCTTGTCGTTTATTGTTACAGGTACGGCGTGGAAATGGATTCTTAACCCAGGTCTTGGCATCGATAAACTGATGCAAGATTGGGGTTTTACTGACTTTAAATTTGATTGGCTGGTGAACTCCGATATGGCGGTTTACACCTTAGTGATTGCGGCTGTATGGCAATCTTCAGGTTTCGTCATGGCAATGTTCCTTGCAGGTTTACGCGGTATTGATTCTTCAATTATCAAAGCGGCGCAGATTGACGGTGCGAACTTACCAACCATCTACTGGCGTATCATTATGCCGTGTCTAAGACCGGTCTTTTTTAGCGCCGTGATTATTACCTCCCACATTGCGATTAAGAGTTTTGACTTAGTCACAGCAATGACAGCGGGTGGGCCAGGGTACTCTTCCGACCTTCCAGCGCTGTTTATGTACGCGCACTCATTTACTCGTGGTCAAATTGGTTTAGGTGCCGCCAGTGCGATGATGATGTTAGCGGGAATACTCGCGATTTTGGTGCCTTACCTCTATTCAGAACTTAGGGAGAAAAAATCATGATGCAAGGAATCAATTTCTCTCGACTGTTTATTTACTCAACGCTGGCATTTTTCTGTGTGGTTTACTTGATGCCGCTGTTTGTGATGGTGATTACCTCTTTTAAAACTTTGCCAGACATTAAAGCCGGTAACTTAATGAGTTTACCGACCGAGTGGGTGTTCGATGCTTGGTTTAAAGCTTGGGACAGTGCTTGTACCGGTGTGAAGTGTGAAGGGGTAAAAGGTTATTTTTGGAACTCGTTTCAAATGGTGATACCTGCAGTAGCTATCTCTACCTTGCTTGGCGCGTTCAATGGTTACGTTGTGACCAAATGGCAATTCCGTGGCTCAAACCTTTTCTTTAGTTTGCTACTTTTTGGCTGCTTCATTCCGTTCCAAGTCGTTCTTTTACCAATGGCAACGGTACTAGGTAAGCTTGGCTTGGCGAACACTACCGCTGGACTTGTGATTGTTCACGTTATCTATGGTATGGCATTTACTACGCTCTTTTTCCGTAACTTCTATATCAGTATTCCAGATGAACTGGTTAAAGCGGCCAAACTTGATGGTGCTGGCTTCTTTACCATCTTTTTCAAGATTCTACTGCCGATATCGACACCGATTATCATGGTGACCGTCATTTGGCAGTTCACCGCAATCTGGAATGACTTCTTATTTGGCGTCGTCTACTCAGGTTCAGAAACTCAACCGATTACGGTGGCACTCAATAACTTAGTCAACACCAGTACTGGGGTGAAAGAGTACAACGTTGATATGGCAGCTGCGATTATAGCCGCACTGCCGACACTATTAGTTTACGTATTAGCAGGGAAATACTTCGTTCGCGGCCTAACGGCTGGATCGGTAAAAGGATAATTATTATGGCAACACTAGAACTTAAACAAATCCGTAAAACCTATCCAAAGGCGGAACAAGAGACGCTGAAAGGCATCGACATCAATATCGACTCAGGAGAGTTCCTGATCTTAGTTGGGCCGTCTGGCTGTGGCAAATCGACTTTGATGAATACCATTGCAGGGCTAGAGAACATCAGCTCAGGTGAAATTGTGATTGATGGCAATGACGTGTCTGAAGTTGAACCGAAAGATCGCGATATCGCGATGGTATTCCAGTCTTACGCGCTTTATCCCAATATGACGGTGCGTGGCAATATCGAGTTTGGCCTCAAGATACGTAAAATGCCAAAGCCGGAGATTGATGCAGAAGTCGAGCGCGTTGCGGCAATGTTGCAAATTGATCACCTGCTAGATAGAAAACCTTCGCAGCTATCCGGTGGTCAGCGCCAACGTGTGGCGATGGGGCGCGCTTTAGCTCGTCGACCTAAGCTCTATTTGTTTGATGAACCACTATCCAACCTTGATGCGAAACTGCGTGTTGAAATGCGTCATCAAATCAAACGTCTGCACCAGCAGCTCAACACCACGATTGTCTACGTGACTCACGATCAGATTGAAGCGATGACACTGGCGGACAGAATCGCGGTAATGAAAGATGGTGAACTGCAGCAGTTAGGCACACCGCAAGAAATCTACAATAAGCCAAACAACATGTTTGTTGCTGGGTTTATGGGTTCTCCTTCGATGAACTTTATTAAGACCATGGTGGATCTCGATGGCGAAGACAAGCCGGTAATCAAAGTGAAAGGCAGTAACGGGCAAGAACACCACATTAACTTACCTGCTTCAATGCGTGAGCAAGATGGCAAAGAAGTGGTGATTGGTCTTCGCCCTGAGCATATTACTGACAGTGAAAACCAAGAATCTGATGCGACGACTCAGTTAGATTTAACCTTAGAAGTGCTTGAACCAACCGGCCCAGATACGATCGCGATGATTAAGGTGAACGAACAAGAAGTGGCGTGCCGTCTTTCTCCGGAGTTCGATGTGACAGCGGGTCAAGTTGCGCCTTTGCACTTTGATCTATCCAAAGCGGTTTTCTTTGATGCGGCCACCGAGCAACGTATCGAATTTCACTAATGGGTGAATTAATTGATTCCTTTATTAGTAACTATGGGTGATCTCGACTAAGCTTAGTAGCATAGCATGAAGTGAGTTTCATGCAGTGTGAGTCGAAGTGGGCAGTCATGTCTCCTTATTGCTCACCTCATCTCTAGTAACGAAAATGGCAGCTATTATAGCTGCCATTTGTTTTTCTATTTTTGCGTGCTTGTTAAATATGTGTAAATTCACCCGTATTGATATTTATGATGGGTGGGATTCCACCCATTCAAAAGAACTTTATGTGAACTCGATAACGTCAGCTCATAGCCTCTCACTCTAACTATATGAAAAATAAGCAATATTACTAAATGTTTTAATGTGGCGTGGTTATTGCCCTTATCAATGTATCAACACCCAGTGATGGGGTTGTTCATTTAACAAGGAGAATAATAATGTTTAAGCCATTGACCCTACTATCTGCATCGATTCTTGCTGTGACCAGTTTTAACGCTGCGGCGAACTGTGATCCGGGCGAGACAGTGATTAAGTTCAGTCACGTAACGAATACAGATAAACACCCGAAAGGTATCGCGGCTTCATTACTGGAAAAACGTGTTAATGAAGAGATGAACGGAAAAGTGTGTATGCAGGTTTTCCCTAACTCGACTCTTTATGATGATAACAAGGTTCTAGAAGCACTGCTTAACGGCGACGTGCAACTTGCTGCCCCTTCTCTATCAAAGTTTGAAAAGTTCACCAAGAAATACCGTATTTTCGACCTGCCATTCCTATTTGAAGACGTAGAAGCCGTTGACCGTTTCCAAAACTCTCAGGCTGGTGAAAAGCTTAAGAACGCAATGCGCCGCCGTGGTCTGCAAGGCCTAGCGTTCTGGCACAATGGTATGAAGCAGATGTCAGCGAACAAGCCGCTAATCTCTCCTGATGACGCAAAAGGTCTTAAGTTCCGTGTACAAGCCTCTGACGTACTGGTTGCTCAATTTGAACAGCTTGGTGCTAACCCACAGAAAATGTCGTTTAAAGAAGTATACGGTGGTCTTCAGACTAAAGTTATCGATGGACAAGAGAACACTTGGTCAAACATTTATGGTAAGAAGTTCTTCGAGGTTCAAGACGGTATTACCGAAACGAACCACGGTATTCTCGATTACCTAGTGGTGACGTCTAAAGACTTCTGGAAAGGTCTACCGGATGACCAGCGTAAGCAGCTAAACAAGATCATCCAAGAAGTGACTGAAACGCGTAACTCTGAGTCTTCACGAGTTAACCTAGCGAACAAAAACAACATCATCGAAGCTGGTGGTGAAGTTCGTACGCTAACACCAGAGCAACGTCAGCAGTGGGTGACTGCGCTTCAACCAGTTTGGAAGAAGTTTGAAAAAGACATTGGCTCTGACCTCATTGAAGCGGCTCTAGCTTCAAACAAATAATAACTAAAACCTAGAAAAACATTGGCCCTCTTGTCGGGAGGAGGGCCTTTCTTTACCTGCGATATAGTGAAGTAACTTATGGAACAGTCAATTTTTGCCAGAATTGGGAAGGTGACAGACGCAATTGAAGAGACATTGATTGCGTTCTTTTTGGGAGCAATGACCTTGCTCACGTTCGCCAACGTTGTATTTAGATATGTCTTTAACGACAACATTTTATGGGCACTGGAGCTTACCGTGTTCATGTTTGCTTGGATGGTTCTTGTCGGCGCTTCTTACGGTGTTAAAAAGCATTTTCACATCGGTGTCGATGTGGTGATTAACCTTGCTCCAGAGCAACTACGTAAAATCTATGCCTTGGTTGCTGCGGCATGTTGTTTGGCTTTCTCAATTCTGCTGTTGATTGGTTCATGGAACTACTGGTATCCGTTTGCAACCGAGCGCGCTTGGTATGAAACAGACGATATTCCAATGCCAGAAATGCTGCAATTCCTTGCTGATTGGCTCAATGAAGGTGAACGTTACGAAAAAATGCCGCGCTTTATTCCTTATATGGCGCTGCCGATTGGCATGGCGCTACTCACATTCCGTTTTGCTCAAATTACGCTACAAATCATCTCAGGTAAGTTGGACCGCTTAATTGCTGGTCATGAAGCGGAAGAAGAGTTAGAAGCGCTAAAAGAAGAGCTCAAGGATGCTGGTGAAGCGATGGAGCCGAAGAACAACAATAACCAGAACAAGGAAAGCTAAACCATGGAAATCTTATTCTTATTCGTCATGGTGATTGGTTTTATGCTTGTTGGCGTGCCAATCGCAATTTCACTGGGCCTATCAAGTATTGTCTTTTTGATGATGCATTCAGATGCGTCGTTAGCCTCTGTCGCTCAAACTCTATTTAATGCCTTTGCTGGGCACTACACCTTATTGGCAATCCCGTTTTTCATTCTCGCTTCAAGCTTTATGTCTACCGGTGGGGTAGCAAAACGTATTATTCGTTTCGCTATCGCAATGGTGGGGTGGTTCCGCGGCGGTCTAGCCATGGCTTCGGTTGTGGCGTGTATGATGTTCGCCGCGCTATCTGGTTCATCACCTGCAACGGTAGTGGCCATCGGTAGTATCGTTATCGCTGGTATGATCAAAAACGGCTATTCAAAGGATTTTGCGGCTGGGGTTATTTGTAACGCTGGTACATTGGGTATCTTGATCCCGCCTTCAATCGTAATGGTTGTCTACGCCGCGGCGACGGATGTGTCTGTAGGGCGTATGTTCCTTGGTGGTGTGATTCCTGGTCTTCTTGCAGGTGTGATGTTGATGATTGCCATTTACATTGCAGCGCGGGTGAAGAATCTACCTAAACAGCCATTCGTTGGTTGGGGAGAAATGTTTGCAGCGGCAAAAGATGCGAGCTGGGGTCTATTGCTGGTGGTTATCATCCTCGGTGGTATCTATGGCGGTATCTTTACACCAACAGAAGCGGCAGCAGTAGCCGCTGTGTACTCTTTCCTTATCGCCAACTTTATCTACAAAGATATGGGGCCGTTTGCCGATAAGAAAAACACCAAACCTGCATTAGTGAAAATCTTCCAAGCGTTTGTCCATAAAGACACAAAGCATACCTTGTATGAAGCAGGTAAGCTGACCATCATGCTGCTGTTTATCATTGCTAACGCTCTGATTCTAAAGCATGTACTAACGGAAGAGCGCATTCCACAAATGATCACCGAGTCTATGCTATCAGCAGGTCTTGGCCCGATTACCTTCTTGATTGTGGTTAACGTTCTATTGCTGATTGGCGGTCAGTTCATGGAGCCATCGGGTCTGTTGATTATCGTTGCACCTTTAGTGTTCCCGATCGCTATCGCGCTAGGTATCGACCCAATCCACCTAGGTATCATGATGGTGGTGAACATGGAGATAGGTATGATTACTCCTCCGGTCGGGCTCAACCTATTTGTGACCGCTGGGGTAGCCAAGATGTCGATGATGCAAGTTGTTAAAGCTGCACTGCCTTGGGTAGCGGTGATGTTCCTCTTCCTCATTATCGTGACATACGTGCCTTGGGTTTCGACATGGCTTCCGACCACACTGATGGGACCAGAGATCATAACCAAGTAACCGAATAAAGTAGTGAACATAAAAAGCCCCAGATAGGCAGTTATCTGGGGCTTTTGTTTTTAGGACATTTCTATTTATGGACAGTGGAGTTAACAAGACAGCAACTCCATTCATCACTTCCGTTTGATGAGTTCAATATAGGCGGTCAAAGATGAACTAAAGGTGAATAGTTCATTCACCTTTATAGTTACTTTTATCTAAGCCATATTTTTGCATTTTGTCGTACAGGGTTTTGCGGGCAAGTTGCAAATGATCCATCGTCTTCTTAATACTGCCCTCATTCTGGTTGAGTGCTTGTTCAATCAGGCTTTTCTCAAATTCGGCAACTTGTTGGGCTAAGCCTAACTCTCGGTTGCTATTCTCAGCGCTATCAGAGCCAAATTGAGATAGCCTGCCAAGCAGCACAAACCGTTCAGCTGCGTTTCTTAGCTCCCGTACATTTCCCGGCCAGTCATGACTCATGAGTTGATGAATTTGCTGTGATTCAATTGCTGGCGCTGACTTACCGTAGCGCGAAGCCGCAACCAATAAAAAGTGGTGAAATAGAGTAGGGATATCCTCTTTGCGTTGTCGCAAGGGTGGTAAATCTAGGGTGACAACATTGAGCCGATAGTAGAGGTCTTCACGAAATGTCCCTTGTTCGGCGGCTTGTTTTAAGTCGACCTTAGTGGCTGCGATGACGCGAATATCAATCGGGATAAGTTCATTGGAGCCAACTCTCTCTATAACACGCTCTTGCAATACGCGTAACAAACGAATTTGCGCTTGCAGAGGCATAGACTCGATTTCGTCTAAGAACAGTGTTCCCCCTTGAGCATGCTCAAATTTACCTACGCGTTTAACATCCGCTCCTGTAAAAGCGCCTTTTTCGTGACCGTAGAGTTCACTCTCAATTAGATTTTCAGGCACCGCACCACAGTTGATGGCGACAAAGTTGTTATCTCTACGTGGGCTTTGCTCATGAATAGAACGAGCGAAGAGTTCTTTACCGGTTCCCGTCTCTCCGAATAGCAGGATGTCTGCATTGGTGTCAGAGATATGAACTATGGTATCGCGCAGAGCTTGGATAGAGGGCGTATCACCAATAATCCTAGGGCCAAGCGTTTGACTCGCTTTCAGGCTACGTTTGAGCTCTTGGTTCTCAATCGTTAAGTCACGTTTCTCCAATGCTCGGCGCGTTGTATCAATCAGGCGATCGATTGGAAATGGCTTCTCGATAAAGTCATAGGCTCCGTTTCTCAGAGCATTTACCGCCATTGAAATATCACCGTGCCCAGTGATGAGTATTACGGGAATATCAGGGTCTTGATGCAAAATACTCGATAAAATGTTTTCGCCGGAAAGTCCGGGCAAACAGATATCCGTGATCACCACTTTTGGCAAACCGTCTTGCTTAATTGCGAGCAGCGCTTCCTCGGCACTTGCAAAAAAGCGCGCTGGAATTTCTTCTAGTTCAAAACTCTGCTCTATCGCTAAACGAATATCACTTTCGTCATCAATGAAGATTACATCGTACATCTGCATTCCTCGTTATTCCTTAATTGGCAGAGAGATAGTGAATCGCGCCCCGCCCATTGGGGACGTCGAGACCTTGAGTGTGCCACCCATAGCTTGGGTGATCTGCTGCGAAATCGACAGCCCTAGACCCAATCCGTTTTTCTTAGTGGTATAAAAAGGTTCGAACAGTGATTGCTGTTTATCACTATCAATACCAGGACCATTGTCATCAACAAAAATGGACAGCTGTTTTTCATCTACTGAGGTAGAAATGGCGACCTGACGCTGTGCTTGGTCTTCGACAGCTTGCATTGCATTGGTCATCAGATTGATAAGAACTTGCTCGAATTGAATAGGATTCAGCTCTACCTCTGGTAAAGGTTGATTGAGTTGAGTCTCAAGCGCAACTTGCTTGGATTTAAATTGTGGAACCAATAGCTCTTTGGCGGCGATAATCAGCGGAACAACATCGAGTTGATTGACCTCATTACTGTCGCTTTTGCGTGCAAACGAACGAAGCTGACTACTGATTTTTGCCATGCGGTCAGTCAACGTTGAGATGCGCGATAAATTATCATCGACGCGGTCATACTTATCTCTCTCTAAAAAGCGTCGGCCATTGTCAGCAAAACTACGGATTGCCGCGAGAGGATTGTTCAGCTCATGGCTAATACTGGCCGACATTTGGCCAAGTACGGCGAGCTTGGCCGCTTGAATCAGTTCATCTTGAGTTTGGCGTAAAGCGTACTCAGTTTTCGTGCGCTCATTGATCTCGGCTTGCAGCTCTGAAGTCCGCTCCATGACCAAGAATTCCAGTTTTTGCTTTGCCTCTGACTGCAATTGTTCGAATTGGCGTTTCTTAAGCTGGCGTTGATAAGTGAGCTGAAGTGAAAGGTAAGCAATGACAAACAATAGTGTCACAACCAATGAAAAGCTTAACGTTGACCAAAGTAAGGTCACCTTAGGAGTTAGTACACGTAAAGTCAGGTCGTGCTTAGCGAGTGGGCGTGATGACACTAAGTATGAGTTTTCGAAGCCAGAAGCAAGCGGGTTACTAAGCTCGGTATGGGGCAAATCCAACTCGCCATCTAAGCCAAACGAACGTATGGGAGAATCCAAATATTGGCGACTGTTTAGGATGGACTGTCGCTGCGCTTCTGATAATGTCGTCAGGCTTTTAAACAACCAATCGTCATTGCTCGACATGAAGATTACGTTGTAGCTGTCGGTGGCGACAAAGGTGTTGGTTCTATTTTGCCAGTTAGCTTCGATAGCGGTGAGATCCATTTTGATAACGATAACGCCGATGATCTCTGCGGCATAAGTCACCGGGTAAGAAAAGTAATACCCTCTCTGTTTCGAACTGGAGCCTAACGCGAAATACTGACTAGGTTTACCTTGAATAGCATTGGAAAAATAAGGGCGCCAAGCATAGTTACGGCCAAGAAACGAACGCTCAAGATTCCAGTTGCTTGAAGCGATGGTGTTGCCGAATTCGTCTAACAAGTACGCATCTGTCGACTGAATGGTTTCGTTGACTTGCTCAAGGTAGCGATTGGTAAGCTCTATTTGAGCGCTATTGTGTGGGTGTTTCAGCGCTGCGATCAGCTCCTTATCTTTGGCTATCAGCTGAGGAAGGTGAGCGTACTTATCGAGCTTGCTTGAAATAAATTCTGCAAAACGTTCAAGCTGCTCTTTGTGTCTCGAAAATTGGTGGCTTTCGCTTGAATTCCATATCCAGCTCGAACCGACAAGAACGGTGAACAGGTAGAGTATGAGCAGATAAAACTTGCTGCGCCTGAACGTTAACATCACTTTTCCTGTGAAACTTCCTTAAACATCCATAGCGTAAAGGTTTTTGTTACAAATGTGTGTACTCTGCGCGGCAAACTGAGGGATAAAACCGGACTTAGATCTTGTTTTGATCTTTAAATGAAAAAAAACATTAGTTTCTCTTGAAAAAGGCATTAATGTCCCCATTTCTGGAAACAAAGACTGCTTTATTGATGTTTTTTTTAGCAGTTAAGTGAGTTTTTAGGGTAATCCCGCAGTGATCGTGGGGATCGGCTCGACAGCTACCGATCTGCTCGGTAGAATGCTGCGTCTAAATTTTTATCCTGAGGCTAATCGGAGATACCTTTACCGGACTAGATTCTAAACAACTAGCTCGAAAGGATATCGCTAATTAGTCCGATGATTGAATTGCTCGATTATCGATACTCGATTTACAAGAGTACTCATAGAGTACAAACAAGGATGGGTCCTTTCTATATTGAATAGGGCACATACGCTCAGTTATCTGAGCCAGTTTTGAGGTTAATGAATAATGCAAGTTACTGTTGAAACGCTAGAGGGCCTAGAGCGCCGTCTAAACATTACTGTTCCTGCTGCAAACATCGAAGATGCTGTTACTGCAGAACTACGCAACATCGCAAAAAACCGTCGTTTCGATGGTTTCCGTAAAGGCAAAGTGCCTCTAAAAATGGTTGCGAAGATGTACGGCAAAGCAGTACGTCAAGACGTAATGGGTGAAGTAATGCAACGTCACTTCATCGAAGCGATCGTTAAAGAGAAAATCAACCCAGCAGGCGCACCAACTTTCGCTCCAGTTGAGACTAAAGAAGGTGAAGACCTAGTATTCAACGCAACTTTTGAAGTTTACCCAGAAGTTGAGCTAAAAGGCCTAGAGAACATCACTGTTGAAAAACCAACAACTGAAGTTCAAGACGCTGACGTTGAAGAGATGATCGAGACTCTACGTAAGCAACAAGCTGGTTGGGTTGAAGTAGAAGAAGCTGCTGAAGAAGGCAAGCGTGCTACTATCGATTTCGTTGGTTCTATCGACGGTGAAGAGTTTGAAGGCGGTAAAGCTGAGAACTTCCCTCTAGAAATGGGCGCAGGTCGTATGATCCCTGGTTTTGAAGACGGTATCGCAGGCAAGACTGCTGGTATGGAATTCGAAATCGACGTAACTTTCCCAGAAGATTACCACGCAGAGAACCTAAAAGGTAAAGCTGCGAAATTCTCTATCAAAGTAAACAAAGTTGAAGCGCGTGAGCTTCCAGAGCTAAACGACGAGTTCGTTTCTAAGTTCGGTGTTGCTGAAGGTGGCGTTGATGCTCTTAAAGCTGAAGTTCGTAAGAACATGGAGCGTGAGCTTAAGCAAGCTGTTAAGAACCGCATCAAAGAGCAAGCGCTTGACGGTCTAGTTAAAGAAAACGAAATCGACGTACCAGCTGCACTTATCGATCAAGAAATCGGCACTCTACGTCAGCAAGCTGCACAACGTTTCGGTGGCAACCCTGAAGCAGCAGAGCAGCTTCCACGTGAGCTATTCGAAGAGCAAGCTAAGCGTCGCGTAGTAGTAGGTCTTCTACTAGGTGAAGTAATCAAGTCTGAAGAGCTAAAAGCTGACGATGAGAAAGTGAAAGCACTTATCGAAGAAATGGCTACTGCATACGAAGATCCAACAGAAGTTGTTGCTTACTACGAGCAAAACGAGCAGATGATGAACAACATGCGTAACGTTGCTCTAGAAGAGCAAGCTATTGATGCAATCATCGCTAAAGCTCAGGTTTCTGAAACAGAAGTTAGCTTCAACGAGCTAATGAACCAGCAGCCAGCAGCGTAATAAGCAATAAAGTGCTTACAAGGTTGACTTAGCGTTAACTATTCTGCTAACAATGGTCCGTATGATAAGTATCATCCGGGCCATTTATTTTAGGGACATAAGAATATGAGCTACCAAGAAAAAAATGCAATGTCGCCAATCCTAAACGCGCTAGTACCAATGGTGGTTGAACAAACTTCCCGAGGTGAGCGTTCTTACGATATTTATTCTCGTTTGCTTAAGGAACGTATCATCTTTCTGACAGGCCAAGTGGAAGACCAAATGGCTAACCTAGTTGTCGCTCAGCTGCTATTCCTAGAGTCAGAAAATCCTGATAAAGATATCTTCCTATACATCAACTCTCCGGGCGGTAGCGTGACTGCGGGTATGTCCATCTACGACACCATGCAGTACATCAAGCCAAACGTAAGCACAGTATGTATGGGACAAGCTTGCTCTATGGGTGCATTCCTCCTTGCTGGTGGTGCTCCTGGTAAGCGTCATGTACTGCCAAACTCTCGTGTGATGATTCACCAACCGCTAGGTGGCTTCCAAGGTCAAGCATCGGATATTCAGATCCATGCTCAAGAAATTCTGACTATTAAGCAGAAGCTAAACAAGTTGCTTGCAGAGCACACTGGTCAGCCGCTAGAAGTTATCGAGCGTGATACCGACCGCGACAACTTTATGTCGTCAGATCAAGCGGTAGAGTACGGTTTGGTTGACTCAGTTTTAACTCATCACCAAGAGTAATACCATATCGCCAAAAGATGCAGGCGAAATTTGGTCAAAATTGATATAAACTCAAAGCAAGACAGTGAAAGCTAATAAGAGGTTAGCGAATGACAGATAAAAGCAAAGAGAGCGGTAGTAGTAAGCTTCTTTACTGCTCTTTCTGCGGCAAGAGCCAGCACGAAGTTCGCAAGTTAATCGCTGGTCCGTCAGTCTACATTTGTGATGAATGTGTCGATCTATGTAACGACATCATCCGTGAAGAAATCAAAGATGTTCTACCGAAAAAACAATCTGAAGCACTACCTGTGCCAAGAGAGATTCGTGAACACCTTGACGACTATGTGATTGGCCAAGATTACGCTAAGAAAGTGTTAGCAGTAGCCGTTTATAACCACTATAAGCGTTTACGTAATGGGGACACCACCAGTGAAGGTGTAGAGCTTGGTAAGAGTAACATTCTACTCATTGGTCCTACTGGTAGTGGTAAAACGCTACTAGCAGAGACGCTAGCTCGTTTCCTAGACGTTCCATTTACAATGGCTGATGCGACAACGCTAACTGAAGCGGGTTATGTTGGTGAAGACGTTGAAAACATCATTCAAAAGCTTCTTCAAAAATGTGACTACGACGTAGCGAAAGCAGAGCGCGGCATCGTTTACATCGATGAAATCGATAAGATTTCTCGTAAAGCTGAGAACCCATCTATTACACGTGATGTGTCAGGTGAAGGTGTTCAGCAAGCGTTGCTGAAATTGATTGAAGGTACGGTTGCTTCAGTACCGCCACAAGGTGGTCGTAAGCATCCACAGCAAGAGTTCCTACAAGTAGATACTTCTAAGATTCTATTTATTTGTGGTGGTGCATTTGCTGGCCTAGATAAAGTGATTGAACAACGTGTTGCGACAGGTACGGGTATCGGCTTTGGTGCAGATATTCGCTCTAAAGACGAAACACGCACTATTGGTGAGCTGTTCTCTCAAGTTGAGCCAGAAGATCTTGTTAAGTACGGCCTGATTCCTGAGTTCATTGGTCGTCTACCAGTTACGACGACGCTAACTGAACTTGATGAAGACGCACTGATTCAAATCTTATGTGAGCCTAAGAACGCGCTAACTAAGCAGTATGCAGCGTTGTTTGAGCTTGAAGATTCTGAGCTAGAGTTCCGTGAAGATGCGCTACGTGCGATTGCTAAGAAAGCAATGGAACGTAAAACAGGTGCTCGTGGTCTACGTTCAATTCTTGAAGGCGTTCTACTTGAAACCATGTATGAACTGCCATCAATGGATGACGTAAGCAAGGTTGTGATTGATGAGTCAGTAATTAAGGGTGAATCTGATCCACTGCTTATTTACAGCAACTCTGACAACCAAGCAGCAGGTGCAGAATCATAATCTGATTCACATAAATTAATGTACGTAGAAAGGGGGTAATCAATTACTCCCTTTTTTTTATTCTTTCATTGAATCCAACCAATTAGCCCCCATATACTGCTCATAGGACAAAGCGGAAGAGAGAAGAATATGAACTTGGAACGTTCCGAACGTATCGAGATCCCCGTACTACCTCTACGAGATGTAGTCGTTTACCCGCATATGGTTATTCCATTGTTTGTTGGACGTGAAAAATCTATTGCTTGCCTAGAAGCGGCAATGGACAACAACAAGCAAGTATTGTTGGTAGCCCAAAAAGAAGCGGACACTGATGAACCAACTCAAGCGGACTTATTTGAAGTTGGTACCGTAGCGACCATCCTGCAACTACTGAAACTCCCTGACGGCACGGTTAAAGTGCTGGTAGAAGGTCAGCAGCGCGCGAAAATAAACCACTTTATTGAAAACGAATTTTTCTTTGCTGACGCAGAGTATCTAACCACATCTGAGTTAGATGAACGTGAGCAAGAAGTTATTGTGCGCAGCGCTATCAACCAATTTGAAGGCTTCATTAAGCTCAACAAGAAGATTCCGCCAGAAGTTCTGACTTCGCTAAACGGAATTGATGAAGCTGCTCGTCTTGCTGATACCATTGCCGCGCATATGCCGCTTAAATTGGCAGAAAAGCAAAATGTGCTTGAGATTCTAGACGTAACAGAGCGTCTTGAGTTCCTAATGGGACAGATGGAATCTGAAATTGACTTGCTTCAAGTTGAAAAGCGCATCCGTACTCGCGTTAAAAAGCAGATGGAAAAATCTCAGCGTGAGTACTATCTGAATGAGCAAATGAAGGCAATTCAGAAAGAGCTAGGTGAAAGCGAAGATGGCGTTGATGAGTTTGAAACTCTGAAGCAGAAAATCGTTGATTCTAAGATGCCGCAAGAAGCGCGTGAGAAGACAGAGCAAGAGCTACAAAAGCTGAAAATGATGTCTCCTATGTCGGCAGAAGCGACGGTTGTACGTGGCTATATCGACTGGATGCTTGGCGTACCTTGGGCAAAACGTTCTAAAGTTAAGAAAAATCTAGCCAAAGCCGAAGAGGTTCTAAACGAAGACCATTACGGCCTAGAGCGTGTTAAAGAACGTATCCTTGAGTACTTAGCGGTTCAAAACCGTATCAACAAGCTGAAAGGTCCGATCCTATGTCTTGTTGGTCCTCCAGGTGTAGGTAAAACCTCACTTGGTCGCTCTATTGCGGCAGCGACAGGTCGTCAATACACGCGTATGGCATTGGGTGGCGTACGTGACGAAGCGGAAATCCGTGGTCACCGTCGTACTTACATTGGTTCAATGCCAGGTAAGCTTATCCAGAAAATGTCCAAAGTCGGTGTGAAAAATCCGTTATTCCTACTGGATGAAATCGATAAGATGTCTTCAGACATGCGTGGCGACCCATCGTCTGCATTACTAGAAGTGCTCGATCCAGAGCAGAACAACGCGTTTAACGATCACTATCTAGAAGTGGATTACGATCTGTCTGACGTTATGTTTGTCGCAACGTCTAACTCAATGAACATCCCAGGCCCACTACTAGACCGCATGGAAGTGATTCGTCTATCTGGCTATACAGAAGATGAAAAACTGAATATCGCTAAGCGCCACTTAGTTGAGAAGCAAATTAAGCGCAATGGTCTTAAAGTTGGCGAGATAGATATCGAAGACTCAGCAATTATCGGCATTATCCGTTACTACACGCGAGAAGCGGGTGTACGTAGCCTAGAGCGTGAGATTTCTAAGATCTGTCGTAAAGCAGTGAAGAACATCCTGCTAGATAAAGATCTTAAGAGCGTGACAGTGACGATGGACAACCTGAAAGAATACTTGGGTGTTCAGCGTTTTGATTACGGTAAAGCTGACGACAGCAACCGCATTGGCCAAGTCACTGGCCTTGCGTGGACGGAAGTAGGCGGTGACCTACTGACGATTGAAACTGAAGCCATGCCGGGTAAAGGTAAGCTAACGCAGACTGGTTCTCTAGGCGACGTGATGCAAGAGTCGATTCAAGCCGCAATGACAGTGGTACGTTCGCGCGCTGAGAAACTGGGCATTAACTCAGATTTCTATGAAAAACGCGATATTCACGTCCACGTGCCGGAAGGTGCGACGCCAAAAGATGGTCCAAGTGCAGGTATTGCGATGTGTACCGCCCTTGTTTCAAGCTTAACAGGTAACCCTGTAAAAGCCGAAGTGGCGATGACGGGTGAAATTACCCTGCGTGGTGAAGTTCTTCCGATCGGTGGCTTGAAAGAAAAACTGCTCGCAGCACACCGTGGTGGCATCAAAACGGTACTGATTCCGAAAGACAATGAACGTGACCTGGAAGAGATTCCTGATAATGTTATTGCAGATCTGAAGGTTATTCCGGTGCAATGGATCGATGAAGTATTGAAAGTTGCATTAGAAAAAGAGCCGTCAGGTGTCGAGTTTGCAGCCGTAAAATAGTGATGTGCAGCAAAAATAAGTAAAAGATTACGCTGATAAGCATAAAAAGGCTTGTCAGCGTTTTTTTTGGGCGCTAACTTTAGCGACTATAGCTTCAAGCCTTGTAATATAAGGGTTCGTCGCTAATTTGAAATGAAATGGAACGTAAAGCTACCGACAAAAATAAAATCAGGTGGCACAAAGGGGAATCACAGTGAATAAAACACAATTAGTAGAAAAAATCGCAGAAAATGCAGATCTATCAAAAGCGTCTGCTGGTCGTGCTCTAGACGCATTCATCGAAGCAGTAGGTGACACTCTACAGTCTGGTGACCAAGTTGCTCTAGTTGGCTTTGGTACATTCAGCGTACGTACTCGTGCAGCGCGCACAGGTCGTAACCCTAAGACTGGTGAAGAGATCCAAATCGCAGAAGCTAAAGTTCCTGCGTTCAAAGCTGGTAAAGCTCTGAAAGACTCTTGTAACTAATCAAAAAATCGCCAGTTAGGCGGATTTTTTCGAACCTTTTTAAATTATGCGCATCATACTGATGCGCATTTCTTTTTCTGGTATTATCGCGCTATTCAATTTTTATTTTAATGAAGTGTATCGTACACAGCTGTAGGGCTTAAGTACGGTGCATAAGCGGAGAGTAGTTTAAGTATGATGGACCGATTACGCGAAGGCGTTAACAGCATCGCGGTTAAAATTATCCTAGGACTTATCATCCTATCTTTCGTATTTGCAGGTGTGGGCAGCTACATTGTTGGTGGTTCAAACAACTCAGCAGCGAAAGTAGGCAATGTGGAAATTGGTCGTGGTGAGTTTGAACAAGCTTACCAAAACGAACGTAATCGTATGCAAGCGCAATTGGGCGATTACTTCTCAAACCTACTGGCTGACCCAAGCTATGTAGAATCTTTCCGTAAATCTGTTCTTGACCGCATGGTGAATGACTTACTTCTAGAGCAACATGCAGAGTCACTAGGCTTGCGTGTCAGTGATACGCAAGTGCGCAGCCTGATTCTAGAAATGCCTCAGTTCCAAGTTGACGGTAAGTTCGACCAAGACATTTATCAAACTGCTCTTCGTCGTGCAGGCTTTTCGGCAGAGAGTTTTGCTGAGTACCTACGTCGTGACCTAGTTCGTAATCAGCTACTGACAGCAATTCAAGGCAGTGACTTTTCTCTACCGGGTGAAGTTGAAGCGCAAAGCAAGCTGCTGACTCAAACTCGTGACATCAAAAAAGTGACGCTATCTCTCGCGGATTTTGCAGCGAAAGCAGAGTTGTCTGAAGAAGAGATTAAAGACTACTACAAACAAAACCCTGAGCGTTATACGCGTCCAGAGCAAGTGAAAGTAGCCTACATTGAGTTGTCAGCGCAGCAGCTTAAAGATTCGATTGAAATCTCAGATGAGCAAGCTAAGCAATACTACCAAGAGCACCTAGATAAGTACTCTTCGGAAGAGCAACGTCGTGTAAGCCATATCCTAGTTGAAGGTAATGACGAAGCGAAAGCTCAAGCAATTCTTGATGAACTTAATGCTGGTGCTGACTTCGCTACGCTTGCGGAAGAGAAATCAGATGACTTTGGAAGTGCCTCTGAAGGTGGTTCTTTAGGTTGGATTGAACGTGATGTGATGGATCCAACGTTTGAAGAAGCGGCGTTTGCTCTGACTAAAGTGGGTGAAACAACTGGTTTAGTTAAGTCTGAGTTCGGTTACCACATCATCAAGCTTGATGAGCTAAAAGATTCTGTCGCTAAGCCTTATCAAGAAGTTGCTGCGGAAATTAAGCAAGAGCTTAAAGATCAGCAAGCGATCGATCAGTACTACGAGCTTCAAAGCGAGCTAGAGAAAGTGGCTTTTGAATACCCAGATTCGCTGGATGATGCGGCTAAAGCTATCAGCGCGAAGATTCAAACTACTGACTTTATTTCAGAGCGTGACGCTCCTGAATTGCTGAAAACGCCTGCAGTACTGCAAGCGATTGTTAGCCCTGAAGTGAAAGAAGATGGCCTAAACTCAGAAGCGATTGAAGTGGCTCCTGAGCATATCGTGGTAGTTCGTGTTGAAGATAGCCGCGATGAAACAGTACTTCCTCTAGAAGATGTTCGTAGCGATGTGGTTAAAGCGCTTGCGAATGTTAAGGGTGAGCAGACGGCTATTGAACTAGCGCAAAATCTGGTTGAAGAACTGAAGCAAGGTAAGCAAGAGCTACTTAGTGAAAATGGTTTGGCTTTTGGTGAAGTAGAAACGCTTGACCGCAGCTCGCCACTTGCTGATGTTGTATTCTCAATGACGAAACCAGCAGAAGGTACAGTTGGCTTTGCGCAAGCGAAAGATCTTAATGGTGACATTGTTGTGGTTGAACTGACAAAAGTCGCGTCAGAGTTTGACCCTCAATACAACCAGCAAATCGGTTCTCAATTGACGCAAGTTAATGCTCAGCAAGACCTATCTGGCCTAATCAATATCTTACGCAAGACTATTGATATCGAGTACTACGTTGTGACTCAGTAAGCACAGCTTGTGTAATTGATACATATCTTAAAACGGACTGCATTAGCAGTCCGTTTTGTTTTCGGTTGCTGCAGATAGGCAGGTTGGCGTTTAAACGTATGCTGAGCGAGTTGATCAATAAACAAGGAGCCCAGTATGCTAAAACAGATCCTTCTCATCGCGGCACTTATGTGTGTCGTGCCGTTCTCTTTTGCCAATGAACCTAAATCCGACCCTAAATATGATGGCATTGAAATTACTGTGAACATAAACACTGCTAGTGCGCAGGAGTTGGCAGATTTACTCAATGGAATTGGAATCAAGAAAGCTCAAGCGATAGTTGAACATCGCGAGCAACATGGTGAGTTTGAGAGTGCAGAATCTTTAACGCAAGTGAAAGGAATTGGCGCAGCAATTGTTGCCAAAAATCAATCTCGGATCCAACTCTAATTTGCTATTTAGTTACGATAGAGCGCATCAGCGCTCTTTTTTCTAATTACTGTCATTCCCGCCTAGAACCTAATAGCGTTTCCCTCTATAATTTGTCGCCGAATTAAGGTCTACGCTTTGAGCGTCGATCTGCAACCAACACGGAGTAAAACATGTCGTCTCATACACCGGTTGTGACCGTTGATGGACCGAGTGGTGCGGGTAAAGGCACTCTTTGTATGCTTTTAGCGAACAAGCTAGGCTTCCACCTATTAGATTCTGGCGCGATCTATCGCGTACTTGCGCTTGCAGCAATTCACCATGGTGTGGACTTAGAGTCAGAAGAAGCGCTTGTTCCGCTTGCAACTCACCTTGATGTTCAATTTGTTGCTGAAGGTGACCTAGTTAAAGTGATCCTTGAAGGAGAAGATGTCTCCGGAGAGCTACGCAAAGAAGAAACCGGTATGGCGGCGTCAAAAGTTGCAGCATTACCGCGAGTGCGCGAGGCTTTATTACGTCGTCAAAGAGCATTCGCTAAAGGACAGGGCTTGATTGCGGACGGTCGTGACATGGGCACGGTTGTTTTCCCTGAGGCTGAAGTTAAAATTTTCTTAGACGCTAGCGCAGAAGAGCGCGCGCAGCGCCGCCTTAAACAGTTGCAAGGCAAAGGGTTAGATGTTAGATTTGACGACCTTTTGCGCGAGATCCAAGAGCGTGACGACCGAGATCGTAACCGCCCAGTGGCTCCATTACGCCCTGCTGAGGATGCGCTTTTGCTGGATTCTACTACGATGAGTATCGACGAAGTGGTAGAAAAAGCACTACAATATATCGAATCGAAGCTAGTCGCTTAGGCGGCTAGGTAAGAGCGTTGGTCGCAAGGATGATGACTGGCGAATTTAATAACCCCACGCGGTAGGACACCCGTGGACGTTTAATTTATTGAAGATTAAATAAATGACTGAATCTTTTGCTCAACTCTTTGAAGAGTTTCTAAACGAGACTGAATTCCAACAAGGTACTATCGTTAAAGGTACTGTAGTAGCTATCGAGAACGGTTTCGTTCTTGTTGACGCTGGTCTAAAGTCTGAGTCTGCAATCCCTGCTGAACAGTTCAAGAACGCTGCTGGCGAACTTGAAGTTGAAGTTGGTTCTGAAGTAGACGTAGCTCTAGACGCTGTAGAAGACGGTTTCGGTGAAACTCAACTTTCTCGTGAGAAAGCGAAGCGTCACGAAGCTTGGATCGTACTTGAGAAGGCTTACGAAGAAGCTGAAACTGTTGTTGGTATCATCAACGGTAAAGTTAAAGGCGGTTTCACTGTTGAACTAAACGGTATCCGTGCTTTCCTTCCAGGTTCTCTAGTAGACGTGCGCCCTATCCGCGACACTGCTCACCTAGAAAACAAAGAGCTAGAGTTCAAAGTTATCAAACTTGACCAGAAGCGTAACAACGTAGTTGTTTCTCGTCGTGCAGTAATCGAGTCTGAGAACAGCGTTGAGCGTGATGAGCTTCTAGAAACTCTACAAGAAGGCGCAGAAGTTAAAGGTATCGTTAAGAACCTTACTGACTACGGTGCATTCGTAGACCTAGGTGGCGTTGACGGCCTACTACACATCACTGACATGGCTTGGAAGCGCGTTAAGCACCCTTCTGAGATCGTTAACGTTGGTGACGAGATCCAAGTTAAAGTTCTTAAGTTCGACCGTGAGCGTACTCGCGTATCACTAGGTCTTAAGCAGCTAGGCGAAGATCCATGGGTAGCAATCGCTAAGCGTTACCCAGAAGGTCACAAACTATCTGGTCGCGTTACTAACCTAACTGACTACGGCTGTTTCGTTGAAATCGAAGAAGGCGTTGAAGGTCTAGTACACGTTTCTGAAATGGATTGGACTAACAAGAACATCCACCCATCTAAAGTTGTTAATGTTGGCGACGAAGTTGAGGTTATGGTTCTTGAAATCGACGAAGAGCGTCGTCGTATCTCTCTAGGCCTAAAACAGTGTAAAGCTAACCCATGGCAATCTTTCGCTGAAGCGCAAGCTAAAGGCGACAAAGTTACTGGTAAGATCAAGTCTATCACTGACTTCGGTATCTTCATCGGTCTAGAAGGCGGCATCGACGGTCTAGTTCACCTATCTGACATTTCTTGGAATGTTGCTGGTGAAGAAGCGGTACGTGAGTACAAGAAAGGCGACGAAATCTCTGCAGTAGTACTAGCAGTAGACGCTGAGCGTGAGCGTATCTCTCTAGGCGTTAAGCAAATGGAAAACGACCCATTCAACGCTTACGTTGCTGAGAAGAAGAAAGGCACTCTAGTTAACGGTACTGTTGTTGCTGTTGACGCTAAAGGTGCAACTATCGAGCTTGAAGAAGGCGTAGAAGGTTACATCCGCGCTTCTGAAGTTTCTCGTGACCGCGTAGAAGACGCTTCTCTAATCCTAAGCGCTGGTGACAGTGTTGAAGCTAAGTTCACAGGTGTAGACCGTAAGAACCGCGTAATCAACCTATCTATCAAAGCTAAAGACGAAGCTGAAGAGCAAGAAGCAATGGCTTCACTGAACAAAGCAGACGATGCTTCATTCGGTAACGCTATGGCTGACGCTTTCAAAGCAGCTAAAGGCGAATAATTAAATCGCTTTTAAGAAAAAGGAGCCGAAAGGCTCCTTTTTTATGTTCGAAAGATTACTAGTAGTAATACCAATCTCTTCAAAGTGTTCTAAAAAAAGCAATTTTTCATTACACATATTGCTCAATTATTGTCTAAAATTGAAAGCAAGTGTTTGTTGGAACTGGTATTACTTACTATAATAAGTGATAAATTACTCTACGAGGGCAACTATGACTAAGTCTGAATTGATTGAAAGACTGTGCGCAGAGCAGACGCACCTTTCAGCGAAAGAGATAGAAGATGCTGTAAAAGACATTTTAGAGCATATGGCGTCAACACTGGAAAGTGGCGACAGAATCGAGATTCGTGGCTTTGGTAGCTTCTCTTTACACTTCCGTGAACCTCGTGTCGGCCGTAACCCAAAAACTGGTGACAAAGTGGAGTTGGAAGGCAAATTTGTTCCTCACTTCAAGCCAGGTAAAGAGTTGCGAGAGCGCGTCAATATCGGCTAGATATTTGTAAAAGACTGATAAAAAAGCGGCATACAAAGCGTATGCCGCTTTTTTATCATTGGAATTACAGAGATAACCATGGTTTGTTTGTAGCTTTTACTGCATAATCGTATCGGCAGAACTTATCTTAGGTGATGGACTATGAAAATTATAAAAATCGTTCTTGTACTGGCCCTATTTTTAATTGCATTGGCATTAGGCTCTCAGAATCAGGCAGTCGTTAATTTTAACTATCTAATTGCGCAAGGTGACTTCCATCTGTCTACGCTGCTTGGTGGCGTCTTTATTGGTGGCTTCGCAGTAGCATGGATAATTTTCGGCAGTTTGCACCTTAAATCTAAGTTGCAGGTGCGTAAACTGAAGAAGCAGCTTAATAAGTTATCTCCGTCAGTGAGTGAAGCAAGCCAAGGTAAAGCTTAAAGTTGTATTAGGTAGGCTGTTACTTGATGTTAGAAATTCTCTTCTTGTTATTGCCAATTGCCGCCGCTTACGGTTGGTATATGGGTAATCGAAGTGCCCAGCAAGACAAGCAGAAACAATCAAACCAAATATCACGTCAGTATGTGACGGGTTTGAACCTTCTTTTGTCAGATCAATCTGACAAAGCTGTTGATCACTTTATCGAACTTCTTCAAGTTGATAATGAAACGATTGATACTCACTTAGCGCTAGGCAACCTATTTCGTTCTAGAGGCGAAGTCGATCGCGCCATTCGTATCCACCAAAATCTAATCTCCCGATCTGGGTTAACAATTGACCAAAAAAATATTGCTTTACAGCAACTTGCTAAAGATTACATGGCATCAGGTTTTCTTGATCGCGCTGAAAAAATCTTTGAGCAGTTGGTTGACGAGCCCGATCATCGCGAAGCGGCTTTGCAGCAGTTGGTAGCGATTTATCAGCAGACACGTGAGTGGAACAAAGCTATCCACTATGCCTCCTTGCTCGTTAAGATGGGGCGCAAGCGAATGCGAACCAGTATTGGCCATTTTTGGTGCGAACTTGCAATGCAAGAAAAAGCAGATGGCAATCATGCAGTAGCGATGCAAAACTTCAAGCGAGCTTTGTCTGAAGATCCAAAGTGTGTCCGTGCCAGTATTGCTTTAGGTAAGTTGTATCTTGATGACGAAGATTACAACAATACCATCAAGTATATGGAGATGGTGTTAGAGCAAGATAGTGACTTTGTTAGCGAAGTTTTGCCTACTTTAGCTGAGTGCTACCATCATCTAGGCCAAGAAGATGAGTTACTAAATTTCTTGCGCCAGTGTATCGTTAACAAGGCGGGTGTATCGGCCGAACTCATGCTTGCTCAACTTGTGGCGCAACATGATGGCGCTGGTGCTGCTCAAGAGTTATTGACTCGCCAACTGGTCAAAAACCCGACCATGAAGGGCTTTTACCGCTTAATGGACTATCATTTAGCGGAAGCTGAAGAGGGTAGAGCGAAGGCCAGCCTTGGCACGTTGCAGAAACTGGTAGGCGAACAGCTTAAGGTTAAGCCTCACTATCGATGTCGTAAATGCGGTTTTTCGACCCATTCCATGTATTGGCATTGTCCTTCATGTAAAGGATGGGGGACGATCAAGCCAATCCGAGGATTGGATGGTGAATAGTTTTTATGGGGTAATCCCATCACAAAATGGCAGCGGTGATCCCGCTGCTTTTTTTCGATTTGTTTAAAGTAAGTTAGGAGATGAAATGATCGACCAAAAAGTAATAGTTGCACTTGATTATGATAACCAAGCTGATGCACTCGCTTTTGTTGATAGAATTGACCCAAGCTCATGCCGACTCAAAGTAGGTAAAGAGATGTTTACGCTATTTGGTCCTGATTTCGTCAAAGAATTGCACAAGCGCGGCTTTTCAGTGTTCTTAGATCTTAAGTTTCACGATATTCCAAACACTTGCTCTAAAGCGGTACGCGCTGCTGCAGAGCTAGGTGTATGGATGGTAAACGTACATGCCAGTGGTGGCGAGCGCATGATGACGGCATCTCGTGAGATTCTTGAGCCTTATGGTAAAGATCGTCCGCTACTTATTGGTGTGACAGTGTTAACCAGTATGGAACAGAGCGACTTAGCCGGAATAGGTCTAAACATCGCTCCACAAGAGCAAGTTATCCGCCTAGCAAACCTGACAAAAAACTCTGGCTTAGACGGTGTGGTTTGTTCTGCGCAGGAGTCCTCTATGCTTAAGAGCGAGCTAGGTAAAGAGTTTAAACTCGTAACCCCAGGGATTCGCCCAGCAGGTGCAGCGGTAGGTGACCAGAAGCGTGTTATGACGCCAGTTGATGCGATTCAAGCGGGATCTGACTATCTTGTTATTGGCCGTCCGATTACTCAGGCCGCTGAACCAGCAGCGGTATTGGCAGACATTAACGCGACTCTCGTGTAACCCCTTTCTAAAGCCAGCGTTCGCTGGCTTTTTTTACCCTCTATCTCTATTCGAATATCAATTTGCTGATCTTTATCTCAATCTTATTACTCGCGCTGTCTACAAGTCCAGATATGATCTTTAATCAATATTATGAATGAGTTGCAGTGTAAGTTATACGTATAAGCGTAACGTTAGAGAAGGAGTTTGATTAATGGCAGATACGTTAGTCGCATCAGTGGGCAGTGAAGCTTTAGGTGGTGCTGTCACGAAAAAAATGACGGTTGGAGATGTTGCGAAAGTCAAAGCTGAAGTTTTAAAAAGAATCAACCAGTCCGCTCATCTTTCGCAAGGGTTTCGCCTTGTCAATCAAACCGAATATCAGTCGAGCTTGGCTGAGTTGCGTGCCCAGCTAAAGTCTAAGAGCTTCCAACAGACGGAAGAAGGCAAAATGTGCAAACTCATGCACGATATCCTTACAGACGATGCTCATTTAGTGGAGTACCTAGATGAAGACCTATCTCAGTACCTAGAAACCAATGCAGCAGGTAAACAGGTATTGAATACTAAGGCGATGGATTTCCATGGCAAAAACCAAGTTGCCAACGCCAAACTGAAACGCAAGCAACTATTTTTGATGTTTAAAGAGATAATTCAAGCACAGGTCGAGCTCAATACATTCGCCGAAAGGCTGAAAGTAGCATTCGGTGCTGAGGTGAGTTTCCCTCCCGGTGCTTACGGAGGAATTAAAAGCTATAGCGGAGCATTAGCGAAAATCACCACACGAGTACGAGCAAATGATGTCGGAGATTTGAAAGACTGCGCGCGCATCACAGTCAAAGTAAAAAGATTTCGTGACCTTCAGAGTGCCAAGTTGTTTATTTGTGGTACGGAAGAATTTCAAGCGGTCGCTACTCACCAAAAAGCGCTGAAAGATCGCTATCAGCTAGCGCGAGGGGGCAGTAATCTAGAACAACACAATGTAGCCCCTGATAGCAGTGGCTACAAAGATATTAAGTTTTTCTTAAAAATGAGTAACGGACAGATTGCAGAACTCCAACTCAATATTCCCGGCATGCTGATTGCGAAGAAGAAGGCACACATCGTTTACGATATAGCGCGAACCAACCAAGACTCTTTTGATAATCGCCAACAGTTCGAGGTCGTAAGCCAAGAAGTGATTGATAAAGTTAAGAAGAAAATGGATGAAGATTGGTTCCAGTTTATCCGCTCTAAGCTAGATGGTGTTGATAATGATGCTAACTGTGTTGAAGCCATGATGGATGTGCTGAAAAGTAAGGGCACCTTAGTGGTTGAGCCAAAACACGCAGAAGCGCTCAACCGGATCAGCAAGAAGCTTTATGCGGCTGGATTAGGCGAAGCATTACTCGATACCTAATGCCAATTAGAATTAACGACAAAAGGATGCTGACAAGCATCCTTTTTTAGTCTGGTGAGGCAAGCGTTAAGCTGGAACTCCGCTATGAAATTTAAAGTCGCTGTCAAGTGAAGCAATCAAGTCAGCTTCTAGTTTACCGAAGTAGTCAACGCGTTCACTGATATCTTCACCGGCGATGTCTTCAGCAAGTGTGAGATAGTCTTGATAGTGCCTAGCCTCTGAGCGTAATAGGGATACGTAGAATTTAGCGATGTCTTCATCCATATGTGGTGCCAGCTTGGCAAAGCGTTCGCATGAACGAGCTTCTATGTAGGCGCCGATAATAAGCTTATCAATCAGGGTTTGTGGCTCGTGAGTAGCCATCTTAGCGATCAAGCCTTTGGCATAACGGCTAGCTTGAACTGGCTCATAGGCGATATTTCTATTGTCCATGATTTCGAGTACCTGATAGAAGTGGTGGAGCTCTTCTTTAATCAACAAAACCATTTTATCGATCAGATCTTGGCTATATGGCGAGTCAGATTTCGCCATTATCGCTTTAGAGATATTGCTCTTACCTTTGAGCGTTTCTAGGCTGCCCGTCTTACGATAAGCAAAGTCTTCATAGGGTTTAAACCAATCAAGCAGACTATGCGCGCTTTGTTTATCTACTGCGTACTTGCGAATCAGGTACATGGCTGACTGGCCTGCCTTAAGCTCACACAGCAAATGGTCAATCAAAACGACTTTAAGGTTTTCAGGCTTGCGAGCTTCTTCTACCCATTTATCTGGCGTTGAGCATTGTAGGAAACCATTAATCGGTTCCAGTAAGCTTTGATATTGTTCTAGTTCAATCATTGTGTTACAGCTTATTTAAAAACAAAAGGCCGCAATTGCGACCTTTTTAGATAGGTTGAGTGGGATTATATTACCACTTTTTCTTTTCGCCAAAGAGCGCATCCATATCGTCTTTGCGTTGATCTTCTTCAATTTGATGAAGCTCTTCAGCATTGCGACTTTGACGTTTTGTTTCAAGCTCATCGTACATGGTCTGTAGCTTCTCGCGAGCTTGTGTTGAGTAACTATCATTCTTGGTACTTAACGCATCAAGACCTTTTTTCAGCAACTGAATAGCGGTACCAGGCTGACCACGAACGATAGCATCATTAGAACGCTTAATGACGTTCTCAATATTGATGCGAATCTGAATGGTTTCTAGTCGAGCATTCTCAGCAACATACGCTTGAGTTTCGAAGCGACCTTTGTTGTGTTCGCTGCGAATAGTATCGCGCAAGCGCTTAACCAACTTGAGCATAACAATCGCTTGCTTATCACTTGAAGGAACTTTAAAGGTCGCGCTTTCGCCACCTTTGAAATTCTCTTCAAGCTGCTTGATCTGTTGCTTTACGTGTTCAACTCGTTGTTCTAATTGCTTATTTTTCGGATCGAGTTCGTGCATACTCTGCAGTGCGTCTAGAATACGGGTATTGAGACACATCAGTAGCTCTTTACTGTAAGGCATATGATGTGCATGCCCAATGAGTTCTTCGGTCGCATCTATGATCTGTAAGTAGCGTGAACTTTCCTGTTTTCGTGCTGTTTCAGCTTTAACTTTATACTGGAGCATAATGTTATAGCCAAGGATCAATACGAGTAAGATGGCAACTAAAGCTATGATTAAACCAATATTCATAAATTCCGTATCTTATGTTTTTTAATGGCTAGCAGATAAGCATACACGATTCCGCTAAGCTACTGCACCTGTTTTGTATTATCGCCCAATTGATAAATTTTATTAATGAAAACTCGGATTGAAAAGCTCATTCTGAGTAATTGATTGCAAAATGGGCAATCAAGCGCAAAAACAGCCTGTATTTCCTTACCTTAATCGCGATTGGACTATCAATTTAAACCTATTGGCGTTATAACTAAATATTATAAACTATATTTGCTCACTATGGGGCGTCGATAAGGGATTGCGAGGTCGAGAATGAAATTACAACAATTGAAGTATATTGTTGAGGTTGTTAATCATAACCTAAATGTATCAGCAACCGCAGAGAGCTTATATACCTCGCAACCGGGTATCAGTAAACAAGTACGTTTATTGGAAGATGAACTTGGTATTCAAATCTTTGAACGTAGTGGTAAACATTTAACCCAAGTGACCAGTGCAGGGCAAGATATTATTCGTATCTCCCAAGAGATCTTAGCTCGTGTAGAAAGCATTAAAGCGGTTGCAGGTGAGCATACTCACCCAGAGATGGGCACTCTCAATATTTCGACCACTCATACTCAAGCTCGTTATGCCTTACCAGATGTGATTAAAGGCTTTACTGCGCGCTATCCAAAAGTATCGCTGCACATGCACCAAGGTACGCCTTCGCAAATGTCTGAGGCCATTGCGAAAGGGACGGCAAACTTTGCTATCGCGACAGAAGCGCTGCACTTGTATCAAGACGCCATTATGTTGCCTTGTTACCACTGGAATCGTTCAATCGTTGTACCTAAGTCACACCCATTGGCGCAAAAAGAGAAGGTCACGATTCAAGATTTAGCCAGCTACCCGCTTGTCACCTACGTATTTGGCTTTACCGGCCGCTCTGAGCTTGATACTGCCTTTAATAAATATGGCCTAACGCCGCGAGTGGTGTTTACTGCCACTGACGCTGACGTGATTAAAACCTACGTGCGCATGGGAATTGGTGTTGGTGTCATTGCGAGTATGGCGATTGACCAAGAACAAGACACTGATTTAGTCGCTATAGATGCAAGTCATATCTTTGGTGCGAGTACAACAAGCATTGGCTTTAGGCGCGGTACTTTCTTGCGTTCTTACATGTTTGACTTTATGGAGCGATTTGCCCCTCACTTGACTCGACCTGTGGTAGAGCAAGCTTTATCACTTAAATCAAACGCCGAAATTGAAGAGATGTTTAAAGACATCGATCTACCGGTACGCTAGCATCTCGATTGGCTTCCCTCTAAAATACCCATTCAGGGGGAAGCCATGTTAAACCAATTCCAATTACTCAATCAGTTCTTGATTGAGCATCAAGCCTACTGGCGCTTCGAGCCATTTTTTCTATCTGATCAACAATCTTTGCCTTGGCTTAGTCAAAGTTCCGCGTTGTGCGGCTGGTTAGAGAGTCTTTCCCCAGAGAAAATTACTTCCTATAAGCAAGACAACGCTTCATTGCTTAACGATATGTCATGCTACCTACCTTGTCTTGAGCAGATTAGTGGCTGGACAACATTGCCACAAATTGACAGCAAAGGTCTTGAGTTAGCGCGAGGGGTTGAAAGTGGCGTTCCCGGGCGGAAGTTAGCGCAAATTCTCTCAATGGGAGAAGCGGCTATCAACAACCATCATGGTGGTGAGTGGCTTGAGTGGTGCTCAGGCAAGGGGTTTCTAGGGCGAATTCTTGCGAGCCAAACTCAGCAAAAAGTCACTAGTTTTGAATATCAGCAAGCGTTGTGCGAGTCTGGCCAACGTGAGGCAGACAAACAAGGTCTCGCGATGCAATTCATTCAAGGTGATGCGCTGAGTGAGCAAGCCGAAGCGGCATTCAACAGTAATCAACATGCGGTTGCCTTGCATGCATGCGGTGATTTGCATGTTTCACTGATCAACCACGCAACGCGAAAGCAACTTCCTGCCGTTACCTTATCGCCATGCTGCTATCACTTGGTAAACTGCGACACCTACCAAGCATTATCTGAGCTTGGTCGAGCTTCGATACTAACTCTAACGCGCCAAGAGCTAAGAATCCCTCTACAGGAAACGGTGACGGGTGGTGAGCGTGTCAAACGCCATCGTATAGAAGAGATGACTTTTCGTCTTGGCTTCGACCTATTGACGCGCGAGATCACGCAAACTGACAGGTATCAACCTGTTCCTAGTATCAAAAAGTCTCAGTTAGCACAAGGGTTTGAAGCTTTTTGTCGCTGGGCCTGTGAGCAGAAGGGAATCAATTTGCCCGAAGTAGATTTTGGCTACTACGAAAAGTTGGGCTTAAAAAGATACTGGCAGATGGAACGTATCAGTTTGGTACAGCAACCTTTTCGCCGCGTGTTGGAACTGTGGCTAGTGCTAGATAAGGCGCTGTATCTGCAAGAACAAGGCTACACGGTGACTTTATCGGAGTTCTGTACCAGAGAGACAACTCCGCGCAACTTATTGATTCATGCTGTGAAACAGTAAACGACAACGCGGCTCTCCTTTTGTTGCTTTAATGTTAAAAGTTGCTTTTCTTTTGAACAGCATGTTGGTAATAATATTAATGTGCACATAATTTGTGCAATAACAACAATACTAAATATACCCTCACACAACATTATTGCTTATACCAAGTTCAATGAATGGGCTCACGTTATAGCGTCTAAGAAAACAGCTGACTGGGTTAACGCCTATCAGGCTTAGAGATAGATGTTTGAGCGAACAAGGACGTTGGTATTACATCAAGGAGTTAAGATGAAAGCAGCAAAAGTCATTGCAACAGCCGCTCTTGCAGGTGTCACATTACTCTCATCCGCTAGCATTATGGCGAAAACAGCGAAAGTTGCCGTGTCACAGATCGTTGAGCACCCAGCTTTGGATGCTACACGCCAAGGTCTAATCGATGGCTTAAAAGCTAAAGGTTACGAGCAGGGTAAGAACCTTGAGTTTGATTATAAAACTGCGCAAGGAAACCCAGCGATTGCAGTGCAGATTGCCCGCCAATATGTTGGAGAGAAACCTGATGTCTTAGTTGGTATTGCTACGCCAACTGCGCAAGCATTGGTTTCTGCAACGCGCTCTATTCCGGTTGTCTTTACAGCGGTAACTGACCCTGTAGGCGCGAAACTAGTTAAACAACTAGAGCAACCGGGCAAAAACGTCACTGGGCTTTCTGACCTCTCTCCAGTGAGTCAGCATGTCGAGCTGATCAAAGAAATTTTGCCAGACACCAAGTCTATCGGCGTGGTGTTTAACCCAGGTGAAGCGAACGCAGTCACACTGGTCGAGTTACTTAAACAAAGTGCATCTGCGCAGGGTATTGAAGTGATTGAAGCAACTGCGTTGAAAAGTGCTGATGTACAATCGGCGACTCAAGCCATTGCTGCAAAATCAGATGTTCTTTATGCGCCAACGGATAACACTGTCGCGAGTGCAATCGAAGGTATGATTGTTGCGGCGAACCAAGCGAAAACCCCAGTGCTTGGTGGTGCGACTTCTTATGTTGATAAAGGTGCCATTGCAAGCTTAGGCTTTGATTACTACCAAGTGGGTGTGCAAACCGCAGATTATGTCGCTGCTATTATAGAAGGTTCGAACCCAGGTTCACTGGACGTAAAAGTCGCTAAGGGTTCTGATCTTGTGGTCAATAAGAGCGCAGCAACTAAACTAGGTATTTCTATTCCTCAATCTGTTCTAGATCGTGCAACAAGCGTGAAATAAACCTCAGCCTCAAGTGTGTTCAAAACATGCTTGAGGCGTCTTGATCTCTAGCAGAAAAGGGAGTTGGTATGTCTGCTTTTGCATTTTTTGGCGCTCTAGAAATTGGCTTGCTATATGGCCTTGTTGCTCTGGGCGTTTATCTCACCTTTCGCGTACTTGATTTTCCGGACTTAAGTGTTGATGGAAGCTTTCCTATGGGAGCGGCTGTCGCTGCGACAGCGATAGTTGCAGGGATTAACCCTTGGCTCGCGACCCTTATGGCTATTTTAGCAGGGGCCGCAACGGGTTGGGTCACCGCGTTCTTAGCTGTTCGTTGCGGTATTCTACATTTACTTGCTTCTATCTTAACTATGATCGCTGCCTTCTCAATCAACATCAGAATTATGGGTAGACCTAACGTTGCTTTACTTGGGGAAGAGACTATTTTGACCCCGTTTGAAGCCATCGGCGATCCTATGTTGATTCGCCCATTGATTGTTGGAGTCTTGGTCTTGATATCGGGATGGCTAGTGGTAAGGCTGCTAAACAGTGATTTTGGCTTAGGGCTTAGAGCGACAGGTGTCAATGCGCGTATGGTCTCGGCTCAAGGGGCGAGCACTGCGTTTTATACTTACTTCGGTCTAGCGCTATCAAACGGCTTTGTGGGTTTTGCAGGCGCTTTGTTTGCTCAAACCAACAGTTTTGCCGATGTGACTTCCGGGGTGGGTACTATCGTAGTTGGCCTAGCTGCAGTGATTCTCGGGCAAACTTTGATACCTGGCAGAAAAATATGGGTTGCAGTCGTTGCGGTTATTGTTGGTTCAGTTCTCTACCGTTTAGCCGTTGCCTTTGCACTAAGTACCGGAATGTTTGGCTTACAAGCGTCAGATTTAAATTTAGTCACCGCAGTCTTGGTCGCGATTGCCCTTATCGCACCAAAAATTAAAGGAAATCTCAAATCAAAAAAGCTTAGTCCTCCTGCTGACAGTAAAAGCGACATCAAGCAGGATAAAGAGTCAGGAGAAGTAGCATGATTCGTTTGGAAGATATTCAGGTGACTTTTAATCCGGGTACGATTTTAGAAAATAGAGCCTTACGTGGCGTCAGCTTAGAGGTGCCAGAACACCAGTTTTTAACCGTAATTGGTTCAAATGGTGCGGGTAAGTCCACACTTCTTGGGGCGGTCACAGGAGAAACCCCAATGGTGGGGGGAAGTGTCATTATTGATGAGTTAGATGTGACCAAGCGTACGGTTGATCAACGAGCTCAGCAATGTGCTCGGGTTTTCCAAGATCCATTAGCTGGAACCTGTGGCGATCTGACCATTGAGGAGAACATGGCGCTTGCCTATATGCGTGGCAAAAAACGCGGCTGGAGTTTGTCTCTTTCGAGCAAGCGTCGCAAGTTGTTTCAAGAGCGAATCAGCATCCTGGGGTTAGGGTTAGAAGATCGTTTAGGTGACAGTATCGGGCTTCTTTCTGGTGGGCAGCGTCAAGCGGTGAGCTTGGTTATGGCGACTTTGTCCGATAGTAAACTGCTGTTACTCGACGAGCATACCGCCGCACTAGATCCCCGTATGGCTGCTTTTATTATTGATTTAACGAAGAAAATTGTCGCAGAGTTTAATTTGACGGTAATGATGGTGACACACTCGATGAAAGATGCATTAGCGTGTGGTGATCGTACTGTGATGCTCCATCAAGGTGAAATTGTGCTGGATGTGGCGGGTGAACAGCGCGCCAATATGCAGGTACCTGATCTACTTGAGATGTTCACCAAAGTGCGAGGAGAAGAACTGGCTGACGACAGTTTGTTACTAAATTAGGTATTTACTGACAGTCATTAACCAACTTATGATGCTGATTTGTGACACAATTAGCGTTAATTTGTCTACTAAGCCTATCTGCTGTTATACAGTATTGATGGGCTTTTTAATTTAATATTTCTAATATGAGTGGTAAGGGAATGCAAGTTAACAGGCATTTCAGTTTAAAGTTTGTCTTCTTGATGCCCTTGGTCATCGCTTTGATCGTTTTGGCACTTACGATCAAAAACTACTACGACTCAGTAAATCGAGACATTAATGACGAGTATGAGCGAATTAATGCTGCTTTATCCAGAGCGGCGAAAGTTATTTCGGCTCTTGATTACAGCTTTTCCAACTACTCAAAATCCAACTATATTCTGTTAGTCGAGCATAATCGACAAATCAAAGGTGATTTATGTCAGATGTGGCCGATCGATGCTGCTTTGCTCTCTGATGGGCGTCATCAAGAAATACCAGCGGTAGATATCAACTACATGTTGGTGGGCGATGTGTCGTTGTGCGATCCGTCAAGCGATGACTATCAAAGAGTCTCAGGTCAGGTCTCATTAGCGCCCGTACTCTCTTTCTTGCATGATATCGACTCCTATTTGTTGGGGATTCACTACATCGATAAACAGGGCTATATCATGTCCTCCCCAGACACCTACGCAAAAAGCATTACGTTAGAGCTACTCCAGACCATTAAAGCGCGTCCTTTCTGGCATCAAACGGCTCATAACCGAGACTTGGTGACGCTCACGGGTCCAGCCCCCATTGCCACGACGAGCGATTTAGTGATGAGTATGACCATGCCTGTGTTCAATAAAGGTGTTCATCAAGGGATGCTGTCTGTTGATATCGCTTATGATGAGTTGCTTGATAGCCAAGGAACACTGGCGGGAAATCTTAGTATTATTGATAGTGCGAGATTAGCGCCACCTCAGAATGCACTACGGCTAGAAACGATTGATATTGATGGAGTCGTTGGCGAGCACTCACTGTACTACTTGCTTGATTTACCAAAAGAAATTGGCAACTTTTTTTCATTTGAACGTTATAGTTTAATCGTCACTCTATTTATCTACGTTTTTTCGGTCATCGTTCTATTTTTCATTAATACACGAGCCGAGCACGGTTATTTTAAGGAGCTTGCTGCTAAAGACCCAATGACGGGCCTACTTAACCGCCGTGGCTTAGAAGATTTTCTGCAGGGTAGCTCCAATGACTCGTATGCGGTTTTATCCGTGCTCGATATTGACGACTTTAAGGCCATCAATGATACCTATGGGCACGATGTCGGGGATCGTGTGATCACCTATATGGCAGAGACTATTTCACTCAGTATCCGGGATAGTGATGCCGCTGCGCGAATTGGTGGAGAAGAGTTTGTTATCTATTTATCTGGTAACAACATCGAGGCGCTGAAGAAGAGCATCAACCGAGTTCATCACGCCATTTGTTTTCAGTCTCATCAGGCTGTAGAAGGTGGCTTTACTGTATCTGGTGGTGTCGAATTGATTCAGGGAGATGTACAAAGCAGCTTTGATAAATTGTTCAAAGCTGCGGATGAAAAGCTGTACCAGGCGAAAACCAGTGGTAAAAACAAGCTGGTGTTTTAAGCGGCTAGCTCGTCACGATAGCGAGTGATGTGTTCAACAATCGGAGCTGCCTTATTAAAAGTGCGAATCTCTCTAAACAGGGCATCGGCTTGTGGGTATTGGTGGCGCAGGTAAGAAAACCATTGCTTAACGCGGTTCGGGTAGTAGAGCCCTTTATCACCTTTCATCTCATATTGTGAGTAAACCAATAGTAGCTCAACAACTTCAGACCAAGGCATCACAGTATGGTTGTGTTTTACCACGTTCCCTAGATTCGGCACATTGAACGCGCCGCGACATACCATGAGTGAATCGACACCCGTCGTCTCCATACAAGCTTGACCATCTTGGTAATTCCAAATCTCGCCATTGGCGATCAACGGAATCGAAAAGCGCTCACGAATTTGATTGATGTATTCCCATTTGATTTCACTCGCTTTGTAACCACCGGTTTTGGTTCGAGCATGCACTGTTAATTCGTTGGCGCCCGCAGATTGGATAGCATCAACAATCTCAAAACAATCTTCAGGGTTGTCCCATCCTAGGCGGATTTTTGCAGTCACGGGAGTGTGTGACGGGACAGCGTTACGACAAGCTTTTACGACGTTGTGAATCAGTTCAGGGTGTTGCAATAGTGCCGCGCCACCTTTGCTCTTGTTGACTAACTTAGCAGGACAACCAAAGTTTAGGTCGATCCCTTTTGCGCCTAATTGCGCCGCTTTAATGGCATTTTCTGCCATCCAGTTTGGATCTTGTCCGAGCAATTGAACATGAACAGGTACACCAGACTTAGTTTGTGAGCCTTGTTCTAGTTCGGGACATAAGCGATGGAAAACATGATCTGGGAGTAGCTGATCAACAACGCGAACAAACTCAGTGACACATAAATCGTAGTCATTGATATCTGTTAAGATTTCGCGCATCAAATGATCTAACACGCCCTCCATTGGGCCCAACACTAGTCGCATAACGCTCTTCTCACAACATCAGTCTTCAAATTAAGAGGCGTGATTTTAGAGATTTAGTACTCAGAAGTCTAATTACTCGGCGCATTATTTCTGCCGGTGGTTTTTTCGATAACACCAGTTAGTGGAGAATAAAGCAATAGAGGCATTTCCTCACCATTACTATAGCCAGTGGTGTAATAGTAAGTGCATTGGTTGCTGGTGGTATACCAAGAGACGATATCGGTATCTGATGGGAGTATGGTGCCAGTTAACGGACGAATGGTTAGGTCGACTTGCATTAGTGCATTCCACATTGCAACACAGTCACTACCACGAACCGGCCCTACCGTTGGGTCAATGGGCGCACTACCGACTGACATTGGGTAGCCCGGAGTGGAAGGGTAAATAGTGCCAGAGCCATAGCTAACAGGTGTTTCTGGTTCACCCTGAGTTAACCATTTAGCTTGATAGAGTTGTACGGAGTTCGCAAAAGCGCCAAACGCAGCATCGGCACGGGCAACATGGGCATCACGCTGATAATTGAGGAATCTTGGTGCAGCTGTTACAGCCAGCACGCCCAAAATCACTATCACGACAACCAGTTCAATCAGCGTGAAACCGCGTATTCTAGATCTTTTCATATTGATGACCGCAACCTATCAATAGGATGTAAGGAAATGTTTCATTGGCGAATGATGCACCTAATGAGCAAATTCTCAAAGAGAAATAAGTGCTAGTAAGAAAAAGGGCTAGTTACTAAATCAAATAGCTAGCCGTGACGGGAAGAGTGTCGAATTACCACAAGGAGAGGTTATCAAATCAGGGAGTAAAGTATCGAAGTGACCCCAAGCCTTGCTTAGGGGTATAATGCGCCCAAACTATGGTTAAAACTAGATTAAGATAATGAAGTATCAATTACTGACACTCGAAGGCTCAATTACTGAAGAATCACCACTGTTTATTGAAGGTCTTACGCTGGCCGCAAACCTCGCAACTCAGCCTTTAGCACCTGAAACATGGCTGCCGTCTGTGTTTGCAGAGCAGGCTGATAAAGCACGAGCAGATGTCGAAACCCATATTAACCAGCAATATAGCTATTTAAAACGTAATGAGTACTCGCTTCTCGCTTTGTTGGATGAGTCGAGCCAGCGAGACCAGTTAGCCGATTTTGCAGAAGGGTTTATGACGCTTTGGCCTACGGTTGAAGAGCAGTGGGCAGAGGTGAACCTTGGCGATGGTACACTGCGGATGCTTCAAGCTCTGCTGACTACGTTAATGCTAGCCATCGATGAAGAACAAACTCACGAACAGATGAAAGCGTCAGGTATAGAAACACCACCAGCGCTTGAAGAGATGTCTCCGCAAATTGACTTGATGATATCTGAAGTCGCGCAAGCGGCAGACGAAGCAATGATGGGGGCTAAATCTCAAAGCGTTAACCCGTACAAAGACATTGGCCGTAACGATATTTGCCCGTGTGGCAGTGGTAAGAAGTTCAAACAGTGCTGCGGCTGTTAAGTTATTGAATTCTTAAATCGAACCAAGTTAACTTTATTCGGTCAAACTCGTTATTCAATTGCGATATAACAAAGCTAAACGCGCACAACTAGGAAGAGTTTTAATGAAAAAATTTGCCGCATTACTACTGATGAGTTTTTCAGTGATGGCAGCGCCAAAAGACGAATTGAGCCAACGATTACAGAAAAATGAAGGTTTTAGCGCTGACTTTTCTCAGCAGCTAATTAGCCCAGAAGGTGACGTCGTAATGGAAGGTGAGGGCAATGTTGAAATTGCTCGCCCAAGTTTGTTTCGTTGGACAACAACAACGCCTGACGAAAATGTCCTTGTTTCAGACGGTAAATCTTTGTGGTACTACAGCCCGTTTATCGAGCAAGTGAGCATTTACTGGCAAGAACAAGCAACCGAGCAAACGCCTTTTGTTTTGCTGACTCGTAATCGTGCCAGCGACTGGGATAACTACAACGTTGAACAGAACGGCGATACATTCACGCTAACGCCAAGCGCAGTGGACTCTAATCAAGGTCAATTCAAGCTGAAGATTGATGCCAAGGGCGCGGTACAAGGTTTTAGTGTTGTAGAGCAAGATGGTCAGCAAAGTAACTTTGTCTTCAACAACATTGTTCTCAGTAAGCCAAAACCAGAACGATTTACTTTCGTTGTGCCAGAAGGTGTTGAGGTCGATGACCAAAGGAATTAAATGTGAGTAACTACTCATTGGATTTTTCTGGGGATGAAGATTTTCGTCCCCTTGCCGCAAGAATGCGCCCAGAAACGTTAGACCAATACATAGGTCAGCAACATATTCTGGGAGAGGGCAAGCCACTTAGACGAGCGCTAGAAGCGGGCCATATTCACTCAATGATCCTTTGGGGGCCACCTGGCACAGGAAAAACCACGCTGGCGGAAGTGGCTGCTAACTACGCCAATGCCGAAGTGGAGCGAGTCTCTGCTGTGACGTCTGGGGTTAAAGAGATTCGGGCAGCAATTGAAAAAGCGCGCGAAAACAAGTTGGGTGGTCGTCGGACTATTTTGTTTGTTGACGAGGTACACCGCTTTAACAAGTCTCAGCAAGATGCATTCCTTCCCCACATTGAAGATGGCACGGTGACCTTTATCGGTGCGACGACTGAAAACCCTTCATTCGAGCTAAATAACGCACTGTTGTCTCGCGCTCGGGTATATAAGCTCACCTCCTTATCTACCGCAGATATTCATTTAGCTTTGCAGCAGGCGATATCCGACTCAGAGCGTGGTTTAGGCAAAGTCTCGGCGAAGTTTGCTGATAACGTTCTCGACAGACTAGCGGAGCTGGTTAATGGTGATGCGCGAATGTCTCTTAACTATCTTGAGCTGTTATACGATATGGCTCAAGAAGATGGCCAAGGCGACAAAGAAATCACTTTGCAGCTATTGGCTGAAGTTGCCGGGGAAAAAGTCTCGCGTTTTGATAACAAAGGCGACATTTGGTACGACTTGATTTCAGCGGTGCATAAATCTATCCGCGGTTCAAATCCTGACGCTGCGCTTTATTGGTCAGCAAGGATGATTGCTGCAGGTTGTGACCCGCTTTATATTGCCCGTCGCTTGCTGGCGATTGCATCAGAAGATATTGGTAATGCAGATCCAAGAGCGATGCAGGTAGCACTATCGGCTTGGGATTGCTTTACCCGCGTTGGGCCTGCGGAAGGTGAACGAGCGATTGCACAAGCGATTGTGTACCTTGCCTGTGCACCAAAAAGTAATGCGGTCTACACGGCGTGGAAACAAGCACTTCGCGACGCGCACAACGAGCCTGAATATGAAGTTCCGCCACACCTTCGCAATGCGCCTACCAATTTGATGAAAGATCTAGGCTATGGTGCCGAATATCGTTATGCCCATGATGAGCCAGGCGCGTATGCGGCGGGAGAGCGTTACCTACCACCTGAAATGGCAGCAACGCGCTACTATTATCCGACCAACCGCGGCTTAGAAACCAAAATTGGCGAAAAGTTAGATTACTTGGCTAGTTTAGACGCAAAAAGCCCACAAAAGCGCTATGAATAAGCTTCCATTTTAGATACATTTGTTCGGTTAATATTTTTAGCGCGTGAGCACGATGCTTAAGCGCGATTTCACTACTAAAAAAGCATAGGATTAACAATGCTGGATTCTAAATTACTTCGTACAGAGCTGGATGATACAGCTGCAAAACTAGCGCGTCGTGGCTTTAAGCTAGACGTAGAGACAATCCGTACACTTGAAGAGCAACGTAAGTCGATTCAAGTAGAAGTTGAAAATTTACAATCCACGCGTAACTCCATCTCCAAGCAAATCGGCCAAAAAATGGCGGCTGGCGACAAAGAAGGCGCTGAAGAGATCAAGAAGCAAATCGGTACTCTAGGTAGCGATCTTGACGCTAAAAAAGCTGAACTTGATGAAGTAATGGCTAAACTTGAAGAGATCACTCTTTCTGTTCCTAACCTACCAGCTGACGATGTGCCAGCAGGCAAAGACGAAGATGACAATGTTGAAATCTCTCGTTGGGGTGAGCCAAAAACTTACGACTTTGAACTGAAAGATCACGTTGATCTAGGTGAGCTTGGCGGTGGTCTAGATTTCGCTAGCGCGACAAAAATTACTGGTGCTCGTTTTATCGTGATGAAAGGTCAGTTTGCGCGTCTACACCGTGCAATCGCTCAGTTTATGCTTGATCTTCACACAGATGAGCATGGCTACACAGAAATGTACATGCCATACCTAGTGAACTCTGACAGCCTATTTGGTACTGGTCAGCTACCTAAGTTTGGTAAAGACCTGTTCCACACTGAGCCGCTAGAAGAGAAAGTAAACGATGAAGAGCCACGTAAACTGTCTCTAATCCCTACTGCTGAAGTGCCAGTGACGAACATGGTTCGTGACACTATTTCTGATGAAGCAGACTTGCCACTGAAGATGACGGCGCATACGCCATGTTTCCGTTCTGAAGCGGGCTCTTACGGTCGTGATACTCGTGGTCTGATTCGTATGCACCAATTCGACAAAGTTGAGCTAGTACAAATCACTAAGCCAGAAGATTCAATGGATGCACTTGAAGAGCTAACTGGTCACGCTGAGAAAGTTCTGCAACTTCTAGAGCTTCCTTACCGTAAAGTGGTTCTATGTACGGGTGACATGGGCTTCGGCGCGCGTAAGACTTACGACCTAGAAGTTTGGGTTCCAGCTCAAGAGACTTACCGTGAGATCTCATCGTGTTCAAACATGTGGGACTTCCAAGCTCGCCGTATGCAAGCGCGTTTCCGCCGTAAGGGCGAGAAGAAGCCAGAGCTAGTGCATACACTAAACGGTTCAGGTTTAGCAGTAGGTCGTACAATGGTTGCTATTCTAGAAAACAACCAAGAAGCAGATGGTCGTATCGCAATCCCTGCTGTACTGCAGAAGTACATGGGCGGCGCAACGCACATCGGCTAATAGCCAAAGTGAGTAATGAAAGGCGGCTCAATGAGTCGCCTTTTTTGTATCTATTTCATGTTAATCATTTAACTTATCTATTGATAAAACGGTGACAACTTTTCTCTACAAACTGATGAAAAAGCAATATTTCTCAATGTTTGAATAATTATTCTAACTTTTTAGGGCTTAAAACCCCTTTGGAGAGGATAATGAAATATACAAAAACGCTGTTGGCGATGGCATTAACTACGGCATGCTTAAATGTTTATGCAGAAGATAAAGTTTGGATTTCTATTGGTGCCGATGCTGCTAGTACCGTCGCGAAAGCGAAAGCGGAATCTATTCTGCCTCACTCAATTGCGAGTAGTGGTGACGTGTGGGTTGGTCAAGTTGAGACTGCTCAACTGGCTGAGCTTTCGCATAACATGCATGAAGAGCATCACCGATGTGGCGGCTATATGGTTCATGCTTCAGCGCAAAGCGCCATGGCCGCGAGCGCAATGCCACAAAGCAGGGCTCAGTTCATATTACCCAAGCCTTCTCAGCAGTCGACCCTTAATGCTTGGATACCATTAGTCAGTGCATCGCAGCTCACTAACACAATCCGTTCTTTAACAAGCTTCAATAACCGTTTTTACACTACAACATCAGGAGCACAAGCCTCAGATTGGATAGCCAATGAATGGCGTAATTTGTCTTCGTCGATGACAAAGGCAAACGTAGAGCAAGTTGCTCACTCAGGATACAACCAAAAATCGGTTGTTCTAACTATCGAAGGTAGTGAAAAGCCAGATGAGTGGGTGATCGTTGGTGGACATCTAGATTCTACAATTGGCTCGCACACCGATGAACATACAATTGCTCCAGGGGCGGACGATGATGCTTCGGGGATCGCTAGTGTGAGTGAAATTATTCGAGTGTTAGCTGAGAACAACTTCAAGCCCAAACGTTCCGTTGCCTTTATGGCATATGCGGCAGAAGAGGTTGGTTTAAGAGGCTCGCAAGATATTGCAAATCGCTATAAAGCTCAGGGCAAAAATGTCGTCTCTGTATTGCAACTGGATATGACTAACTACAAAGGATCTGCAGAGGACATCGTCTTTATTACAGACTACACCGACAGTAACCTGACTCAGTTTTTAGCTAGCTTAATTGATACCTATCTTCCAAATCTGACTTATGGATATGATCGATGTGGTTACGCATGTTCAGATCATGCCTCTTGGCACAATGCGGGTTACTCTGCGGCAATGCCTTTTGAATCTAAGTTCAATGATTACAACCCTAAGATTCATACTTCTCAAGATACATTAGAGAATTCCGACCCAACGGGTGGTCACGCGGTGAAGTTTACAAAGCTTGGACTGTCGTATGTGGTGGAACTAGCGAATGCCACCGATATTGAGCCTCCCGTTGACAATGTACTAAAAGATGGCGTGCCGAAAACAGGGTTGTCTGGAGCACGCTCAAGTCAGCAAAGTTACACCTTCGCACTTGCCACTCAAAAGAGCTTAACCTTTACAACTCAAGGAGGCAGCGGTGACGTTGACCTCTATGTTAAGTACGGCTCTCCTGCATCGAAGTCAAATTGGGATTGTCGACCTTATCGCAATGGCAACAGTGAGACTTGTCGCTTCGACCAAGCTGCGCCAGGCACTTACCATGTCATGCTTGATGCTTACAGTGCTTATACTGGTGTGACGCTTCAGGCATCTTCAAACTAGTTTCAAATTATAAGCGGCCGATGGGCCGCTTAGTTTGACGCGAACCTTATACATGGATTACGCGACTAAAAATTTATAGCCAAGTGAGCACATGAGAAGCGTCAACGAGAGTGAGATTGTTCGTTGGATAAGCTTTGCACCATATTTCATTGCAGAAGCGCTTCCAAAGTGATTTCCTAGTAAGTTCATTGCAACCAAAGGCAAAGCCAACGCATATAGGACGTTCCCCGCCAGCATAAAGGCAATCAGCGCACCAATATTGGAAGCAAAGTTGAACAGTTTCGATGTTGCCGATGCAGAGACTAAGTCAAACCTTAAAAGGTAATGCAGAGCAAGAATTAAGAAGCTCCCGGTCCCTGGTCCGAAGAAGCCATCGTAAAAACCAATCACAAAAACAGCTGATGGCACGCCGAACAAAATAACATGCTTATTGAGTGGTTTCTCTTCAGATGAAGCGTTGCTTTTCTTTGGAATAAACGATAACACGATACCAATAGGCAGCATTCCCAAAATGATCTTACCAATAGTATCTGGCTCGAAATATAGTATAGCCTCAGCACCGAAGTAAGCTCCGGTGAGTCCTGCAGGGATACCCGTCGCAACGGCAGTCCAAACAACACATTTATTTCGCATGAAATTACGTATTGCAGCGATAGTGCCTAGAGTGCTGACAATCTTCTCTTGACCCAAAGCAATTTGAGGCGGCAACCCTGCCAATATGAAAGATGGAACTAATATAAGACCACCACCACCTGCCACACTGTCAATGAAACCAGCAGCGAACGCTGAAATCATCAGAGCAAGTAAGATCCAAAGGGTAATATCATTACCTAGCCATTCCATAGTATTTTGCTCCTTATTATTTTTGGTATGCTTGTATTAAAACGGATGTATCCATTCGACCAAATCCTTGCTCTTGAAGTGTTTGATACATACCGTCCACCTCTTTAGTCATTGGGAGGCGAAGATCGTTTTTCTTTGCTTCGTTTAGGCAGATGCCTAAATCTTTGCGCATCCAGTCAATGGCAAAGCCAAAGTCGAATTCATTTTTAGACATGGTGACTGCGCGGTTTTCCATTTGCCAAGAACCTGCAGCGCCATGCTTGAGTACATTGACGACTTGCTTTACGTCTAAATCTGACGATTGAGCAAGTTGAAGTGCTTCGCTTAAGCCTTGCAATATCCCAGCGATACAAACTTGATTCACCATTTTGCAACGCTGACCTTGCCCATTTTCTCCTAGCAACACAGATTGCTTGCCGTATGTATTAAGTAAGGGAGATAGGCTTTTGAACGTATTTGAATCTCCTCCGCACATAATGGTCAGCGCACCGTTCTCTGCACCTGCTTGACCGCCTGAAACAGGAGCGTCAATGAACTGTACTCCTTTAGCCGAGCAGGCGTCTGCGAGTTCAAGGGCTAACTCAGCAGAAGTGGTTGTATGGTCAACCAGCACTGCCCCAGCTTCCATGCTGACTAGTACGCCATCTTTCCCAAAGACTACACTTCGAACGTCGTCGTCATTCCCTACACAGATTGCAACCACATCGCAGCCTTTCGCAGCCGCAGCGGGTGTAATGGCAAATTCACCAGAATATTCAGTCGCCCATTTTCTCGCTTTGGTTTCCGTACGGTTAAAAACGCGAGTGTTAAATCCGGCTTTAGAAATATGCCCGGCCATTGGGTAACCCATAACACCTAAGCCAACAAACGCTACATTTTTTATTTCCATGATAATTTTCCTTTTTAGTCTTTTCCTATGTGTTTTACGTCAGGGTAGGCTTGCACTAGTCGTGATAGTGACTTCATACCAAACAGACGCATTAGCCAGCGATCGGTACCGTCGTCACGTGGAGAGAATCCTTCTCTGCTATGAAGCAATCTTTGATTCTTAATAATCAGTAGGTCTCCTGGCTGATAAGTAATTGAATTTTGCAAGCTAGTCTCTTTCAGCTGTGCATCTAGCATCACCAATGCTGCAGCAGCTTGTTCATTGAGCGGCGTTGTATTTTCCTTGTCGTAACGGCAAAGTGCGATCCCAGACTTATCATAAGTGAGGAGAGGCAATACAGTGCGAATGTCTTGTCCAAATGAATCAGGTCGAGCTATCTGGAATTGAGGTAAGCTCAGTGCCTCAATGACTCCTTGACTTAGGTTGCTCAGGATGTCGTCTAACAGCACGAAGTTAGAGCGAACTCTTAGATCTGTGCGAAGGGCCATAAGTGATAGGTATTCAGGACAACCACTTTTCTGACTTATGTTTTCACTCAATAAGGGTAGGTCTGGATTGTCTACATGATGGCCAAAAGTATGTGTTGAACCGTGAGAAGATTTTTCGTTCCTAGAATGAATGGAAGGAACAACATGCCTAAATAGAAATCCATTGTTTTCGGTCTTATAAGCAATGGGTTCGATTTTGGCCAATTGATATATGCCAATATGACAGGCGCTTGCTAAAGGCGTTTTACTTGGAGGTAGGTAGCCTTGGTAAGGAGTTGAACACAGGTCAGCATCGACAGGAAGCCCTCGAATGATTAACGCTGACTGCTGTTCTGAGCGGGTGAAATCTTCAATGGTCTCCACAATATTATTGGGGAGGCTGTGTTTAACAGTACTTCCTAACCACTCTTTAGAATTTAACCATGCACTATCATCACTCATTCGTAGATGTGAAAATGCGCTTTTTAACCTCTGAGCAGAGTCGTATGGGATGTAGATTTCCTGTATTTCGAGCGTTTCTTGGGGCTCTTTTTGTAAATGTAACATTTTCCGTATGCCTAGTTTGACGTTGTTATTATTTATTTGGCTAATGTAATTGTTTGTAATGACATATGTCAATATTTTTGTTTTAAAATGTTAATTGAATTTCAATACCAATTAAACTAGGTCATAATGTTCTTAACCGTGAGACAGAGAGGAATTCAAGGTGAGTGAGAATAAGTTTAATCAGATAGCCGAGGCAATTGAGCTAAGAATTGACCGAGGTGAATATCCAGTTAACTTTAAATTGCCACCGCATCGTACTCTTGCTGATGAACTTGATACCACGCCAGCGACAGTAGCGAAGGCTTACAAGTTGCTTGCTGAAAAAGGAAGAGTGGAGTCTTTTGTAGGAAGAGGCACATTTGTGTGTGGTGATGTAACGCTAAATCAAGCGATTCAACCGCCAGAAGATGAGAAGGATTACAACTTTTCGATTCTTCAGCCTTGTCTATACAAAAATGTTCCACAACTAAAGAAGGCGCTAGAAGTGGCGAGTCAAACGCTGTCTGCTGATTTGATTGGTTATACGGAGCACTCGGGACATGAAGAACATAGGCGAGCAGGTGTTGAATGGGCTAAATACTTTGGGCTTGAGGGTGGAAACACGAAAAATACTCTGCTCACTAATGGGGCGCAACACGCCTTATCTTTACTGATAAACGCGTTAACGAAACCTGGTGATGCAATTGCTGTTGAGGCGCTTACTTATCCGGGGATTTTAGCGATTGCCAGTTTGTCTGGAAGACAAGTAGTCGCCATACCTATGGATGAAGCAGGGATGTCGCCTACGGAACTAGAGAATTCAATTCTTCAGCATGATATTAAGGCTGTTATTGTCGTTCCTTCTCACCAAAACCCGACAGGGATAACAATGCCAGAGTCTCGCCGAAAAGAGATTGCTAAAGTAGTCAAAGACAATGAAGTTTGGCTTATAGAAGATGATATTTATTGTTTTCTGGATCAAATGACTTTGCCAGCAGTGAGTAACTTTGCACCAGATTATGCCTTTCATATTTCGGGATTGTCCAAAGCAATTAGTCCCGCAATGCGTTGTGGGTATGTCAAAGTGCCCGATAGACAGGTGGCGTTGATCAATGCTCATATACGCGCAAACATCTGGTTGTCTTCTCCGATTAATTATATTGCTGCCACAAATATGATCGACTCTGGCGAGGCGTTCGAAATCGCTGCAACTCAAAGAAGCGTTGCCCAGAGGCGGCAAAAAATAGCACGAGAAATTTTGACTGACGTTGATAGCTCGGCGGCGGGGTATCATCTATGGGTTCCTTTGCCAAAATCGTGGCCACAGGAAAGGTTTATGATGGAAGCCAAAAATCGTGGTGTTATTGTTAGCAGTGGAAGTTACTTTGACGCGAGTGGAGAGGGGACAAACCATATACGTTTATCACTGATGTCGGTCAGTACTGATGAACGTTTAGAGGAAGGGCTCTTGAAGCTAAGAGATTTAATGTCATCCAATATGAATACGGTATTTCCTTTCTAGTATCGAGTTGACCTAACTACAAAAAAACCGGCATAGTCGCCGGTTTTTTTATAGAACTTGGTACCTAAATACTCATTTCACCGCGCAGAACTTGCTGCATCTTAACTTTAACTTGCTCGTAGCTAAGTCCTTGGCTGAGTAGGAAGTGCAATTTTGCCAACGCAGCTTCTGGTGTCATGTCGTAGCCGCTGATAACCCCTGCTTCTGCAAGAGCACAGCCTGTTGCATAACCACCCATGTTAACCTTACCCGCCAAACATTGAGTGAGGTTGACGACGATAACACCACGTTCAGACGCATCTTTCAGGTGCCCTAACAGCTCAGGGTTCTGCGGTGCGTTACCTACTCCAAACGTTAAGAGAATCATGGCATTAACAGGTTGCAGTAGTGTGTTGCGAATGACTTCGTGCGAAATGCCAGGGTACATAGTAATGACACCGATTGGCTGCGGTGTGATGTCATGAACTTTGAACCCACCTTCAGGCTTAGCGCCCACTTCTATCTCACTACTAATTTGGATGTTGATACCCGCTTCAAGCAGTGGTGGAAGGTTTGGTGACGTAAAGGCGTTAAAACCATCAGCATGAGATTTAGTACTGCGGTTACCACGCATAAGCTTATTGTTGAAGAACAAGGTCACTTCATTGATCGGGTAGTTAGCAGCAATGTGCAGCGCGTTAAGCAGGTTTGCTTGACCATCAGAACGAAGTTCTGCCAGAGGAATCTGCGAGCCAGTGACGATAACAGGCTTGCCAAGGTTTTCGAGCATGAACGAAAGTGCAGAGGCGGTATACGCCATGGTATCGGTGCCATGCAAGATGACAAAACCATCGTACTTATCATAGTTAGCGCGGATGTCGTCAGCAATTTGCTGCCAATCTGCTGGTGTCATATCCGATGAGTCGATAAGTGGGTCATACTCATGAATGGTAAACTCAGGCATTTCTGGACGGTGGAACTCTGGCATACTTGCTAGTTGTTTTTCCATGAAGCCAGCGACTGGGACATAACCGTGATCATGGGATTTTTGCATACCAATGGTACCGCCAGTGTAGGCGATATAAATATGTTTTCTTGCCATTGCTTTGAAACCAGTTAATTGTAGGGGGAACAGAGCGTGGGATTATATATCAATCCAAGCCAATAAAAAGGGGGCTCCCGCACAGGAATCCCCCTATCTTGATACTTAGCATTGTAGCCGCTGCGAAACTAATCTAGGTCTGACCAGAGTTACTGACTACTGAACCTGACAGTTTAAACAGAAAGCATACTGACCTTTAGGGTCGTTGTAGCTTTGCAGCATATTGGCATCTTGAATCACTTGTGTCGCTACAGGTTGTAATGCAGCTGGCAATAACGCTGTGGCATTGATTCCTAATGATGCGCTAACTTGATTCATGAAGTCTTGCACAAATTGTTGCGCAGGCGAAAGTGGCTCTTCAACCCAGTACAAGTTGTAGTTTTCTACTTCTGCCATTTTTGCTGCTAAGGCAACGGCATCATCGAAGTCGCCAATTTTATCAACTAAACCAAGCTCTAACGCATCTTGTCCTGTCCAAACTCGGCCTTGAGCAACGCCATCCACTTTATCGAGAGGGATTTCACGCGATTGACTAACTAAGCCGACAAATCGATTGTAGCCATGCTCGATGCCCATTTGGAATGCTTGCGAAGCGCCTTTCGAAAGTCCGGTGGTAACACCAACATCAGAGAATGGTGATGTGCCCACACCGTCAGTGTAGATACCTAGCTTGTTGAGCCCTTTTTCAAAGGTAGTAATAACACTAAAGATACCAATAGAGCCGGTTAGCGTGGTTGGCTGTGCAACAATGCTGTCAGCACTCATCGAAATCCAGTAACCACCAGAGGCAGCAAGGCTAGACATCGATACAACAACCGGTTTGCCTGCTTCTTTGAGCGCGTCAACTTCATTACGAATCACTTCAGAGGCAAATGCACTGCCTCCAGGGCTGTCTACACGTAGCACTACGGCTTTAACTTTGTCATCGTTACGAGCTTGGCGCAGAAGTGCCGCAACCGTGTCACCACCCACGGTTCCGCGTGGCTGGGAACCATCCATAATAGCGCCACTTGCGACAACAATAGCAATGTCGTCCGCTGCTAGGTCAAAGCTTGGGCTCATGGTTGATTGATACTCGTAATAATCAACGTAGTTGTAGCTGTCTTCTCCATTGCTACCGAAGACATCGATTAGCTGTTTACGAACTTGCTGGCGTGTTGCGAGCTCGTCAACTAAGCCGACGTTTAATGAAAGAGCAGCAAGGTCGCCTTGGTTTTCTTTGAGTAGAGCTAGGAACTCATCCATATCTGGAGTAAGCGCATCAGCAGAGAGCTGACGATTTGTTGCGACGTCATCTACATAGGCTCCCCAAAGTTGACCAAGCCAACGCGAGGCTGAAGCTTTGGCTTCTTTAGACATGTCGTCGCGGACAAACGGTTCTATAGCTGATTTGTAAGTACCAACTCGGAAGACATGTGTATTCACATCCAGATTTTCTAGCAAGGTTTTGTAGTACAGAGTATAGGCACTGTAGCCCTTAAGCATTACAGCGCCGTCAGGAGCGAGGTAGATTTTATCTGCGTAGCTTGCAAGGTAGTATTGGCTTTGGTTGTACATATCGCCGACAGCATAAATAGGCTTGCCTGAGGCTTTAAACTCATTTAATGCTTTAGCTATGTAACGCAGTTTAGTGAGGTTTGTTTCTGGCATATCACGCAGTGCTAGGACAATACCACTCACTTGGTTGTCATCTTTGGCGTGACGAATGGTATCGACAATGTCGAACAAGACATTTTCTTTAGGCAGGCTTTGGCCGAAGAAAGAGCCTGTTAGCGAGTCCATAGGGTTAACGTAGGTTGGCTGCTCAACGATTGGCCCTGAAATATTCAGAATCAGTGCCGACTCTTTTGGCACGGTAGGCGTTGGGGTGTCAGCGCTGGTGTAGATGAAATAGATGACACCGATACTCGCCAAAAAGATCAAGTTGACTAGGGCAAGTCGAATGAAAGTGATGAGCTTCCAAATCCCTTTAAAAAACAGGCCAACAAATTTAAATATTTTTTTCATTTTTTCTCCGCTACGGAAACCGCAGATTAAGGCTTATCCGCTCTATGAGCATTTAAGTTCAGATAAGTTCCATCCTACTTAAACTAGTATACCCAAACAACCAGAAGATTGATCGGTGTTACAAAAATGTAAACGGGTGTTTGATTTTTGTTGAAGCTCTTCATATTGTGGTCAGACCACAACAATAAAAGAGTAAAGTGATGTCTACCATGTACCCGAATTTACTTCAGCCATTGGATCTAGGATTTACCCAACTTCGCAATCGAGTGCTAATGGGTTCTATGCACACCGGATTAGAAGAACATAAAGAAGGACTGGGTAAGCTCGCAGCCTTTTATGCAGAACGTGCGAAGGGTGGTGTAGGGCTCATTGTAACTGGCGGATTTTCACCGAATCTACGTGGTCGATTACATCCATTTAGTGCTGAGTTTAGTAAAGCGAAACATGCAAAAGCACATAAAGTTGTCACTGAAGCCGTGCATCAACATGGTGGTAAAATCGCGCTTCAGTTACTTCATGCGGGCCGATACGCGATGCATCCTTTTGCCCAAAGCGCGTCTTCGATTAAGGCCCCAATTGCTCGCTTCGCCCCAAGTGAAATGAGCACTCGTCAAATCAAAAAGACCATTGATGCATTCGCCAACAGCGCCGCCCTTGCGCAGCAAGCAGGTTACGATGGCGTTGAAGTCATGGGCTCAGAAGGTTACTTGCTGAACCAGTTCATTTGTAAGCGTACTAATACACGTTATGACGAATGGGGCGGTAGTTATGAAAATCGTATTCGTTTCCCTCTTGAAGTGGTGAAAGCGATACGCCAAGCAGCAGGAAAAGAGTTCATCATCATTTTCCGTCTTTCCATGCTTGATCTTGTTGAGGAAGGCAGTACTTTTGATGAAGTGGTTATGCTGGCAAAAGAGCTAGAAAATGCAGGTGTGACGATTATCAACACGGGCATTGGTTGGCACGAGGCACGGATTCCAACAATCGCTACCCAGGTACCTCGCGGGGCTTTTACATGGGTAACAGAAAAGGTACGCCCTCATGTCAATGTGCCTATCGTGACCTGTAACCGTATTAATACTCCAGAAGAAGCCGAAAATATTCTCGCCAGTGGCCATGCTGATATGGTTTCGATGGCACGTCCGTTCCTTGCGGATCCTCACTTTGTAATTAAAGCTGAGCAAAATCGCTCTCAAATGATTAATACGTGTATCGGTTGTAACCAAGCGTGTCTAGACAATGTGTTTAAAGGCAAACGTGCAGGCTGTCTAGTCAATCCACTCGCGTGTCGAGAAACTGAATTGACGGTTATCCCTACCGATCTGAAAAAGAATATTGCGGTTGTTGGTGCAGGGCCTGCAGGCTTGGCATGTGCGACAACATTAGCTGAAAGAGGGCATCATGTAGATCTGTTTGAGCGTAATGACAGAATTGGTGGCCAGTTCCGCTTAGCGATGCAGATTCCGGGTAAAGAAGAGTTCAGAGAAACGATTCGCTACTTTGCCAATAGAATTGATGAAACAGGGGTGAAGCTACACCTAGAAACGGATGCAAACTATGATCTTCTAGCTGAATATGATGAAGTGGTGATGGCATCAGGGGTAGAGCCTCGTAAAGTAAATATTGATGGTATCGAAACGCCAGAAAAAGTGGTCGATTACCAAACTCTGATTAAAGAAAAAACTTATGTTGGTGACAAAGTCGCGATTGTTGGTGCTGGTGGTATCGGTGTTGATGTGGCGACCATGTTGACTGAACCTGCTGGACATAATCTGGATGATTGGTTGCATGAGTGGGGTATTGATAAAGAGATTTCTCACCCAGGGGGACTATTCCCTTATCCTGACTCAATGAGTGATAAAACCGTTTGGGTGCTCCAGCGCCGCAAAGGTCGCGTAGGTAAAGGGCCGGGCAAAACCACAGGTTGGATACATAAACGTACATTAGAGAAACGTGGCGTGAATCTACTAGGCGGTGTCAGCTATGACAAAATAGACCAACAAGGCTTACATATCACTGTAGATGACAAGCAGCAATTGCTCGATGCGGATACTGTGATTATTTGTGCAGGTCAGGAATCAGTTCGACCGTTCGAGAATCAATGGCATCTGCTAGGCGATAAACTCCATGTGATCGGTGGTGCTGACTACGCTGGTGAGCTGGATGCGGTGCGCGCGATTAAGCAAGGTGTAGAACTGGCAGTTAAGTTGTAATTTACGATCTGATTATCATAAAAAAGGTCTCTTCTCGAAGAGACCTTTTTCGTATCTGTGCGTCTTAAAGGATTACGGTCTTATTGCCGTAAACAAAGACGTGATCATTGAGCACTTTGTTGAGAGCTTTGCTCAATACGTTCTTTTCAACGTCACGGCCCGCTTGTGCCATATCTTGGGCGCTAAAGTTATGATCAACAGGAATAACGTCTTGCTTGATGATTGGGCCTTCATCGAGATCGTTAGTTACAAAGTGTGCTGTGGCACCAATGATCTTTACACCGCGCTCATAAGCTTGCTGGTATGGTTTAGCACCAATGAAAGCAGGCAAGAAACTATGGTGAATATTAATAATCTTATGGTGGTACTTCTCGACAAATGATGGCGTCAATACGCGCATGTATTTAGCAAGAACTAAGTAGTCCGCTTGGTACTGGTCGATGACTTCCAGCATTTTCTTTTCGTGCTCTTCACGATTCAATCCTTCATGAGAAACGTGGTGATAAGGGATATCAAATTTCTCAGTTAGGCTTTGTAAAGTGTCGTAGTTACCCACGACAGCAGCGATTTCGACATCCAAGCTGCCGTCATAGTTTTTCATCAAGATGTCACCCAAGCAGTGTGCCTCTTTGGTGACAAGAATGACGACTCGTTTGCGATTTGAACCAATCAATTTACGCTTAGCACCTTCAGGTAAAGCTTGGTCGAGGTCAGCTAAAAAGGTCTGATCATTGAAGTAACCTTCAAGCTCGGTACGCATAAAGAAGTGACCGCTTGTGTTATCTACGAACTCGTTGTTGTGAATAATATTGAGTTGGTGTTTGTAACAAATGTTGGTGATCTTTGAAATAAGACCTGGGGCGTCAGTGCAGTGTGTCAGTAGTGTTTTCTTTTCCATTAGGTTCAAACTTCCGTGAATTATTTTTTTTGTATTGTGAAATTTTTACGGGCAACCGAACGGTGAGCTCACCCGCAGTATTGAAGCTACAATTAAACTAATATCGAGTTGGTTTCAACAAATAATCTGAGTTAACCGATTGGCTGAGGTTATTTGAAGAGTGTTTGTTCTCTTAGCGTGTCTTTTAGGTGGTATGTATGGATAAAGAGCTTCTAGCCCGTAAATTGTATTCTGAACGAGTAAGCGCCTTAACTGGCGGAAAAGAACTAGACGAAGAAATCTTAGATGAAATGTGGGAAAACCGTGCCTCCCCAAGTGAAGCTGCACGTGCCATGATGGATGACCAACAAGATGGCTTTTCTGGACCTGCTTGGTTAAACCGTTACCTCAATAAACGCTAATATCTGAGGCTGCTTAGGCGCGAAAATCTCATTCGCGCCTTGGTGCAAAAACTGCCATAATCTCTCCCCCCTTTATTAACTCTCTGTTGTGCATGATTTCAAAGACCTTCTCCTCTGAGGGAGCGCTAGGTAAAGCAATACCTGGCTTTCAACCGCGTCAAGCTCAGCTCGATATGGCTGAAGCGGTGGCAAGTGCAATCAAAAGCCAAAGTCAGGTGGTCGTTGAAGCCGGAACAGGGACAGGTAAAACCTTTGCCTATCTAGTGCCAGCTTTGTTAAGTGGTAAGAAAACCATCATCAGCACGGGCTCGAAAAACCTCCAAGAACAACTGTTTCACCGTGATTTGCCGTTAATGACCAATGCGTTAGGTTTTTACGGTCAGGTCGCGTTATTGAAAGGTCGCGCAAACTACCTTTGTTTAGACCGTTTGAGTCGCCAGATGGTTGAAAGCCACAATCAAAGCGCGGATCCGACATTGCTAAGTCAATTGGTAAAGGTGCGCAGTTGGTCGTCAGAAACAAAAACTGGTGACCTTGGTGATTGTGATGCCATTGCTGAAGACAGTCCGGTTATTCCAACCATTACCTCAACCAACGACAACTGCCTAGGTAAGGATTGCCCGAGCTACCAAGATTGCTTTGTGCTTAAAGCGAGAAAAAAGGCGATGGATGCTGATGTAGTTGTGGTCAACCACCACTTGTTTCTTGCAGATTTAGCGATTAAAGAAACCGGCTTTGGTGAGTTGATTCCTGAAGCTGAAGTGTTTGTTTTCGACGAAGCGCACCAGCTCCCGGATATTGCCAGCCAGTACTTCGGTCAGTCGCTGTCTAGCCGCCAGATTCAAGAGTTATGCAAAGATATTGAAATTGCTTATCGCACGGAAGCAAAAGACATGCGTCAATTGCAAAAAGCGGGAGAAAAGCTTTATCAAACCGCAATGGATTTGAGAATCGTACTGGGAGAGCCTGGATTTCGTGGCAATTGGCGTGAGGCGGTCACTTCTCCATCTATCGGACGTGAGTTACGACGCTTAGAAGACTCGCTCGATTTTGTTATTGAAGTAGTCAAACTCGCTCTTGGTCGTAGCCAGTTACTCGATAGCGCTTTTGAAAGAGCCAATACCATTAAGGCACGACTAGATAGAGTATGTGACGTCTCCATTACAGGATATTCATACTGGTACGAAACAACACCGCGCCATTTCACCTTACACATTACGCCGCTTACGGTTGCCGATAAGTTCCATGAACAGATTGAGTTAAAGCAGGGGGCTTGGGTATTTACTTCGGCGACGCTTGCTGTGAATGATGACTTCGGCCATTTTACGTCCCGTTTAGGTTTGAAACCTCAGGCGCAAATGTCACTGCCAAGCCCTTTTGACTACCAAACTCAAGCGCGCTTATGTGTACCAAGGTATCTCCCAGAGCCTAATAGTCCGGGTATGGCGGATAAACTGGTTAATATGCTGACGCCAGTGATTGAGCAAAACCAAGGACGCTGTTTTTTCCTTTGTACTTCCCACAGCATGATGAAAGAGCTAGGAGAAAGATTTAGAGAGCGCTTAAGCGTTCCTGTATTGATGCAAGGGGAAACCAGCAAACAGAAAACCCTCGCTGAGTTTATGGAACTAGGTAATGCTTTGCTTGTTGCGACGGGGGCGTTTTGGGAAGGGATTGATGTTAGAGGTGATGCGCTGAGCTGTGTTATCATCGACAAATTACCGTTTACTGCTCCTGATGACCCGCTGTTAAAGGCGCGAATTGAAGATTGTCAGCTTAAAGGCGGTGACCCGTTCTCTCAGGTTCAAATTCCGGATGCGGTCATCACTTTGAAGCAGGGAGTAGGGCGACTCATTCGAGATAAGAACGATAAAGGTGCACTGATTATCTGCGATAATCGATTAGTGACCCGTGAATACGGTGGCGTTTTCCTAGCGAGTTTACCACCGATACCTCGTACCCGAGACTTAGCTTTGGTGCAGGATTTTCTCGAACATAATCAATGATGGTTTGTGACAAGCTAACGACTCGCTTGAGCCGTTTGTTCCCACAAGCTGACAACCAATACAAACGAATAACCAGAGATATCAATGAGTGTAAAGATCCTTGCTCTAGATACAGCAACCGAGAACTGTTCTGTTGCTCTTTTAGTTGACGATAAAGTTTACGTGCGCAGTGAAGTCGCACCTAGAGACCACACTAAAAAAGTACTGCCGATGGTGGATGAAGTACTAAAAGAAGCTGGGGTTAACCTTACTGATTTGGACGCGCTCGCATTTGGTCGCGGTCCTGGCAGCTTTACGGGTGTTCGAATTGGCATTGGTATTGCACAGGGTTTAGCGTTCGGTGCAGATTTACCAATGATTGGCGTGTCTACGTTGGAAGCAATGGCACAAGGTGTATACCGAAAACACGGTGTAAGCCATGTCGCGACAGCGATTGACGCGCGAATGAGTGAGGTTTACTGGGGACGTTTTACTCGTCAAGAAGATGGCACTTGGCATGCTGTAGATGCTGAATGTGTCACTCCCCCTCAATTAGTTTCGGACAACAGCGCCGCGGATGACCAGCAATGGTTGACGGCAGGTACAGGTTGGGATGCGTATACAGAACAACTTGCTGGCGTAAAATTTACGACAGAGAAGAGTGATGTTTTATTCCCAGACGCGGAAGACATTGTTCAACTGGCGAAGTTTGAACTATTGAAAGGCAATACGGTTGATGCGGAAGAGGCGAGCCCAGTCTATCTGCGTGATACGGTTGCTTGGAAAAAACTACCAGGTAGAGAGTAGTTCATACAGGATAAATAAGGCATAAGCGGAAAGTATGGTATCAATCAACGGATTACCTCCTTCGGTTCCTGGACCAAATAGGGCCAACAAAGCCAATAAGAAGAACGAGGTTAAAAAATCTGGCGATAAAGCTGCGGTTAGCCAACCTACTAAGGTGGCTAACGCGGTGGCGCATTCTATCCGTCATGTCAATGAGTCTGAGATTCATAAGGCGCAAGTCCAATATGATCTTCCTGAAGGCCGCAGCCGTAAAGCGATGGAAGAGTATATGGACGTGATGAACCAAGCTAAGCGCGAGGAACTTTCACAGCTGCTGGGTGTCGATATCTATATCTAAATTAAGACTTTGTGTGACGTTATGACTCAACGACCTTTTCGCTTTTTGTGTGCGCTGGCTAGCGTAGTTTTGCTTTCCGCTTGCAGTTCTTTACCTGAAAACCTCAAAACCGAAAACCCAGATGTTGTCACCCGTTATCAAGAGTGGCAACCAGAGGCTCAAGCCAACGCTGAAGTAAGACTTGGTGGATTGATCGCTGATGTAAAGAATCTTAAAGATCAAACCCGTATTGAAGTGGTCAACCTACCTATTGGGTCTGCGGGTAAGCCGGATATCAACCAAGAGCCTGAAGGCCGTTTTGTCGCGTATGTCGACGGTTTTGCTGATCCAGTGACATTGTCTGAGGGACGTCTTATCTCGTTACTTGGAAAAAGCCAAGGCCGAGAACAAGGTAAAGTTGGTGACTATTCTTATGACTTCCCAGTAATGAAGGCGAGTGGTTTTCATTTATGGCGTATTGAAGAGCGTATCATAGTCCATGATTTCGACAGCTACCTCTATCCTTGTCGCGGTCTCTACTGTAGCGATGTTCGTTATGGAACCAGACAGGGCAAAGTGATTCAAGAAGTGAAGTAATGCGCGACGAACGAAAACGCGAGATCCTTAATGGACATATCGCTACAATTGAATATGGACACAGTGAAACGGCCGAACTTTCGGTCGTTTTTTTGCATGGCTGGTTAGATAACGCGGCGAGTTTTGAATCCGTGATGGCCTCTCTTCACGCTCTCAATCCCGATTGTCATTTATGCGCAATCGATTTACCTGGTCACGGCCTTTCTAGTCACAAGGAAGCCAGTAATTTCTATCCTTTTCACGACTATATTGACGATGTTTATCAGTTTTTGGTTAACTTATCACCAAACAGACTGGTGCTAGTAGGGCATTCTCTTGGTGCTTTGATTGCAAGTTGCTATAGTGCCGCCTTTCCTGAACAAGTCAGTGGCTTGGTTCAGATAGAAGGATACGGACCTTTGGCTGAAAAAGCGCAAGATACGGTTTCTCGTTTAAGAGAAGGCGTGCTGAGTCGTCAAAGAATTCGTAGAAAGCCAACTCGCGTTATGTTGTCCGAACAAGAAGCGATAGAGAGGCGAGCAAAGGTAAATCAGATAGATTCTGAGTTAATTGCTCCAATTATACTGCGTGGGCTTGAATCTCATCAGTCTGGCTGGATATGGCGGCACGATGTAAAGCTGCAAAGCCAGTCTCTTTATCGAATGTCATTTGAACATGCCGAGTCTTTTCGCCAACAAGTGACTTGCCCGCAACTTGTCATCCTTGGTGACGAAGGTTTTTCTTATTTGCAGTCTTTTCAGCATGATGCTTCAGATTCCACTCATTTTGAGATGATCGAAGGGGGTCATCACTGTCATCTGCAAGCTCCTTCTAGAGTATCTAACCTAATTTTTGGTTTAGTTAACAAAATTTAAACAAGTGTTTGAGACTTTCGTGCTCAAGGGCTTCGCCTGTGCTGTAATAGACGACGTTGAAAATAGAGCTTTTCACTCAGATGACAGCCAGTTAATTTCGAGGAGTTTTACCGTGGATAAACCTTGGTTATCACGCTATCCAGAAGATGTGCCAGAGCATATCGACCCAGATCAATACCCATCATTAGTGGAAATGTTTGAACAGTCAGTTCAAAAGTATGCCGACCAGCCTGCTTTTATGAACATGGGCTCGGTGATGACATTTCGCAAACTGGAAGAGCGTAGCCGAGCGTTTGCAGCTTACTTGCAAAATGAACTGAAGTTACAAAAGGGTGATCGTGTCGCTTTGATGATGCCTAACCTGCTGCAATATCCAGTTGCCTTGTTTGGTGTGCTACGTGCAGGTTTAATTGCGGTCAACGTGAACCCGCTATACACCCCGCGTGAGCTAGAGCATCAGCTAAATGACTCCGGCGCAAAAGCGATTGTAATAGTATCGAATTTTGCCAATACGCTTGAGCAAGTTGTTGATAACACGCCTGTTAAGCATGTGGTGTTAACCAGTCTAGGGCAGATGTTGCCTCGTGCAAAAGGGACCTTGGTCGACTTCGTCGTTAAGTATGTTAAAGGCATGGTGCCTAAGTATGACCTACCTGGCGCAATCTCCATGCGTAAGGCACTTCACAATGGTCGTCGTCTACAGTATGTAAAGCCTTTCATGTCTGGTGATGATATCGCCTTCTTGCAGTATACCGGTGGCACAACAGGGGTCGCAAAAGGCGCGATTCTGACTCATCGCAATATGATTGCTAACGTTTTACAAGCAAAAGGCGCTTATGGCCCTGTTCTATCTGAAGGTCGTGAACTGGTTGTTACTGCATTACCGCTCTACCATGTGTTTGCACTGACGGTAAACTGTTTGCTGTTTATTGAGATGGGTGGGCAGAACCTGCTGATCACTAACCCTCGTGATATTCCTGGCTTTATTAAAGAGCTACAGAAATACCCGTTTACGGCAATTACCGGCGTTAATACCCTGTTTAATGCACTTGTGAACAACGAAGATTTCCAAGAGCTCGACTTCAGCAAACTCAAACTTTCTGTGGGCGGTGGTATGGCTGTGCAGCGTGCAGTCGCAGAACAGTGGAAAAAGACCACAGGGATTCACTTACTTGAAGGTTACGGGCTAACAGAATGTTCTCCATTAGTTACAGGTAACCCGTACGATCTTACTGACTACACGGGAGCAATTGGCTTGCCGGTTCCTTCTACCGAAGTTCGTATTGTTGATGACGAAGGTAATCCAGTGGCAAATACCGAAGTGGGTGAACTTCAGGTTCGTGGTCCGCAAGTTATGCAAGGTTACTGGCAGCGTCCAGAAGCGACTAAAGAGGTGATCAATGCTGAGGGTTGGTTATCTACGGGTGATATTGTTAAGTTTGACGACGAAGGCTTGCTCCACATTGTTGATCGCAAGAAAGATATGATTCTTGTTTCTGGCTTTAACGTCTATCCAAACGAGATCGAAGATGTTGTCGCGCTTCACGGTAAAGTCCTTGAAGTGGCAGCGATCGGTCAGCCACATGAAGTGTCGGGTGAACTAGTTAAGATTTATGTAGTTAAGCGCGATCCTAGCTTAACTAAAGAAGAGATTATTGCTCACTGTCGTGAACACTTAACGGGTTACAAGGTACCAAAACTTGTCGAGTTTAAAGAAGACTTACCGAAGACCAACGTTGGTAAGATCCTGCGCCGCGTATTGCGTGAAGAAAACGACGCAAACCTAGCCAAGTCAAAGTAACTCGATGAGAGTTAAGCACAGTTAAGTGTTTGATGGTAGAATGCCGACTATACTTAGTCGGCATTTTTTATGGCCGCAAGAAATCGCTCATGGTGAGAAGTTAGTGAATTATCAGATTATTACTCAAACGGCGCAGCTCGATACCGTTTGTCAAAGTGCACGACAAGCTGATGTTGTTATGTTGGATACAGAGTTTGTCCGTACCCGTACATACTATCCGCAGCTTGGTCTTATTCAGCTCTTTGATGGACAGAACCTTTCTCTTATCGATCCAACGGTAATAGAAGATATGGCTCCGTTTGTTGAACTGCTTAAAGATACGTCCGTATTAAAGGTGCTTCATGCCTGTGGTGAAGACTTAGAAGTGTTCCATAACAGCTTTGAGTGTTTGCCATATCCTATGGTCGACACCCAACTTATGGCTGCTTTCCTTGGTCATGGTTTATCGACAGGTTTTGCGGCTTTAGTTGAAAGCTATTTAGGTGTTGAGCTAGATAAGAGTGAGTCTCGTACCGATTGGTTGGCGCGACCACTGACTGATAAACAGCTCGAATACGCAGCTGCGGATGTGTACTACTTACAGCCATTGTATGAACAACTGTTTGAGAAAATTACTCAAGCTGGCTGGTGGGATGCCGCGCAGCAAGAGAGTGATTTACTCGCTTCCAAACGCATTAAAACTGTCAACCTAGAGATGGCGTATCTTGATGTGAAGGGCGCCTGGCAACTCAAGCCAAAAGAGCTTTCAATTCTTAAGCCTTTAGCTACGTGGCGTTTGAAAGAAGCATTACGTCGAGATTTAGCACTTAACTTTATCTTTAAAGAAAACGACCTACTCACTGTTGCGCGTTTGGGTATTCAAAACCATAGCCAGATGGAACAAGAGGGCATGGATTATCGCTCGGTACAACGCCACAGCGCACGCATTATCTCGATCGTAAAATCGGCCAAGAAGACACCCGTCGATGAGTATCCAGAGAAGATTGAACGCCTAATGGATATGCCGGGTTACAAACAGAAATTCAAAGTGCTAAAAGATGAAGTAAAACGCGCTTCGCAGGCTAGCGGGTTAGCCACAGAGTTCTTAGCTTCTAAGAAGCAGCTTAATCAGCTAATGACTTGGGTGTGGAAAAAAGACAGAGATCCCGCCAAGCTACCCGATGTTATGCAAAGCTGGCGACTAGAACTGTTTGGTGAAAAGCTAAACAAGCTTCTCTAGAAAACAAAAAACGGGCTTCCAATTGGAAGCCCGTTTTATGTTCGGTCAAATTAACCCGCTAGAACGTCAGTCGCTACCTTGTAGCTTGGATCTTCTTTAACGTTAATTTCTACTAAGCTGCCTGCTTTGTCGAGTAGCTTGCGACAGTCTGGACTTAGGTGGCGCAAGTGAAGTGTCTTACCTTGAGCTGAGTAGCGCTCTGCAAGTGTTTCAATCGCTTCAATGGCTGAGTGGTCAGTTACGCGAGAATCAGCGAAATCGACAATCACATCGCTTGGGTCTCCGTGTGCATCGAAGATCTCTAAGAAGTTAGCAACCGAGCCGAAGAAAACTGGACCATGGATTTTGTACTCTTTTGAGCCTTCTTCATTGATGCTGGTATCTGCGTAGATGTGCTTAGCGTGTTGCCATGCAAACATAAGTGCAGAGGCAATAACACCAACAAATACGGCAATAGCAAGGTCGGTAAGAACCGTTACTACCGTTACTAGAACAATAACGAAGAAATCTTGTTTTGGTACGCGGCGTGCCAGTTTAAATGTTGCCCACTCAAAGGTACCAATCACGACCATGAACATTACGCCTACTAGTGCTGCCAGAGGGATCATTTCGATCAACGAAGAGGCAAACAAGATGAACATCAGTAGTGCCACAGCGGCAACGATACCAGATAGACGACCACGACCACCCGAGTTTACGTTGATCATTGATTGACCAATCATCGCACAACCACCCATAGCACCAAACACAGAACACGTCATATTTGCCATGCCCTGACCGATACATTCGCGGTTCGATTGACCACGAGTGTTAGTCATTTCGTCAAGCACCGTTAGAGTCAATAGAGACTCAATCAAACCGATTGCAGCAAGAATAATCGCGTACGGAAGAATGATCTGTAGCGTTTCAAGTGTTAGTGGAACGGTAGGAATAGAGAAAGTAGGCAGTGAACCCGCAAGTGTTGCAGCCTCGTCACCGGACATAGTGCGTAGGAAGTCAACCACCGTACGAGTTTCTAGATCTAAACCAACCACTAGCGCGGTGACGGTTACGATAGCGACAAGAGATGACGGTACAGCAGTCGTGAACTTAGGCAAAAAGTGGATGATTGCCATGGTTAAAGCAACGAGACCCAGCATCAGCATCATCTGGTCTGTTGGCAGCCATGTTAATGCGCCAGTTAAGTCTGGTGCTTTAAATTGGCCCAATTGAGCGAGGAAGATAACGATCGCTAAGCCGTTAACGAAGCCAATCATAACCGGATGAGGCACGATACGGATGAACTTACCCAGTTTAAATATACCTGCAGCGACCTGAAGGATACCGGCAAGCATGATGGCAGCAAACAGGTACTGTACGCCATGTGAAGCAACCAGTGACACCATAACTACAGCCATGGCACCCGTTGCACCTGAAATCATACCAGGGCGACCACCGAAGATTGAGGTAATTAAACCTACAATAAATGCTGCGTACAGACCAACCATAGGGTCAACGCCAGCAACGAAGGCAAAAGCGACGGCTTCAGGGACGAGAGCGAGTGCAACGGTCAAACCTGACAACACATCGTTCTTCACAGAGTGTTTAGAAAATTGGGGAAATTCAAACATATTTGCTCAGTTTGGCTAAGTGTTTAAAAGTATTCTGAATTGTATTTAGTCGCCACCGGGCAAAAATGCAATGTAAAAGAGCAGAGGGAGTCGATATAACAATTCAGATCGAGTCGGCGCATGCTACCGAAAAGTGTGATTAAGTTCAAGATTGATACAGATATTGACTAATATTTGTGACAAATAATTGCTCTCAATAAAACTAGCAGCGTGATAACGGTGTGTTTACTTAATTGTTTTAAATAGACATAAAAAAACAGCCTCACGAGGAGGCTGTTTTTATTCGAAAAGCGAATGGCTAAAACTGAGGTTTAGTCATTGCTGCACCAGCTTGGTTGCGAGCGACTTGGCTACCAGCGCCGCGAGACTCGTAACGCTGTGCTTTAAACGGAGCTGCTATTACAGTGATTTCTTTCATTTCTGTACTACCAGGCGCTTTTGCCATAGCGGCAGACGCGTGACCTTTAAAGCTCTGTGCAACAACAATGTCTGAAGTTTCAGCTTTTACTTCTTCAGTAGGCTGCTTAACGTCAGGTGCTTCAACTTTAACTTCAGCTTGAACTGGTTGCTCAACGGTTTCAGCTACCGCTGCAACAGGCTCTGAGACAACTGCCGCTTGTGGTACTTCTACTTGTTCAGGTTGAGCTGCTACTGCAGTTTCTTTTACTGGTTCTTCAATGACAGGCTGCTCACGACGGACAATCACTTTACCCATCGCCATTTCTGGACATGCAAAACCACCCAATGAAGTCACTGTAGTCTCTACTGGCGCTTCTACCTTGTCAGCTTTTGATTGCTGCTTCGGTGCTGGTTTAGCAATACCGTAACTTGGCATCACTTTACCCATCGCCATTTCAGGAGATGCAACACCACCTTTACGTAGGCGGAATGGGTTAGGGCGACGATCACGACCACGACGGCGACGTTGACCACTTGCACGTAGGTGACGTGGAGAACGACGGTTGCGGCGTTGTTTCGGCTGTTCTTCAGCGTTATCCGCTTCAGTATCCAGTGCTTTTTCTTCAACCGCTTCTGCTTTAGCTTCTACTGCAACTTGCTTTGCTTCTTCATCAGCTTTAGCTTTTGCAGCTTGGTCTTTAACTCGAACCTGCTTAGACAGTTTGCGACGTTGACGGCGCTCTTTTACTTTTGCCGCTTTTTCTTCCGCACGCTCTTTGCGTGCTTCAGGTTTGTCGCCTTGCTGAGCGTCAGCCGCTAACTTAAGACCTTCTTCAGCTACCTTGCTAGGCTTAGCTTCGTCACGCTTATTACGGCGATCTTGCTTAGGTTTGCGATTTTGCTGTTTGCGTTCGTTAGGCTTCGCTTCAGTTGCTGCTTCATCACGCGTGTTTTTACGCTTGTTATCGCGTTTGTCTTCACGATTGTCGTTGCGGTTGTCACGATTACCACGACGGCGGTTATCGTTACGGTTGCGACGATTGCGGTTGTTGCGGTTACCTTCTTTACGCTCTTTCGGTTTTTGCTCTTCTTGCTTCTCTTCTTCTTTAGCAGAACCAAATAGGAAGCCACCTAGAGCTTTGAAGAATCGACTTACGAGACCTGCTTGAGGTTCTTGTGATTCTTTCTTCTTCTCTGGTGCTTTCGGCGCTGGTTTAACAGGCGCTGGTGCAGAGTTGCTTGGAGACGCAAAGCCTTTCAGAGCTGGCTCTTCAATCTTCTTAGGTTTGGCTTCAGTTTCGACCGCTACCTCTTTACCTTCTGCTTCCTTCATCGCTTCTAGCTTCTTAGGAAGTAGGTAAGAAAGTAAGTCGAACTCTTCGCCTTCACGGACACGAATCACATCGAAATGCGGTGTTTCCATGTCTGAGTTTGGCACAACCGTGATCTTAACTTCTTGGATACGCTCAATATGGTTAACCGAACGGCGTTTTTCGTTAAGCAGGTAAGAAGCAATCGGCACAGGCACAACAGCAAGAACTTGCGCTGTGTTGTCTTTCAGTGCTTCCTCTTCGATCAAGCGAAGTACAGAAAGTGCCAGAGATTCGTTGTCACGAACAACACCAGTACCACTACAACGTGGACAGATGTGGTGGCTCGCTTCTGCTAGGGATGGACTTAGACGCTGACGAGACATTTCTAATAGGCCAAAACGAGAAATTCGACCAATTTGTACTCTAGCGCGATCCATACGAACAGAATCTCGTAAGCGGTTTTCAACTTCACGTTGGTGACGAACTGGCGTCATATCGATGAAGTCAATAACCACCAAACCACCCAAGTCACGCAGGCGAAGTTGACGAGCAATTTCTTCTGCTGCTTCTAGGTTGGTGTTTAAAGCGGTTTCCTCGATATCGCCACCCTTAGTTGCACGGGCAGAGTTGATATCGATAGAAGTCAGGGCTTCTGTTGGGTCAATAACGATAGAACCACCAGAAGGCAGGCGAACTTCGCGTTGGAACGCGGATTCGATCTGACTTTCAATCTGGTAGTGGCTAAACAGCGGTACTTCACCATCGTATTTCTTCACACGGCTTACGAAATCAGGACGAACTAGGCGGATATGGTCTAGTGCGCGCTCGTAAATTGTGTTGCTGTCGATAAGGATTTCGCCAATATCGCGACGTAGGTAGTCACGAATTGCACGAACAATCACGTTACTTTCTTGGTGAATCAAGAAAGGTGCAGCGTTTGAGTCAGAAGCTTGCTTGATTGCGCCCCAGTGGTTCAGAAGTACGTTTAAATCCCACTCTAGCTCTTCGGCACTTTTACCAACACCTGCAGTACGTACGATCAAACCCATACCTTGAGGTAGTTCTAATGTGCTTAGAGCTGCCTTAAGTTGAGTGCGCTCGTCGCCTTCGATACGGCGAGAAATACCACCGGCACGAGGGTTGTTAGGCATAAGAACAAGGTAGCTACCCGCAAGAGAAATAAACGTAGTTAGAGCTGCGCCCTTGCTACCACGTTCTTCTTTCTCAACTTGTACGATTACTTCTTGGCCTTCAGTTAGCACTTCTTTAATGCTAGGACGGCCTTGGTAGGTGTAACCTTCAGGGAAGTATTCGCGGGCAATTTCTTTAAGAGGGAGGAAACCGTGTCTTTCTGCACCGTAGTCAACAAAAGCCGCTTCTAGGCTTGGTTCGATGCGAGTGATACGTCCTTTGTAGATATTTGCTTTTTTAGATTCATGTCCAGGGCTTTCGATATCCAAATCATATAAGCGCTGACCATCAACCAAAGCAACACGCAACTCTTCTTTTTGAGTTGCGTTAATTAACATTCTTTTCATTGATAAATCTCGTTGTCATTCTTTTGTTTTTCTTGTCACTTCGATCGCTTTCAAGGTGCCTGATCCCATGGCTTAATCGGTGCAGCCTCCCGGCTGGAGGGATGCTCTGGGGCACTTCAGTCTCACAAACTTTTCTCGTTCAGCTTGTGCGCCGCATCGGCGGCGGTAAACACTCAACATGATGAGCGACGAGTAGGGTGACAAGTTTGTTAATCTCGAAAATGTCTTACGCCGTGTGCTGCATTTTGGTAAATTAACGGGCTACTCAATTTATTGCTCAAATATGAGGTGGTTTGTATAAAATGCAACCAAATCATATATTGCAGGTGTGAACTATAGCAGTACCCACTAAACTCAGCAATCTGCTTTATAATAAAACGCTAAAAAAGCTGATTTTATTTTTTGTAAGTAACTGTTTTATAGGTTTAATTAGAGATATTTTTGAAAATTGTAATAAAACTGATGGATTTTTATTCGTAGCAGAATTTGAATCCACTCTTATCGAGCAATTTTCCATTTTGTTGCGAAGAAAATGTGAATCTGCGCAACTTAGAGTGTTAGAATAAGTTCATGAGTGAAATTAGAACAAAAGTCCAATTCGTCGACATTGACGACGACATGGCAGGGCAGCGTATTGATAACTTCTTACGCAACCAATTGAAAAGTATCCCTAAAAGTATGGTTTACCGTATTTTGCGTAAAGGCGAAGTACGAGTGAACAAAAAGCGCGTAAAAGCGGAATATAAGCTCCAGGCTGGCGATCTTGTCCGGATTCCACCGGTTACTATTGAAGATAAGCCTGAAGAAGTTGCACCGAGTACCAAGCTAAATAAGGTCGCAGAGCTTGAAAATATGATCATCCATGAAGATGACCATATGTTAATCCTTAACAAACCTTCAGGAACCGCCGTTCACGGTGGTAGCGGATTAAAGTTTGGTGCGATTGAAGCACTTCGTGCTCTGCGCCCTCAAGCAAGGTTTCTAGAATTAGTGCATCGTATTGACCGAGACACGTCTGGCATTTTACTGGTGGCAAAGAAACGTTCGGCATTGCGTCATTTGCAAGCCCAGTTTCGTGAAAAGACAGTACAGAAGTACTATTTTGCACTGGTGATGGGCGAATGGAAAGCGAGCTGTAAAAAGGTTAACGCCCCTTTGCTTAAGAACGAAGTGAACAGTATTGTGCGAGTAAACCCCAACGGTAAACCTTCGGAAACAAGATTTAAGATCATTGAGAAGTTTGCCAATGCAACGCTGATTCAGGCGAGTCCGATTACAGGTCGTACGCACCAAATTCGCGTTCATACCCAATACACGGGTCACCCAATTGCATGGGATGATCGCTATGGCGACCGACGTTTTGATGCCTACATGGGCAAAGTTGGCTTAGACCGCTTATTCCTTCATGCGGCTAACATTAAGTTCCAACACCCATCAAATGATGAGTGGATGGAAATTAATGCGCCGATGGAGCCAAAGTTGGAAAAAGCGCTAGCGGGGCTGCGTAAGCTATAGGAATGGGAACGGGCTGCGCCCTACGAGAACACTGCGTTTCGAGAATCGAGAGCGGACTTCGTCCTTCGAGATTCCTTCGTGGCGAATATGTCGAGAGTTGCTGACAGTGTTGGCTTCTGTTTTAGCGTAATAATCTAAAACTAAAATAATGGGTTGAAGCTATGTGCCAACCCTTTAAACTTTTCTCGCATCTCGCATCTCGCATCTCGCATCTCGCATCTCGCATCTCGCATCTCGCATCTCGCATCTCGCATCTCGCATCTCGCATCTCGCATCTCGCTAAAGCACCTCAACTCCTTGTGCTGTGAGCATATCAATCAAATCAATCAGTGGCAGTCCAACTAAGGTGTTTGGATCTTTACCTTCCAATCGTTCAAACAGAGCGATACCTAAGCCTTCGCTTTTAAAGCTTCCCGCACAGTAAAAAGGTTGCTCTTTATCTACATAATTTTCGATCTGCTTTTTGCTTAGAGCTCTAAAGTGGACCGTAAAGGTATCGACCTTGATGTCGGTGAGCCCGGTATGAGTATTGTGCAGAGCTAAGCCGGTATAAAACTGAATAGATTGACCGCTTTGATCAAGCAGCTGACCAATCGCCTTTTCGCGTGTATGAGGCTTACCGATGATGTTGCCGTTAATTACGCAAACCTGGTCGCTACCAATGACTAAACTTGGCTGACTCACTGAGCAAGACTCGGCTTTACCCTTGGCTAGCCTTTTAACCAACTCAATTGGCGCTTCATTCTCTAACGGAGTTTCATCGAAAGCGGGAGAAGCTGTCTCAAATTCTATTGCTAGTTTATTGAGCAGTTGTTTACGATATGGCGATGTAGAGGCTAAAACTAGTTGGTAATTCGGCATTTTTCTTTACAATCAAAACAAGAGTTGGTGAGAGCTTAATGTATATTACGTCTTAGATACTAGCTCTCAAGCTGATAAGGAAAAAAAGTACATTTTTTTGCCCTTTTTCTTTGACTATAAACGATTTGGAAGATAGAATTCGCGCCCTATGCAAAAGGTAAAAATACCGCGTACGATTGATCCGTCACGCGCTGCTCAGAAGCGACTAGATGTTGAAGGTATTATTCAAGTTAGTCTCTTCAAGCGCTTAGATGAATCAGTTGAAGGCGTTAAACGCGACGCCCAAGTGTCACTGTCATTTGACTTAGATGAGCAGCGACTCGTTGTTATCTCTGGTAAAGCTAACATCGAAGTCGACTTAGAGTGTCAGCGCTGTAATGAGGTTTTCGCACATGAGTGCGAGGTCCAATTCACTTATACACCTTACAAAGGTGAAAAGACTGAAGAGGAAGCACCGGAAGAGTACGATTTGGTAGATCTGAACGAGTACGGTGAGTTAGACCTAATACAGTTAGTTGAAGACGAGTTCATTCTAAACTTGCCTCAAATAGCAATGCACGATGAAGCGGACTGTAGCGTTGATTCAGATAATATGGTGTTTGGTGAACTTCCAGAAGAAATTGTGGAAGAAGAAAAGAAGCCGAATCCATTTGACGTTTTAAAAAGCTTAAAGAAGTAATTCTTTAATACTTACATAGGAGTAGGGTCAATGGCCGTACAAAAGAGCAAGAAATCTCGTTCAATGCGTGGTATGCGTCGTTCACACGATGCCCTAACTACAGCTGCACTTTCTGTAGACGCAACTTCAGGTGAAACTCACCTGCGCCACAACGTAACTGCTGAAGGTTACTACCGTGGCAAAAAGGTTATCAACAAGTAAGGTTGACCTTTGCAAAATATAACCGTTGCACTTGATGCAATGGGCGGGGATTTCGGTCCTCGCGTCACAGTGCCTGCCGCCGTGCAGGCACTGTCGCATTTCCCAGAGCTAAAAGTGATCCTTATTGGTGATCAAAACGCGATCACATCTCAATTATCTTCTCTTGGTTACCAGCCAGATGCTCGTTTGAGTATTGAACACGCTGACCGAGTGATTTCCAACACAGAAAAACCTTCCCTCGCACTCCGTAACAATCAAGGCAGCTCTATGGGCATGGCGATTGATCTTGTCGCCGACAGTCAAGCCGATGCATGTGTTAGCTGTGGAAACACGGGTGCTTTGATGGCCTTATCGCGATTTAAGTTGAAACTGTTACCGGGTATAGAACGCCCTGCGCTTATCTCTGCATTACCGACCGCTTCAGGTGGTAGAACTTGGATGTTGGACTTAGGGGCCAATGTATCAAGTGATGCGGATTCGTTGTTTCAATTTGCCGTAATGGGCAGTGCGCTTGTAGAGCAGTATGTGGACAAGCCACCTCGAGTAGCCATTCTCAACATAGGCGCTGAAGAAATAAAAGGTAATGACCTCGTCAAGCGCTGTGCAGAAATGTTGGAAAATACTCGTTCGGTGAACTTTGTTGGCTATATTGAAGGTAACCAATTACTCCATGATGCCGCAGACGTTGTTGTTTGTGACGGTTTTGTGGGCAATGTTTGTCTAAAAGCATGTGAAGGCACCGCGCAACTTTTTATCGATAAGTTGAAATCGAGTATGATGACCTCATCTATAAAGGGTTGGATTGCAAGAAAATTGTTTTCCGGACTATTTAATGAACTAAAAACATTGAACCCCGACCAGTATAACGGCGCAAGTTTGCTAGGATTGCGCGGCATTGTCATAAAAAGCCACGGAAGTGCTGATGTAGACGCAGTCATCAATGCAATTGGTGAGGCACTACATGAGGTCAAACGACAAGTACCAAGCCGTATTAGCGATCGTTTGGAAGCGGTTTTACTCGAGAGGCATTATTAGTCTTCATGTATAGCAAAATTTTAGGTACTGGCAGCTACCTGCCATCTCAGGTGCGTTCAAACGCAGACTTAGAGAAAATGGTAGATACAAGTGATGAGTGGATTGTAACTCGTACGGGTATTAAAGAGCGACGCATTGCAGCTGAAAACGAAACAGTTGCAGACATGGGTTATCAAGCAGCCAAAAATGCTATCGAGATGGCAGGTATCGATAAGAACGATATCGATATGATTCTTGTAGCGACGACTAGTGGTTCTCACGCTTTCCCATCAGCAGCATGTCAGGTCCAAGCGCTTCTCGGTATTAAGCATTGTCCTGCGTTTGATATGGCTGCGGCATGTTCAGGGTTTGTTTATGCCTTGTCTGTTGCTGATCAGTACATCAAAACAGGTCACTGTAAGAATATCCTAGTGATCGGTGCCGACGCTTTGTCTAAAACCTGTGATCCTAACGACCGTTCAACGATTATCCTTTTCGGGGATGCAGCGGGTGCCGTTGTCGTTGGTGCGAGTGAAGAACCAGGTATCTTATCAACAACGATTAACTCTGATGGCCGTTTTGGTGAGCTATTAAGCCTCAAATTCCCAGACCGCCATGAGAAAGTGCCAAGTGAGTCGGAGCATAGCGAAGATATCAACAGCTGGCTGCATATGGCTGGTAACGAAGTATTTAAAGTCGCCGTTACTCAGCTTTCTCGTCTAGTAAAAGAAACACTAAAAGAGAATGATATGGACAAGTCAGAGTTAGACTGGCTAGTTCCTCATCAAGCAAATCTACGTATTATTTCCGCGACAGCTAAGAAGCTTGCGATGCCGATGGAACAAGTAGTCGTTACATTGGATCGCCATGGCAACACGTCTGCGGCAACAGTGCCAACAGCACTTGATGAAGCGGTACGTGATGGGCGAATTAAGCGTGGTCAAACACTGTTGCTTGAGGCATTTGGTGGTGGCTTTACTTGGGGCTCAGCTCTCGTTAAGTTCTAAGTTATAGAATTCAAAATTAAGATGCCTTGATAGGCATCTTTTCTTTCTTCTTTTAATAAAGAAACGGTTTTAAGGAAAAGAAAATGAGCAAGTTTGCTATCGTATTTCCAGGTCAGGGCTCACAAGCTGTGGGTATGCTTGCTGAACTTGGCGAACAGTTTGAAGTCGTTAAACAAACATTTGCAGAAGCATCGGAAGCACTAGGCTACGACCTATGGGCTCTAGTTCAGAATGGCCCTGCAGAAGATCTAAACCAAACACACCGTACTCAACCGGCACTGCTGGCATCATCTGTTGCGATCTGGCGTGTATGGCAAGAGCAAGGCCTAGAGCAACCAGCTAATCTAGCGGGTCACAGCTTAGGTGAATACTCTGCACTAGTATGTGCTGGCGTGATTGACTTTAAGCAAGCGATCAAACTGGTTGAACTACGTGGTCAACTAATGCAAGAAGCGGTTCCGGCTGGAACAGGTGCAATGTACGCGATCATCGGTCTTGATGATGACGCTATCGCAAAAGCTTGTGAAGAAGCAGCGCAAGGCGAAGTGGTTTCACCGGTAAACTTCAACTCGCCTGGCCAAGTTGTGATTGCAGGTAGTAAAGATGCAGTAGAGCGCGCGGGCGCACTATGTAAAGAAGCCGGTGCTAAGCGCGCGCTTCCACTTCCGGTTTCAGTACCTTCTCACTGTGCATTGATGAAACCTGCAGCAGACAAGCTAGCAGTGGCACTAGAAGAGATTGAATTCAACGCACCTCAATTCCCTGTTATCAACAACGTTGACGTAGCCGCGGAAACTGATCCTGCGAAAATCAAAGATGCGCTTGTTCGTCAACTACACAGCCCAGTTCGTTGGACTGAGAGCGTGCAACTGATGAGCGAGCAAGGCGTAGAGAAGTTACTAGAGCTTGGCCCTGGTAAGGTTCTAACTGGCCTGACAAAACGAATTGTTAAGACACTAAGTGGCGCAGCAGTGAATGATGCTGCATCTCTAGAAGCTGCTAAGTAATTAAAGAACATAGGAATAAAGAACATGATGAACCTAGAAGGTAAGATTGCTCTAGTCACTGGCGCAAGCCGTGGTATTGGTCGTGCAATTGCTGAACTATTGGTTGAGCGTGGCGCGACAGTAATCGGTACTGCGACTTCTGAAGGCGGCGCGGCTGCAATCAGCGAGTACCTTGGTGAAAATGGTAAAGGTCTAGCACTTAACGTTACTGACGTTGAGTCGATTGAAGCGACACTAAAGACCATCAACGATGAGTTTGGTGCGATTGATATCCTAGTGAATAACGCAGGTATTACTCGTGATAACCTACTGATGCGTATGAAAGATTCAGAGTGGGATGACATCATTGATACCAACCTAACGCCTATCTTCCGTATGTCTAAAGCTGTGCTTCGCGGTATGATGAAGAAACGCGCTGGTCGTATCATCAACGTAGGTTCTGTTGTTGGTACTATGGGTAACGCGGGTCAAGCAAACTACGCTGCAGCAAAAGCGGGCGTAATTGGTTTCACTAAATCTATGGCACGCGAAGTTGCTTCTCGTGGTGTAACTGTTAACACCGTTGCACCTGGCTTTATCGAAACAGACATGACTAAAGCGTTAAACGAAGAGCAACGTGCATCGACTCTTTCTGCAGTCCCTGCAGGTCGTTTAGGTGATCCACGTGAAATTGCATCGGCAGTAGTATTCCTTGCTTCTCCTGAAGCGGCATACATTACTGGCGAAACTTTGCATGTAAATGGCGGCATGTACATGGTGTAAATCGCTTACCTTGCAGAATTAGTGAACTTTTTCATTAAATTTCATTCAAATTTCTGCGGGCAGAGTGAATTTGCACTTAATGTCACCAACTTGGCTATTTATTGTCATTAAAATGGCCTATAGTTTGAGATTCTTGATATGAACGTGCGCAAGATTTGTGCATGATTTAAGTCAAAAATGTATTGAATTTCGGTTAAAATCGCTAAAATTGTGGTTTGACCAGCAAGGTCCCTCTTGCAACTTTTGGTAGTTCGAATAAACTACTGAATCATCGCATTAGGCGAAATCTGTAAAGGAAAAGAAAAAATGAGCAACATCGAAGAACGCGTAAAGAAAATCATTGTTGAACAGCTAGGTGTAGACGAAGCTGAAGTTAAGAACGAAGCTTCATTCGTTGACGATCTAGGTGCTGATTCTCTAGACACTGTTGAACTAGTAATGGCTCTAGAAGAAGAATTTGACACTGAGATTCCAGACGAAGAAGCTGAGAAAATCACTACTGTTCAAGCTGCAATCGACTACGTAAACAGCGCTCAGTAATATCTCTCCCAGGCGGCCTTCTGGCCGCCTGTGTTCTCTTTAACCCTTCTATCCTTCCATAGAATCATTTCAATTCCGGAGAATAATATCGTGTCCAAGCGTCGTGTTGTTGTCACTGGCATGGGTATGTTGTCACCGGTAGGCAACACCGTAGAATCATCTTGGAAAGCCCTGCTAGCAGGTCAAAGCGGTATCGTGAATATCGAGCACTTTGATGCTGAAAACTTTTCTACTCGTTTTGCGGGTCTAGTAAAAGGTTTTGACTGTACTGAATACATGTCTAAAAAAGATGCACGTAAAATGGATCTATTTATCCAATACGGCATTGCAGCTGGTATCCAAGCTCTAGATGACTCTGGTTTACAAATTAACGAAGAAAACGCTGCTCGTGTTGGCGTAGCAATCGGTTCAGGCATTGGTGGCCTAGACCTTATCGAAGCAGGCCATACTGCGCTTGTTGAGAAAGGTCCACGTAAAGTGAGCCCGTTCTTCGTACCATCAACCATCGTAAACATGGTTGCAGGAAACTTATCTATTATGCGTGGTCTTCGCGGTCCAAACATCGCGATCTCGACGGCGTGTACAACAGGTCTACATAATATCGGCCATGCGGCTCGTATGATTGCATACGGTGATGCAGAAGCTATGGTTGCAGGTGGTGCAGAGAAAGCATCTACACCTCTAGGTATGGCAGGCTTTGGTGCTGCGAAAGCACTTTCTACTCGTAACGACGAACCACAAAAAGCTTCTCGTCCATGGGATAAAGACCGTGATGGTTTTGTTCTTGGTGATGGTGCAGGCATGATGGTTCTTGAAGAATACGAGCACGCAAAAGCTCGCGGTGCAAAAATCTACGCTGAGCTTGTCGGTTTCGGTATGTCTGGTGATGCTTACCACATGACGTCTCCAAGTGAAGACGGTTCAGGTGGTGCACTAGCTATGGAAGCGGCAATGCGTGATGCAGGTATCACAGGTACTCAAGTAGGCTATGTGAATGCTCACGGGACTTCTACACCAGCTGGTGATGTCGCTGAAATTAAAGGCGTTAAACGTGCGCTAGGCGAAGAAGGTTCTAAGCAAGTTAAAGTGTCTTCAACTAAGTCTATGACTGGTCACTTGCTTGGTGCTGCGGGTTCTGTAGAAGCGATCATTACGGTGATGTCTCTGGTTGATCAAATGGTTCCACCAACAATCAACCTAGACAACCCTGAAGAAGGCTTAGATATTGACCTAGTTCCGCATACTGCTAAAGAAGTTTCAATGGATTACGCTATCTGTAACTCATTCGGCTTCGGTGGTACTAACGGCTCACTAGTGTTTAAAAAAATCTAAACAAGCGCCTGAATTAGACTAAATAAACGGCTTAATGCTTTGGCATTAAGCCGTTTTGTTATTTAATGGTCTCTTAAAACTTGGCGCTCAAGCATAGGTGATAAAAAGGATTTCGCATGTTCATAGTCAATGGTGTCTGTTGTGAGTCAATCGCGGTGACAGATCGTTCGTTTCAATATGGTGACGGCTGTTTTACCACTATGCTGACACGAGAAGGGCACATCGCTCATTGGTCAAAGCATGTTGACCGTATGAATGCTTGTTTGGATGTGTTAGAGATATCCCGCCCTGATTGGACTCAAGTTGAAAGTTGGTTGGCTCAGGCAGTTCGCAACGACCGAAAAGCGGGGTTAAAACTGCATATCAGTCGCGGTACAGGGGGAAGGGGATATAGCCCTACTCATGTAGCCTCACCAAATGTTACTATTAGCGACTTTATTTATCCTGCTTACTATGAACAATGGAGTGAGCAAGGAATTGAACTGGGTATCTGTGAGCGACGACTTGGTCATAGCCCCTTATTGGCGGGGCACAAACATAACAACCGTCTTGAGCAAGTGTTACTTAAAGCTGAGCTAGAGCAGCATTCGTTTGCTGACGGGATCGCGCTTGATATTGATGGCAACGTGATTGAAACCACCATGGCAAACTTATTTTGGGTAAAGGGGGCAACACTGTTTACCCCCAGCTTAGATAAAGCAGGTGTCAGCGGAGTTATACGACGCGTTGTATTGGAATGGGCGCAGGCAGAGGGGATTGCGACTCAAATAGGGGAGTATAAACTCTCTGATTTACGTAATGCTGATGAAGTGTTTATGACCAATTCCATCTTAGGCGCAGCGCCGATTTGTGCTATTGATTCACACCAGTTTGATATTGGAAAAACAACTAAACGAATTCAGGAGATGATCGACTCGTGATTAAAAAAATCACGCTCTTTTTGTTGTTAGTGGCTGCATTGGCAGCGGGCGGCTATGTGTATGTCGCTAAACAAGTAGAGCAGTACGTAAACCAGCCTCTTCAAATCGAGCAGTCACAGATATTTACCATCGCTTCCGGAACGAGCTTTAATCGTGTCCTGGAACAGCTTACCGAGTCTAAAATGGTCACTGGTAGTGATGTGGTTAAACTTGTTCGTCGATTCCACCCTGAACTGACACAATTACGCGCCGGAACCTATTTATTGGACTCAGGTTCTACTCTCAAATCGACGTTAGAGCAATTTAAGCAGGGTAAGGAACACCAATTTTCGATAACTTTCGTCGAAGGCTCTACGTTTAAAGAGTGGCAGCAAATCATCGACAATGCACCATATTTGGAGCATGAGTTAGATGGATTAAGTGAAGCTCAGATTGCGCAAAAACTTGGCGTGCCACACGAAAAGTTAGAAGGGTTATTGCTAGCAGAAACCTATCACTACACCTTCGGTGCATCTGATCTCGATATTTTGAAGCGCGCTGCTGACAAACTGCAAATGGTGCTTGATGAGCATTGGGCAACTCGCCAAGAGAAGTTGCCACTAAAATCCTCATATGAAGCGCTTATCTTGGCTTCAATTATAGAGAAAGAAACCGCGGTAGAGTCTGAACGTGAGCGTGTTGCGGCAGTATTCGTTAATCGTTTAAACAAACGGATGCGATTACAAACCGACCCAACCGTCATCTACGGGATGGGGGATAAGTACGATGGGAATATTCGTAAGAAAGATCTTCGAACGCCAACACCATACAATACCTATACGATTTTCGGCTTGCCACCAACACCTATCGCAATGCCAGGGGAAGCTTCTATTCAAGCTGCTCTTAACCCAGAAGACAGTAATTACCTTTACTTTGTCGCAAGTGGTAATGGTGGACATGTATTTTCTAAAACATTGGCTGAACATAATCGAGCAGTTCGAGCATATTTAAAGCAATTAAGAAGTAAGAAATGAAAAACGGCAAATTTATCGTCATTGAAGGCCTAGAAGGCGCAGGTAAAAGTACAGCGATTAAGGCGGTACTTGAAACGCTAACAAATGCCGGTGTTGAGCGCATCCAAAATACACGTGAGCCAGGTGGAACGGCCTTGGCTGAACAGTTACGTACTTTGGTTAAACAAGAGCACGAAGGTGAAGAGCTGCAAGATATGACGGAGCTGCTGCTGATGTACGCAGCGCGAGTCCAGCTAGTTGAGAACGTGATTAAACCTGCACTTGCTTCTGGTAGTTGGGTTGTGGGGGATAGACACGATATGTCTTCGCAAGCTTATCAAGGCGGCGGGCGTCAGATCCCGCGTGAAACCATGACTGCGCTTAAGCAAACGACCTTAGGTGAATTTAAGCCTGATCTAACGATCTATCTTGATCTTGATCCGCGAGTTGGCCTTGAACGTGCTCGTGGTCGCGGAGAATTGGATCGCATAGAGAAAATGGACATGAGCTTTTTCGACCGTACGCGTGAGCGTTACCTTGAACTTGCAGAGAATGATGAGTCAGTCGTTGTGGTCAACGCAGAGCAAAGTATTGACAAGGTCGCTGCAGACATCTCGGCATTAGTGAGCAATTGGGTGAGCGCATAGCATGAATGAGCTATACCCGTGGCTCTCTCCATTATGGACAGAGTGGCAATCAAACCTTCAAGCGGATCGGTTTTCAAATGCCGCTTTATTGATTTCTGAAGAAGGGATGGGTTCTGAGCGCTTAGTAGAGCATTTTAGCCGAGCGGTGATGTGTCAGAACTATCCCGCAGAAGCGTGCGGCTTTTGCCATGGTTGCCAACTGATGGAATCTGAAAGTCATCCAGATTTCCATGTTGTTAAACCAGAGAAGCAGGGTAAGGCTATTACAGTCGAACAAATTCGCCAGTGTAATCGAATCGCTCAGGAATCTTCACAGCTTTCCGGGTTAAGGTTATTTGTTATTGAACCTGCAGAAGCCATGAACGAATCGGCTGCGAACGCCTTGCTGAAAACGCTTGAGGAGCCCTCTGCAACCTGTATGTTCTTGCTGGTCTCCCACCGTAACAACGCCTTGCTGCCAACTATCACTAGCCGATGCCAACAATGGCACCTTACTGCGCCCGAGTCTTCATTGGTGGCTGGTTGGTTAAGTGAGCAAGCAAATAAGCCAGTGCCTGCTTACGCGTCTCACATAAATGGTAATGCCCCGTTAGCCACGCTTGATTTCGTTAATCAAGATAAAGTGTCGCAGTATCTATCAATAGAATCGCAGCTCATCGCACATTGTCAGAATCAAGCGGATGTGACTAAGCTTGCTAAAGAGTTAGCGTCAGAGCCGACTGAATACTTAAGTTGGTTATGGTACCTGCTCACTGATGCGCAGAAAGTGCATTACGGTTTGGCGATGCCCTTCTTTACGCCTGGTGCTGCGCAGTTAGCGAAGGTTGTGGGTTACCAATCTATGTATGTTCAGTCTCAGGAGTTATTAAAACTCTCCGAACAATTAAGAACACATACCGGGCTAAATGCTGAGCTTCTGATTTTGGATTGGCTTTTCAAATTTAACGGGGAAACATGTTTGTAGATTCTCACTGTCATCTAGACAAATTAGACTATCATGATCTTCACCAAGGTATTGACGATGTAGTTGCTAAAGCTAAAGCAGCTAACGTGAGTGAGTTGCTCTCAGTCGGTGTTACTCTGGACTCTTTTCCTAATATGTTGGAGATGATAGAGCCTTATGACAACATTTACGCTTCTTGTGGTGTCCATCCATTAGATGTAGAGAGTGACTTCGCTCTCGATCGCCTACACGAGTATGCATCACATCCAAGGGTGGTGGCGGTTGGTGAAACTGGGCTCGATTACCATTACCAGCCTGAAACGGCTGAGCTGCAAAAGCTGAGGTTTGAGCAACAAGTTGAATTGGCGGTTAAGCTGAATAAACCGCTGATTATACATACGCGTAACGCGCGACAAGATACGTTGGATATTCTCAAAAATGGTAAAGCTGACCAATGCGGCGGTGTGATCCACTGTTTTACAGAGGACTTAGCGTTTGCTGAAGCTGCGATGGATCTTGGTTTTTATATCTCGATTTCTGGGATTGTCACTTTTAGGCAAGCTACAGAGCTGAAAGAAGTGGTAAAAGCACTACCGCTTGAAAGATTGCTTATTGAAACTGACTCGCCATATCTCGCACCCGTGCCTCATCGTGGAAAACAGAACCAACCTGCGTATGTTGTCGAGGTTGCCGCCTACATTGCACAGCTTAAAGGGTGTTCATTGGGCGAAGTTGGAGAAAAGACCAGCGATAACTTTAGAAATCTTTTTTTGAGATAGAAAATGAGTTTTGTATAAAAAAGGAGCTTCGGCTCCTTTTTTTTGTAATCAGCGTCACAGGCAAACGTTTTTTGGCCGTTGTTTACTAAAAATGTTGAAGTTGAGAGCTAAAAAAACTACCTATGTAATTTTGTTACATAAAATAACAACTGTATCTATTTTATTTACCCATCAAAATTAATCGATAGATTTAATATTATCAATAAAAACAGTATGTTGAAGAATTGAAATGCATTTCAGACAGCGCTTTTGATTGTGATCTAGCTATTAGTTTGAAACTAAATTTCGTAACTCGGTAGAAAGATTGATCACCAACAAGATATATTTAGAGGCAGAAAATATAGTGACATAAGTGGTTACATTTTTTCTGGGTGCTAACATTTAAGGCTACGGGGGTGTGCCGTTAGAGCCCAATAATTCTTATAACTTTTCAGGAGCATAAACATGTTTAAGAATCTTTTTGCTAACCTGCAAAAAGTTGGTAAAGCTCTGATGCTACCAGTATCGGTTCTACCAGTTGCAGGTATTTTACTAGGTGTCGGTGCTGCCGACCTAAGCTTCATTCCAGAGATCGTTTCGAACCTAATGGAACAAGCGGGTGGTTCAGTATTCGGTCAAATGGCACTGCTATTTGCTGTGGGTGTTGCACTTGGTTTTACTAACAACGACGGTGTAGCAGGTCTTGCTGCTATTGTTGGTTACGGCATCATGACTGCAACGCTAGGCGTTATGGCTGGTGTTATGGGTGTTGAAAAAATCGATACAGGTGTACTAGGTGGTATCCTTGTCGGTGGTGTGGCTGCTTGGGCATTCAACCGCTTCTTCAAAATCCAACTTCCAGAATACCTTGGTTTCTTCGCTGGTAAGCGTGCTGTGCCAATCATCACTGGTTTCACTGCTATCGGTCTTGGTATCGTTCTTTCTATCGTTTGGCCACCAATTGGCGGCGCGATTGCATCTTTCTCTGATTGGGCTGCTCACCAGAACCCACAAGTTGCATTCGGTATCTACGGTATCGTTGAGCGTTCTCTAATCCCGTTCGGCCTACACCACGTTTGGAACGTACCATTCTTCTTCGAAGCGGGTACTTGTGTTAACGCTGCAGGCGAAACTCAAAACGGCGTACTTACTTGTTACCTAGTTGCTGATGAAGCATCTCGTGCTGCTGGTAATGGCTTCGGTCAGCTAGCTGGTGGATACATGTTCAAGATGTTCGGTCTACCTGCTGCTGCTATCGCTATCGCTCACTCTGCTAAACCAGAGAACCGCGCGAAAGTAATGGGTATCATGGCTTCTGCTGCACTGACTTCATTCCTAACAGGTATCACAGAGCCAATCGAATTCTCATTCCTATTTGTTGCTCCTTTACTATACGGTATCCACGCTCTTCTAGCGGGTTCTGCATACGTTGTTGCTAACACTCTAGGTTTTGTACACGGTACTTCGTTCTCACACGGTCTAATCGACTTCCTAGTTCTGTCTGGTAACTCTCAGAAAATGGGCCTAATGGTCGCTGTTGGTCTTGTTTACGCTGCAATCTACTACGTAGTATTCCGCGCTGTAATCAAAGCAATGGATCTTAAGACTCCTGGTCGTGAAGACGAATCTGAAGAAGCTGCTGTTGCTGCTGGTTCAGACATGGCAGGTGAGCTTGTTGCAGCATTCGGCGGCAAAGCAAACATCACTGGCCTAGACGCATGTATCACTCGTCTACGTGTAGCAGTTGCTGATACAGAAGCTGTTGACCAAGACAAACTAAAACAGCTAGGCGCTGCAGGCGTAGTAGTTGTAGCAGGTGGTGTTCAGGCTATCTTCGGTACTAAGTCTGACAACCTGAAAACTGAAATGGATGAGTGGATCCGTAACCACGGTTAATTCCCACTGACTCATCTAATTTGAAAAAGGAGGCTTCGGCCTCCTTTTTGTTTTTGGAACGGGAGCGCTTCGCTTATGGAACGGGCTTCGCCCTGCGAGAACACTGCGTTTCGAGAACTGGGAACGGACTTCGTCCTCCGAGAGGAGGTTGTTGGTGTCTTATCTCAAGTTGTTGACACTAACTATTCCTGAATAGCAAAATCATCCCGCATCCCGCATCTCACCTTCTGTCCTTATCCTCACCTTTCTCTGACATCTTTTCCCTACAAATACGGATAATTGCACGCTGTTTTATTTTGTAGTAAATGGCATAAGCATGAAGAAATATGGAATCTCCAGTTTAGTTGGCGTTATAGCGATGGTGAGTGGTGTTGCTGTAGCGGCGGAAGAGCCTAAATCGACAGATCTGTCGGTAGGTATGGCCTTGGACCAAGGTTTGAGTGTTGTTGTAGAACTAGATAATCAGTACCGCTTTATTGCAGGTAATGACGGAGGTGCATTTGATTACATTCTTGCTCGCGGCGAGTTCGATGCGAATACCCCTGTGACTTGGTATGTTGGTGCTGGTGCCTGGAGTGAGTGGGATGGTAAAGAGTTTGGTGCTCGCGTCCCGCTAGGATTGAATTGGAATTTGAGCAAAGGCTGGAACATGTACGGCCAAGTGCACCCAGAACTAAACCTATATGGCGGCCCAGAGCTGCAAATTGGTGGTGCACTAGGTGTGAAATACTCGTTTTAATCGCTATGCCTAGCTTAGGCTTAACAGTCGGATGATAGGAAACTTAAAAGCGGACTGTTAGGCCTAGGTTTGCAGAAAACTGATTCATCCAGTCAGTTTTGAATTTGATCACGCACGAGTTCTCTCCGGCTGTCAAATTGCATACACCACTGGTGTCGTTGTCAACGACCGTCCCCAACCAGCGAAGCTGGGTATTGAGTGCTACAGTATTTGAGAACTTGTATTCAAAGCCGCCAAATATACTCGCTGAAAACCCTAGCTCCTTATCAATCCAATCTGCGTCGATATACGATCCCCCCAAACCAATCCCTAAGTAAGAAGAAAACTTATCTTCGATGGGGTAGTAAACACTACTCTGAAAATGTAAGTAATGGATGGTACTACTCGCATTGGTGTTTTCTACGTCTGTGCTTTGCGTTGAGTAGAATAAGCCAAGTCGTCCTGTGTCAAAATCAGTTTCAACCGAGAGCGCGAAACTCTCAGAGCCTTTCAGGTCGAGCTCTTGTTGATTTTGGTCTTCAACGCTACCACCTGCTGTGTATCCAACCCAAGGGGAAAGGTAAACCTCTGCAACTGCAGAAGTGCTAAGGACAGACAAAAACAACATCAAAGGTATTATTTTCATAGCGTTCATTTTTTATCCTTCATTTGGTAACCATATGCTACTAATTGTGACGCTAACGTCATAATTCCGCACGAAAAATAGGTATTAATTGAAGATATCTCACAAGGATGTTATTACTTTGTTACACAATAAGGAGGTGTCTATGGAACACAATCTAAAATTTGCGCTAGTGATTACGGCTGTTATCTTTGCTGTTTTGCTAGGTTTTGGTATTACAGCAATTACTACTGCGTAGCCTATCAATGAAGAATTGCGGTGTTATTACCAACGCTGCTGTACAACTTGACGCTCAACGACTAAAAAAGTACACCGGCGGTAAAAATGCATTGGTTGCTCAAGGGGGTGGCCAAAGAGGGATTTTTACGTCTGGTGTGCTTGATGCATTCCTTCTATCTAATTTTGACCCATTTCATTCTTTCTATGGCACTTCGGCAGGTGCTCTTAACTTGTGCGCATTCCTATGCCGCCAAAGAGGAATAGGGCAATCCTTTATTCTTGATCTTACGACAGATCCAGAGTTCTTCCATTTGTTTCGTTATATCCGACATAAAAAATACATGGGGTTAGACTGGGCACTCGATAAGATCTGCGAGTATCCCTATCGACTTGACATTGACATGGGAAAGAAAGTGCTCGCTAATCGTCAGGCTTATGCTGCAGTCACAGAGACCAATAGGCTGTCTGACCATTACCTCCCTATGTTGCAAGATGACTGGAAAAAAGTGCTGATCGCTACCTGTGCGATTCCCCGTTTGTACGATCAACCTGTACGGTTTGCTCATGGGGAGTATGTAGATGGTGGTGTTTCTGCTTCGATCCCTGTTCAGGAGGCATGGCGAAAAGAAGCCCGTTGTATTGTCGTGATTCGTACCGAGGGAGAAGATTTGACGACGGATACGCTTGAGGTTAATCAAGAGCCTCCCGTCGAGTGGTTGCGTGATTCATTCAATGTGATCCAAGATCACTGGCAAGAAAAATTAACTCGGTGGAAGCAAGACTGGAGTTCGTTTTTTAGCGATCAAGTGCAGAAGTCTCGGCAGGAAAAAACTGAACAAACGCACTTAGAAGCCCTAAACGGTGGACGCTGGTTGTTTGGTGCTGATGATATTTATCGCTTGAGTCATCTGCTGGGAGATAAGTTTGATTCGGGATTAGCAGATATGCTGATGGTGCATTATCAGACTTATTCATTGACTCAAGACTTTTTGCACTCACCGCCGGATGATTGTTTCATCATCCAGATTAAACCCGATCAACCTTTGCGTTCTAGTTCCTTGATGAGTGAACGAGAGGATTTGCTCCATGATTATCAAATTGGGCTCGATGCAGGCTTTCGTTTCGTCGATACCTTTTCCCAATGTATTGCTAAATCCACTTTCTCCCTAAAATGCTAAAGGGAGCACAATGCTCCCTTTGTTGTCTTGAGGCCTTAACTTACGCTGCAAGAATTCGCATACAGTTAGTCGAGCCGACGACGTCCATCACATCTCCTTGGGTGATGATCACCAGATCGCCATCATCAAGAAGTCCTTTCTGTTTTAAGGTTGCCACAGCCGCTTCCGCAGTTTCTAATCCGATATCTGACTTGTCATCAAAAAACACTGGGAAAACGCCTCTATAAAGCGCTGAGAGGTTCAGCGTGCTCTCATTACGAGAAAGAGCGAAGATAGGTAGCCCAGAGCTTAAACGCGACATCATTAGCGCGGTACGGCCAGATTCGGTGAGAGTGACAATCCCTTTGACTCCGCGCATGTGGTTGGCTGCAAACATGGTTGACATGGCAATGGTCTCTTCGCCTGTTTCAAACACGGAGTCCATACGATAACCAGAGCGGTTAACCGCCGACATCTTTTCTGCACCTAAGCAGACTTCAGCCATAGAGCGCACTGTTTCTAATGGGTATTTACCCGCTGCCGTTTCACCAGAGAGCATCACTGCATCAGTGCCGTCTAATACCGCGTTGGCTACATCCATAACCTCTGCACGAGTCGGCATAGGGTTTTCCATCATCGACTCCATCATCTGTGTTGCGGTAATGACAGTTCGATTGAGGGCGCGTGCGCGGCGAATCAGCTGTTTCTGCACCCCGATAAGTTCTGGGTCACCAATTTCTACCCCCAAGTCGCCGCGCGCAACCATCACGGAGTCTGAGGCAAGAATAATGTCGTCAATGTTCTCTTGGCTTTCTACGGTCTCTGCGCGTTCTACTTTCGCCACTAAGCGCGTTTGTAGCCCTGCGTCTGTCGCGAGCCTTCGCGCGTATTTCATGTCTTCGCCATTTCGTGGGAAAGAGACGGCCAAATAGTCAACTTTGATTTCAGCCGCGAGTTTAATGTCATTTTTATCTTTTTCGGTCAGGGCTTCCGCGGACAAGCCACCACCTTTTTTATTGATGCCTTTGTTATTCGACAAAGGCCCACCAATAATCACCTTAGTTCTTACTTGCGACTCGTTAACGCCCATGACTTGTAGCTGAACACGGCCATCATCAAGTAATAAAATATCACCTGCAGATACATCGTTCGGTAGCTCTTTATAGTCAAGCCCGACAGCATCTTTATCACCTTGACCCGCTTCGAGTTTATTATCTAGGGTGAAAATATCACCGATGCTGAGTTGAACCTTGCCCTCTTTGAAAGTAGAGACGCGGATTTTGGGGCCTTGCAGATCGCCAAGAATGGCGACATGAGTGCCCAATTTTGCGGCGATGTTACGAACTCGAGTAGCGCGCTCTCTATGATCATCTGCGGTTCCGTGAGAGAAATTCATTCTCACCACGTTGACGCCAGCTTCTAGAATTGCTTCAAGTACACCAGGTTTATCGGTAGAAGGTCCAAGAGTAGAGACAATTTTTGTTCTTCTTTGGATTGAGGTCATTCGGAGCTCCTTGATTGATGTTGCCGCAAGATGAATTGTATGCGGCATTTATACCAACCAGAACAAATATCTGGTCATTCTTGCTGGTTAAAATCACTGATAGCGGTGTTATAGATTTTGTAGGTAGAGCAACTAGCTATCTGCAATCTATACCTTGCTCTAAGCGATTTTTCCTGCGCAATTATCTGATCAGCTATTTATCCCGATTGGTATTATGATTCAGTTTCCATTCCCAAATGCATTAGTATTAAGTATATACAGGCCTAGCATCTGTGCTGATAATTCAGATGACAATATTGTGTACGACTTTGAAAAGGTGATGGAAGACATATTTATTTATGCAAAAAAATAGGAATGGATTTGTGATAAATCCTTCGCTATTTGATTAGGTACACAAACAAACATGTTTATACGTGACACTTGTCACGGCAATCTATCAAAGCTCTTCACAATTACTTCGCAAAGTAAAAAAATTACCATGTTGTTGATATTCGGAGCACTCCATGTACATGGCTCAACCTGGCCATATTGATCATATCAAGCAGGTCAATGCTGGCCGTGTATATAAACTCATTGATCAAAAAGGCCCAATTTCTCGTATCGATCTCTCGAAGCAGAGTGAGCTTGCGCCTGCAAGTATTACTAAAATTACCCGAGAGCTGATTGAGGCACACCTTATTCATGAAACGACGGTTCAGGAAGCGACCAGTCGTGGCCGTCCTGCTGTCGGTTTACAAGTGAATAACGAAGGTTGGCAGTTTTTGTCGATGCGTCTGGGGCGCGGATATCTGACGATTGCACTGCACGAACTTGGTGGTGATGTCCTGATTGATACCAAAATCGATATCCATGAAGTCGACCAAGACGATGTGTTAGCCCGCCTATTGCATGAAATCGATGAGTTTTTCCAAACTTACTCTGAGCAGCTTGACCGTGTGACCAGTATTGCAATCACGCTCCCTGGCTTGGTCAATTCGGAAAGTGGGGTTGTGCTGCAAATGCCTCACTACAATGTCGAAAACTTACCACTTGGCCCTGAGATTTATAAAGCGACCGGGCTTCCGGTCTTTATTGCTAACGACACGCGCGCATGGGCACTAGCAGAGCGTTTATTTGGGCATTCTCAAGAGAACGAAAACTCGGTTCTCATCTCAATACACCATGGTTTAGGGGCGGGTATCATTCTTGATGGACGTGTTCTGCAAGGTCGCCATGGTAATATTGGCGAACTCGGACATATCCAGATCGATCCTAATGGTAAGCAGTGTCACTGCGGTAATCGTGGCTGTTTGGAGACGGTGGCAAGTTCGCAAGCGATTCGCAATGAAGTTGCTGAACGAATCGCTCAGGGGGAAGCCTCATCATTGTCTGACATTGAAGAAATTTCGGTGGAAGATATCTGTGAAGCTGCTGAAAATGGCGATCCTTTAGCGGTCAATGTGATTGAAAAACTCGGTGGTTACTTAGGATCGGCGATTGCGATTGTGATTAATCTTTTTAACCCTGAGAAAGTGTTGATCGGCGGCGCGATTAATCAGGCCAAAGAGGTGCTTTATCCTGCGATTCAAACTTGCATCGAAGAGCAATGTTTACCCGTTTACCATCAAGACTTAGAGCTGGTGGAGTCGCGTTTCTACAAGCAAGCTACTATGCCTGGCGCTGCATTGATTAAGCAAGCCTTGTATGACGGCCTGCTATTGATGAAAGTAATAGAAGGATAGTGTTTTCTGAGCTGTTGCTCTCCTTTATCTTTCTAGTAAACCCATATAATCTTGAATGATATATGGGTTTATTTTTATCTTAGTCTTGCTATAGACTATTTTTGTTATATACACATTTGTTGGGAAGCAGTATGTCTGGAGTATTAAATACCGTCGATCAGCGAACTAATCTTGTCGGTGAAAACCGGTTAGAGTTGTTGCTGTTTAGTTTGAATAGCCGACAGGTCTTCGCCATCAACGTGTTTAAAGTGCGTGAGGTCATTAAAGTTCCACCACTGACTAAAATGCCAGGCTCCCACCACCATATCACCGGTGTTGCCTCTTTGCGTGGTGTTTCTGTTCCTGTGATTGATTTACGTGCAGCAATTGGTTTCCCTCCATCTCGCCTTGATAACCAAGAAGAGAACCTCATCATCACTGAGTACAACCGTACTGTTCAAGGCTTTCTTGTGGGTCAGGTTCGAAACATCATCAATACTGCATGGACAGAGATCCAGCCGCCGCCGAAAACAGCAGGAAGAGCGAACTATCTCACTGCAATTACGCAAATTAAAGATGGCAAAGGCTCTGAAATCGTCGAGATTATTGATGTAGAGAAAGTACTCGCACAGATTATTGATTACGATATTTCAATTTCTGAAGGTGTTTTAGACAACAACTTAGTCAATGAGATGGTGGGGCGTAATGTCCTTATCGTTGATGATTCTTCAACGGCGCGTTCTCAGGTTAAGGGCACGCTTTCACAGTTAGGGCTGAATATCATTGAATGCCGAGATGGTCTTGAAGCGCTGAATTTGCTTAAGTCTTGGAGTGATGAAGGGAAGAATGTGGTTGAAGAATTGCTGCTCATGATCACAGATGCCGAAATGCCAGAAATGGATGGTTATAAGCTGACTCATGAAGTGCGCTCAGACCCAAGAATGAAAGATCTCTACATTACGCTCAATACGTCACTGAGTGGCAGCTTTAATGAGGCGATGGTAGAGAAGGTAGGCTGTGATCGCTTTATCTCGAAATTCCAGCCAGACTTGCTTGTAGAAGTCGCTCAGGATCGATTAAGAGATATATTATCCTGATAATACTTGTTAACACTTATTGCTGATGCTTATTTATTGCATTGCTGCTATAGTAACCAAGTTATTTTGCAGTGCGAAATGACTAGAACGATTAAATACAACTGTTCATCAGAATCTTAAGGTTGTTTCTATTCATGATATGGTTTACGTCTAAGGTTGTTATGACCTTATGCATGTTACTGTACAGGGAATACAAGAAAAGAAGTATGGAAGCTGAAGACGAGTTGTAACTTGTCAGCGTTAATTCAAAAGGGAGCCTGTGCTCCCTTTTTTGCTTACATGGCTTTAGTGAAAGTCGCGTGATTTACTTCTAAGCCCCTGCAATTTATCTGTCATATCAATCAACCTTCCTGCTATCACATGATGAACCTCGCCTTCTTTTTCCAATATTCCTTTTACCTGTAAGATCTTGGCAGTTAGATAGGCTTCCTTTTGCGCCCGAGCTGTCGCTTTCCACACCACAACGTTGATGTTGCCAGTATCATCTTCTAGCGTGAAAAATGTCACGCCAGCGGCGGTTCCCGGCGCCTGTTTCCCTGTTACCACCCCCGTCACTGTGACCAAAGATTGGTGATCTTTTTGTATCAAATCTTTCATCCGTGTAAATCGCCCCAGCTCACCGGCGTCATCGAGCAAAGTTATGGGGTGTTTAGCGAGTGACAATCCAGTGGCTGCATAATCTTCAAGTAATGTTTGGCTCTCTGAGGGGGTGGCAATGATTTGGCTTTCAGGCTCTTCGATGTTTTGAAACAGAGGTAAATCCGAAAGCGAATCCATCATTGCCCAGCGAGTCTGATAACGGTTATGGCTGAGCATATGCATGGCATTGGCTGAAGCGAGCAATTCGACATCTCGCTTTGATAAGCCGATATGTTTGATCTGTCCTGAATGGGTAAATTGGCCCTTGTCTCTGGCGTGCAATAATTGCTGTGCGCTCTGCTGACTGAGTCCTTTCACTTGTCTTAAACCCAACCGGATAGCCAGTTTATCTTGATGATGGACAACTTGGTGGTCGTACATGGAAGCATTAACGCAAACAGGTAACACGATGACCCTATGTCGCCGCGCATCCTGTACCAGCTGTGAGGCACTATAAAAACCCATCGGTAGGCTATTGAGCAGTGAAGTGTAAAAAGCTTCAGGGTAATAGTGCTTGAGCCAGGCAGAGCAATAAGCGAGCACGGCAAAGGAAGCGGAATGACTTTCTGGAAAGCCATATTCACCAAAGCCTAAGATTTGGTCAAAGATGCGTTCAGCAAACTCCAGTTGATAGCCACGGCTGAGCATGCCTTCTACCAGCTTGGTTTTGAATTTGACTAGGTCGCCACTCTTTTTCCAAGCTGCCATCGCTCGGCGCAGTTGATCCGCTTCACCGCCACTAAAACCGGCAGCAACCATGGCTATCTTGATCACTTGTTCTTGGAAAATAGGTACGCCAAGGGTGCGCTCTAGCACGGCACGAACCTCTTCGGAAGGGTAATCGACCGCTTCTTCTCCATTTCTCCGCTTCAGAAATGGGTGCACCATGTCCCCCTGAATCGGGCCTGGGCGGACAATGGCGATTTGAATCACTAAGTCATAGTAAGTGGCGGGTTTTAAGCGTGGCAGCATGCTCATCTGCGCTCGTGACTCTATTTGAAACACGCCGACCGTGTCTGCACGTTGGATCATCTTATACACCTGCTCGTCATCTTGGCGGCGAGTAATCTCAGCAATCGTTAGTGTTTGGTTATGCAGTCGCTCAACTAAATCAAAGCACTTACGAATCGCAGTGAGCATGCCTAAAGCCAGTACATCGACTTTAAGCAGCTTGAGCGATTCGAGATCGTCCTTATCCCATTGAATGACGGTGCGATCGGGCATTGACGCATTCTCGACTGGAACCAGTTCATACAAGGGCCCAGCAGCAATGATAAAACCGCCGACATGCTGTGAAAGGTGACGAGGAAAGCCAAGAATTTCGTTGACTAGGTTGATGAACTGCTCGCCTTTGAGAGAGTCAGGCTGTAGCCCGAGTTCGACGATTTGAGCTTGCCAACCGAGTGCTCGGTCACGGCGATTAACATTTTTAATAAAGTAATCGAGCTGACTCTCTTCAATGCCTAGCGCTTTGCCTACATCACGCACCGCGCTTTTGAAGCGATAAGAGATCACGGTTGCGGCTAGAGCCGCACGCTCTCGACCATACTTTTGGTAAATGTACTGGATGACTTCTTCACGGCGTTCATGCTCGAAATCGACATCAATATCGGGTGGCTCATCGCGTTCGGCACTGATAAATCGCTCGAATAGCACCGAAATCTGTCTAGGGTCTACAGAGGTAATTTCAAGGCAATAGCACACCACGGAGTTGGCCGCAGAACCGCGCCCTTGGTAGAGGATTCGGTGACGTTTAGCGAACATCACAATGTCGTGGATGGTGAGAAAATAAAACGGGTAGTTAAGCTCATCAATCAGCTTAAGTTCTTTGTCTATTGTTGCCTGAATATCGCTTGGAACGCCTTCAGGAAAGCGCAGTTTCTTGCCATATTCGACCAAAGCGGTGAGGTAGCTCATTGGAGTATAGCCATCGGGAACCAGCTCGCTAGGGTATTCGTATTGCAGATCACCTAAGCTAAATTCGCAGCGCTCGGCGATTTTTACGCTCTCTCGCAGCCATTCAGGTTTAAATAGCTTGGCGAGTTTTTCCTGACTACGCAGGCTTCTCTCTGTATTGGTTAGTCGCTGTTCGCCTAATTCATTAACGCTACACCCGGACTGAATAGCGGTCAGCGTATGCTGTAGAGGCAAACGGGTTGCAGTATGCATGAGCACGCCACCACAGGCGCTAATCGGTAGTTGTATCTCTTGAGCGAGCTGCTCGCAGTGTTCAAGGTATTGTTTATCATCAGATTTGAGGTGGCGCTGAATACCTAGCCACAGTCGGTGTTGATGATGCTGAGCAAGCCAGTTTCCCCATTTATGGTCACTGGATGTATGACTGGGTAACCAGAGGATGAGGCAGTGCTTGGCGGACATTAAGTCCCATTCAGAAAGTTGATAGCTGCCTTTCTCGGAACGCCTTCTCGCATTGGTGATGATACGGCAGAGCTCAGCGTAAGCCTCTCGGTTTGGGCACAACAACACGACCTGACACTCTTGGTTAAGCCAGAACATACTGCCGACAATAAGCTCAATATTAAGCTGATGCTTCTTGCTTGCCGTGTAAGCACGTACCACACCAGCAACTGAGCATTCATCTGTGATCGCTAAGGAGTGATAACGCAGAAAATCTGCTTGCAAGATCAGCTCTTCAGCATGTGAGGCGCCAGTGAGAAAAGAGAAGTTACTTTGACAAAAAAGCTCAGCGTAAGACATCACATTCGCTCCGGACTAACAAAACAATCCATGGACAAACCAGTGCTTGTCTTGATTACGAAATACCCATAACCAGCGCCCTTGCTCACTACGAGCGACAAAGTAATCGCGGGTCATATCATCACCGTCCCACCAGCCTGTTACGAAGCGTTCAGGGCCTTGCATGATGGAGACTTTCTCTTGTAAAGGTTCTGGCGTAGGCAAAACAATATTCGGTCGCAGTCTTTGGCTTGCTGCCTTGGTTGGAATAGGCAGGGTAGGGTCACAGAGAAAGGTGGCTTTTTCTGGACGAGGGTCGTGACTATGCGCCACTTTACGCACCTTATCTTTGCCCAATTTTGCCTGTAGTAAGCCAATTAGCTCTAACTCAGTTTGCTCGCCTTGAAAGCCTTTAAATAGATCTGCGCTGGTGGACTCAAGCTCTCCACTGCGAATCAAACGCAGCGTCAGCCCCTGCACGGGAGCATCGAGCTTTAATGATTCCATTGTGAGTTGGCAGAGCGTCATCCAACGTGTAGCAAGGTAATCGCCACTGGCAGAGTAAAATGTCACCGACGCATCGTCTTTGTCTCTTTGATGTAAGATCAGCTCTAACTCATAGCCAACTTGGTTACGTAGTGTCAGAAACCATTCCAGCTTGGTGAGTAGTTTAGCGAGCGGTTTTTCTAGCCACTGAATGTTTTCAATATCAAAGAGTAATTCTTGATAGTTTTCGAAGTGCTCTGGTGGGTGGTAGAAATCAATAGGGTGCTTAAACTGCCCCATCAATTTGCCCACATAGTTGACCAAATCAATATCAAAGCGTCGAGCGAGATCTTTGATTGGGATGTCGAGCAAATCGCTGAGTGTCGTGATGCCAACCCGTTGGAGCTTTTCCACCGTCTTGCTATCAAGCTCGGTTGCACTAAGAGGAAAAGGTTTGATGATCTGGATGAGTTGCTCTTTCTCTAGAGTCAGTAGGGCAGCATTGGCTTTTCCTAAGGCGATAGCCGAGAAAGGAGAGAAGCCGCTCGAATAAGAGTAGTTAAGCTGAAGTTGCGTTAAATGCTGTGAAACGCGCTGCCAATAGGGTTCTAGCCCACCGTAGAGTGACAACATATTGGTGGCTTTGAGTAACACGCCTTGCGGTGGCAACAGACAAATATCTGAGGTGACCATATATAGCCACTGGGCAATATCAAGCAGAGTTTGTTGCTCAACCTTTTCATCATAAGGGTGAACTTGAAGCTGGTGACACATCGCACTCGCACTGCCTAAACCCATGCCCGTTTGTACCCCTTGTTGACGGGCGATTTCATTACATTGGACGATCTTAAAGCGCTTAGATTCAACAATCGCCAGTGGCAAAGATGCCTGCTCTGAGAAAAGTGCATCAAGTTGTAGAGTTGGAAAGTGTAGGTAGATCCAGCTTTGCATAACTACCCTTGCTGACGAATTGGGAAAGGGATAATTACAGGCGGTTTAGGTTGTAATGTCAGGCTAGGCCAAGCTGCACTCATATCAATCACAAAGCTGCCTTGCGACCAACCACCTTTACGTTTGGTGATGGTAATTTCTACTCCCAATGCGTGTGGAAGGAGTGTCATACTTAAACTGACAGGCAGTGAAAACAGACTCTTTTGGGCCGTTTTAAAGATAAAGTGCAGGCAGTTTCCATGTTCACTAGCAACCTGTAGGCGTCTTGCTTGATGAACTTCTAATTCGGGATGCCAAAGCAATACATTGCTGCATGCACCACTGCGTAAACATTGTTCGGCAGCCCAAAGTGCTTCTTTATCATTTTGTGGGTAGATGAGGAGGACTTTATTGTTATCTAGACCTTCATTATTAATCTGCTCAGCACACAGGTAACCAGGAGGCTGAATGAAAACAGATAACCTCTCTTGGCTGGTGTTTTTTAGGTGCGGCAAAAGTAGGCGTAATTCACCAATACTGGCGTCACCTTGCAGCTCGACAACCCCATGCTTAGGAAAGCCGCCTTCCAGCTTTTGATCTAAAAGATCATGCCCAGTCGAGTAGTAGTTTCCGCTGTCGGGTG
>NZ_JCBDHG010000019.1:0-5444 GCF_059834185.1 Vibrio sp. R10-SG3-ISO10
CTCGAACCCGCGACCCCCGGCGTGACAGGCCGGTATTCTAACCAACTGAACTACCGCTCCGCACTGGTTAGACCTAAAGTCTAAATTTAAAGCCTGGCGATGTCCTACTCTCACATGGGGAAGCCCCACACTACCATCGGCGCTAATTCGTTTCACTTCTGAGTTCGGCATGGAATCAGGTGGGTCCAAATCGCTATGGTCGCCAAGCAAATTCTTTAATTCGGAAAGCTGTTATTGTGTTCTCATACACATTCAAATCTGTTCTTGCTTTGAGTCCATCAAAACCCTTTGGGTGTTGTATGGTTAAGCCTCACGGGCAATTAGTACAGGTTAGCTCAACGCCTCACAACGCTTACACACCCTGCCTATCAACGTTCTAGTCTCGAACAACCCTTTAGGACCCTCAAGGGGTCAGGGAAGACTCATCTCAGGGCTCGCTTCCCGCTTAGATGCTTTCAGCGGTTATCGATTCCGAACTTAGCTACCGGGCAATGCGTCTGGCGACACAACCCGAACACCAGAGGTTCGTCCACTCCGGTCCTCTCGTACTAGGAGCAGCCCCCTTCAATCTTCCAACGCCCACGGCAGATAGGGACCGAACTGTCTCACGACGTTCTAAACCCAGCTCGCGTACCACTTTAAATGGCGAACAGCCATACCCTTGGGACCGACTTCAGCCCCAGGATGTGATGAGCCGACATCGAGGTGCCAAACACCGCCGTCGATATGAACTCTTGGGCGGTATCAGCCTGTTATCCCCGGAGTACCTTTTATCCGTTGAGCGATGGCCCTTCCATACAGAACCACCGGATCACTATGACCTGCTTTCGCACCTGCTCGAATTGTCATTCTCGCAGTCAAGCGGGCTTATGCCATTGCACTAACCTCACGATGTCCAACCGTGATTAGCCCACCTTCGTGCTCCTCCGTTACTCTTTGGGAGGAGACCGCCCCAGTCAAACTACCCACCAGGCACTGTCCTCAACCCGGATAACGGGTCTAAGTTAGAACATCAACACTACAAGGGTGGTATTTCAAGGACGGCTCCACCGATACTGGCGTACCGGTTTCAAAGCCTCCCACCTATCCTACACATGTAGGGTCAATGTTCAGTGCCAAGCTGTAGTAAAGGTTCACGGGGTCTTTCCGTCTAGCCGCGGGTACACTGCATCTTCACAGCGATTTCAATTTCACTGAGTCTCGGGTGGAGACAGCGTGGCCATCATTACGCCATTCGTGCAGGTCGGAACTTACCCGACAAGGAATTTCGCTACCTTAGGACCGTTATAGTTACGGCCGCCGTTTACCGGGGCTTCGATCAAGAGCTTCGACTTACGTCTAACCCCATCAATTAACCTTCCGGCACCGGGCAGGCGTCACACCGTATACGTCATCTTACGATTTTGCACAGTGCTGTGTTTTTAATAAACAGTTGCAGCCACCTGGTATCTGCGACTCTCAATAGCTCCATCCGCAAGGGACTTCACCGTCAAGAGCGTACCTTCTCCCGAAGTTACGGTACCATTTTGCCTAGTTCCTTCACCCGAGTTCTCTCAAGCGCCTTGGTATTCTCTACCCGACCACCTGTGTCGGTTTGGGGTACGATTCCTTACAATCTGAAGCTTAGAGGCTTTTCCTGGAAGCATGGCATCAATGACTTCACTACCGTAGTAGCTCGACATCGTGTCTCAGCCTTAAAGAGAGCCGGATTTACCTAACTCTCAAGCCTACGCACTTGAACCTGGACAACCGTCGCCAGGCCCACCTAGCCTTCTCCGTCCCCCCATCGCAATTGTAAGAAGTACGGGAATATTAACCCGTTTCCCATCGACTACGCCTTTCGGCCTCGCCTTAGGGGTCGACTTACCCTGCCCCGATTAACGTTGGACAGGAACCCTTGGTCTTCCGGCGAGGAGGTTTTTCACCCCCTTTATCGTTACTCATGTCAGCATTCGCACTTCTGATACCTCCAGCAGACTTTACAATCCACCTTCAACGGCTTACAGAACGCTCCCCTACCCAATACAATAAATTGCATTGCCGCAGCTTCGGTTTATAGCTTAGCCCCGTTACATCTTCCGCGCAGGCCGACTCGACTAGTGAGCTATTACGCTTTCTTTAAATGATGGCTGCTTCTAAGCCAACATCCTAGCTGTCTAAGCCTTCCCACATCGTTTCCCACTTAGCTATAATTTGGGACCTTAGCTGGCGGTCTGGGTTGTTTCCCTCTCCACGACGGACGTTAGCACCCGCCGTGTGTCTCCCGGATAGTACTTACTGGTATTCGGAGTTTGCAAAGGGTTGGTAAGTCGGGATGACCCCCTAGCCTTAACAGTGCTCTACCCCCAGTAGTATTCGTCCGAGGCTCTACCTAAATAGATTTCGGGGAGAACCAGCTATCTCCAGGTTTGATTGGCCTTTCACCCCTAGCCACAAGTCATCCGCTAATTTTTCAACATTAGTCGGTTCGGTCCTCCAGTTGATGTTACTCAACCTTCAACCTGCCCATGGCTAGATCACCTGGTTTCGGGTCTATATCCAGCAACTCGACGCCCAGTTAAGACTCGATTTCTCTACGGCTCCCCTAGATGGTTAACCTTGCTACTGAATATAAGTCGCTGACCCATTATACAAAAGGTACGCAGTCACACCACGAAGGTGCTCCTACTGCTTGTACGTACACGGTTTCAGGTTCTATTTCACTCCCCTCACAGGGGTTCTTTTCGCCTTTCCCTCACGGTACTGGTTCACTATCGGTCAGTCAGTAGTATTTAGCCTTGGAGGATGGTCCCCCCATATTCAGACAGGATATCACGTGTCCCGCCCTACTCGATTTCACTGATGATGAGATGTCGGTTACGGGGCTATCACCCTGTATCGCTGAGCTTTCCAGCTCATTCACCTGTCTCATTAAAAGCTTAAGGGCTAGTCCAATTTCGCTCGCCGCTACTTTCGGAATCTCGGTTGATTTCTTTTCCTTCGGGTACTTAGATGTTTCAGTTCCCCGAGTTCGCCCTGTTAACCTATGTATTCAGTTAACAGTAATTGCTTATGCAATTGGGTTTCCCCATTCAGAAATCCCAGACTCAAATGGTTGTTACTACCTAATCTGGGCTTATCGCAAGTTACTACGTCTTTCATCGCCTCTGACTGCCAAGGCATCCACCGTGTACGCTTAGTCACTTAACCATACAACCCCAAAGGGTCTTCTGTTTAAACAACCAAAGTTGTCTGCATTTTTATACATGTGCAGACACGATTTTGCCGGACTCAAATTTCCAAGAACACTTGAATGTGTGTTGGTACCTAATGACTAAGTCACTAGGATTTGAGAACTTTTAATTGAATAACAACGCATCTCAAAGAGATGGGGATTGTTGTTATTCGTCAGCTTTCCAAATTGTTAAAGAGCTAGATTTTCTGATGAAAACCATTTTTAAGAACACTTACGCAAATGCGCTTAAAGATGGTGGAGCTAAGCAGGATCGAACTGCTGACCTCCTGCGTGCAAGGCAGGCGCTCTCCCAGCTGAGCTATAGCCCCATCAGGTGTTGATACTGTGTGCCAATTCTTCTGGGAGGAAGATTGGTGGGTCTGAGTGGACTTGAACCACCGACCTCTCGCTTATCAGGCGAACGCTCTAACCACCTGAGCTACAGACCCAGTATCGTCTCTTAACGTGTATAAACATATCAATCTGTGTGGACACTCATCGCGAGTAATCATCGTATAAGGAGGTGATCCAGCCCCAGGTTCCCCTAGGGCTACCTTGTTACGACTTCACCCCAGTCATGAACCACAAAGTGGTGAGCGTCCTCCCGAAGGTTAAACTACCCACTTCTTTTGCAGCCCACTCCCATGGTGTGACGGGCGGTGTGTACAAGGCCCGGGAACGTATTCACCGTGGCATTCTGATCCACGATTACTAGCGATTCCGACTTCACGGAGTCGAGTTGCAGACTCCGATCCGGACTACGACGCACTTTTTGGGATTCGCTCACTTTCGCAAGTTGGCCGCCCTCTGTATGCGCCATTGTAGCACGTGTGTAGCCCTACTCGTAAGGGCCATGATGACTTGACGTCGTCCCCACCTTCCTCCGGTTTATCACCGGCAGTCTCCCTGGAGTTCCCGACATTACTCGCTGGCAAACAAGGATAAGGGTTGCGCTCGTTGCGGGACTTAACCCAACATTTCACAACACGAGCTGACGACAGCCATGCAGCACCTGTCTCAGAGTTCCCGAAGGCACCAATCCATCTCTGGAAAGTTCTCTGGATGTCAAGAGTAGGTAAGGTTCTTCGCGTTGCATCGAATTAAACCACATGCTCCACCGCTTGTGCGGGCCCCCGTCAATTCATTTGAGTTTTAATCTTGCGACCGTACTCCCCAGGCGGTCTACTTAACGCGTTAGCTCCGAAAGCCACGGCTCAAGGCCACAACCTCCAAGTAGACATCGTTTACGGCGTGGACTACCAGGGTATCTAATCCTGTTTGCTCCCCACGCTTTCGCATCTGAGTGTCAGTATCTGTCCAGGGGGCCGCCTTCGCCACCGGTATTCCTTCAGATCTCTACGCATTTCACCGCTACACCTGAAATTCTACCCCCCTCTACAGTACTCTAGTCTGCCAGTTTCAAATGCAATTCCGAGGTTGAGCCCCGGGCTTTCACATCTGACTTAACAAACCACCTGCATGCGCTTTACGCCCAGTAATTCCGATTAACGCTCGCACCCTCCGTATTACCGCGGCTGCTGGCACGGAGTTAGCCGGTGCTTCTTCTGCAGCTAACGTCAAATCCATACGCTATTAACGCATGAACCTTCCTCACTGCTGAAAGTACTTTACAACCCGAAGGCCTTCTTCATACACGCGGCATGGCTGCATCAGGCTTGCGCCCATTGTGCAATATTCCCCACTGCTGCCTCCCGTAGGAGTCTGGACCGTGTCTCAGTTCCAGTGTGGCTGATCATCCTCTCAGACCAGCTAGGGATCGTCGCCTTGGTGAGCCCTTACCTCACCAACTAGCTAATCCCACCTGGGCATATCCTGACGCGAGAGGCCCGAAGGTCCCCCTCTTTGAGCCGAAGCTATTATGCGGTATTAGCCATCGTTTCCAATGGTTATCCCCCACATCAGGGCAATTTCCCAGGCATTACTCACCCGTCCGCCGCTCGACGCCGTTAACGTTCCCCGAAGGTTCAGTTAACTCGTTTCCGCTCGACTTGCATGTGTTAGGCCTGCCGCCAGCGTTCAATCTGAGCCATGATCAAACTCTTCAATTTAAGATTTTGTCGGCTCAATGAATACTGAACATTACATAAAGTAATGTTTGAATTGACTGTGCTGAATCCGAAGATTCAATGGTCACTTCGTATCATTGAAACCTAAATTGATACCGAAGTATCTATTTGGATTATCATCAACGAGTGCCCACACAGATTGA